>NZ_JANIJY010000007.1:0-167191 GCF_024580695.1 Brevibacterium sp. 91QC2O2 | reverse complement strand
CGAAGGCCTTGTGGTGAGGAATCGGTTTCTAGACAATTCCCATTCTCACCGCGGGGCCTTCTTCACACCCCCTACGACACACCTACCCCTGTCGGATAATTCTCTACACCCTCAATCCGGAAGAGCCCGGCAAGGCCCCGATCGGCTACCTCAACGCCACCCACCGCGACGAACTGGGCCGGGAGGTGCGCAGCATCGAAGTCGACCCGAAGCGCGGCCCGCTCATCAAGTGGGCGTTCGAGGCGTACGCGACGGGGAACTACTCGACCATCACCCTCCGCGAAGAACTCATCGACCGCGGCCTGACGACCGTGCCGACGCCGAAGCGACCCGAGAAGGCGCCCGGGCTGTCCACGATCCAGCAGCTGCTCGCCAGCCCGTACTACAAGGGCAACGTGCTGTTCAAAGGCGCGATGTACGACGGCCTGCACGAACCCCTCGTCGCTCCCGAGGTCTGGTACCGGGTGCAGACCGTGCTCGCCTCGCACCGCATCTCCGGGGAGAAGACCCAGGCCCACGACCACTACCTCAAGGGCAGCATCTTCTGCGGTACGTGCGGGTCGCGGCTGATCCTCACCAACGCCAAGAGCGGCCGTGGGGTGATCTACCCGTACTTCATCTGCTCCGGCCGGCACAAGAAGCGCACCGCCTGCGACCGTAAGGCCATGTACGTGCCCGACGTCGAAGCCGCCGTCGAAGACTACTACCGCAGCGTGCAGATCCCCGCCCACGTCATCGAGCCGCTGCGCAAGCTCATCCACGCCGAGTTCGACCGGCTCTACGCCACCGCGAAGAGCGAGCGCAAGAGCCAGATCGCCGAACGCGACCGGCTGCATGACGAGCGCCACAAGCTCCTGCAAGCCCACTACGCCGGAGCCGTGCCCATCGACCTGCTCAAGTCGGAGCAGGACCGCATCGCCCGACAGATCGGGTTCCTCGACGCCCGCATCGAAGCCAGCTCCGTCGAGTACGAACAGGCCCGCGCCCACCTGGACGACTGCCTTGCCCTGGCAGGCAACGCGCACAAGATCTACATGAGCGTGGACGACTCCCTGCGTCGCATCGCGAACCAGGCGTTCTTCGAACGCCTGCTCGTCACAGACGACGGCATCGACGGCCGGGCAGGGGAGCCGTTCCACATCCTGTTCGACCCCGGAGTACAGCAAACTGCCGCCTCCCCAGACGGGGAGACGGCAGTCCACGCAGGTCAAACCGGAAATGTCGGCGGTTTGAACAACCAACTTCTGGTGGGCCCCGAGGGGATCGAACCCTCGACCCGCGGATTAAAAGTCCGCTGCTCTACCAACTGAGCTAGAGGCCCGTGCGTGGGAGATCATGCGACCGCCACACACCCGAACATCCTAACGCCTGTCGGTGGGTTTGGAAAAATCCGCACGCCTCACTTCGCCTCGCCCCAGGCCCTGGCGTAGAAGTCGCCGGACCTGGCATCCAGGAGTTCCTTGTACTTGTTCTCATCCAACGCCTGCGCGGACTCTGCCGGGATTTCCGGCGCGAAGGCCGAAACGCCCAGGCCCGCCCGGGAACCGGTGGCCGGCACTCCGACGGCGTCCATGATCGTGGGCAGCCAGTTGAGCTGGTCCACGCCTGCGCGCGGGGTGCCCAACGGTGTTTTACCGTTCTTCGTCCCCGGCACCCAGATGCGATTGAACACGGTGCGGTCGTCACGGCCGTCGAGTTCCTCGTGGTAGGCGTTCCACCCGGCCATGTGCTTGAGGTGGTCGCCCATTACGACGACGGTCGTATCGTCGAGGTACCCCTTGTCCTTCATGTGGTCGAGGAAGCCCGCGACGGTGGCCATAGAGCAGGAGAACACGGAGGCCAGCTGATCCTGGGTGTCGACCTTGCAGGAGTCGTAGACGTGCACGGGTTCGTGCGTGTCCAGCGTCAGCATCGACAGGTTGAACGGCTTGCCGGTCTTCTGCGACTTCTTGTGCAGCTGGTCGACCTCGTCCTTCGCGTGCTCCATCAGCCGCTTATCGCTCAGGCCCCAGTCGCTGCGGATGTCCTTGGAGGCCTCGCCGGCGGCCCGCCAGGTCTTGAGGTCCTTGATGGTGTCGTAACCGTGGGTGCGCAGGAACGTTCCCTTGGCCGCGAAGTCCGCGTTCGCCCCGCCTATGAAGGTGTTCGTGTACCCGTTGTCGGCCAGCACATCGCCCAGGCAGGTCTGCCCTGACATGAAGCTGTCCAGTTCCGTTCCCAGCTCGTTCATGATCTTGTCGCCGGTCGCAGCGCTCTTGCCGCGCAGGGGGATGCCGCACTGGCTGGAGACGATTCCGGCCATGGTCCAGCCCCCGCCGTGGTACTGCTGCAGGCCGTCGATCCCGGCCCAGCCCTGCGTGGCCTCCTTGGCAGGTGCCAGCATGTCCTTCTCGAACACGCTGTCATCGCCCAGCGTCGCCTCCCCAGACTCCAGGTAGATCAACACCAGGTTCTTCTTGCCCCCGGCGACCTTCTTCGCAGCGGCCCTGTCAACCGTGGGCTGCGCATAATAGGGCCCCAGGTCCAGGTTCGAGCGCACCGCACGGATGTAGTCCGGCATGCTCACAGCCGAGGAGAACGTCGCCGTGCCGGTCACGGCGATGGCCGTGACGAGCGCGATCGGCACCACTGCACCGAAGCGCCGCAGTCCCCTCCCGGTGGGGCTCTGCACGGCCGCGATCCGGCGGACGCCCGTGGCCTTGGACGTGCGGCCCGCACGCTTGCGGCCGGGGCGGCGCAGCAGATAGACGATGACGGCCAGCAGTACCGTGGCGACCAGCGGTACGACGCCGATCCACCAGACGGCCTGGATAGCCAGGTCGCCGCCCCCGCCGTCACGGCGGACGCCGGTGATGTTCGTCAGCATCTGGTCGACGGTGATATCGCCCCAGACCTGGCGGATGTTCCATCCGGCGGCCAACAGCGTCAGGCCCACCCAGACCAGCAGCCAACCACCGATCCGCGCGCTCCAGCGGCCCGCCACACGCAGGGCTCGCAGGGTGCGCGGCCATTTCCTCGACTCGGTACTCGACTCGTCCGACTCCTGGGACACAGGGCCTCCGTCTTCCTCGTTCATTGCCCGGTTCCTCACCGGGTAGGTCGCCTCTTCGGCATCCGGACTCACCAGGATACCGGCAAGGCACCTGGTCGTGGTAGTGTGGGTCCCCTCTGCCCCGGCTCCTGGCCCATCATTCGCCCTGTCTCTTCCCAGCCCGGTTCCACCGATGCTTGTTAGGCTGACCACATGAGTATCTTGGCGTGGATCATCGTGGGGCTGGTGGCCGGTGCCATCGCCCGTTTCCTGCTGCCGGGGGACCACGGCGGTGGTTTCTTCAGCAACCTGTTGTTGGGCGTCGTCGGTGCGATCGTCGGCGGCTTCATCGGCCGTGCCCTGGGCTTCAACCCCAACCTGGCGTTCTTCTCCTGGAGCACCTGGCTGTTCGCCGTGGGAGGTTCGCTTGTGGTGCTGGTCCTCGCCGGCCTGGTCCGAGGCCGCCGGTGAGACCGCCGAAGACCCGCGGAGTAGGATCGCACACATGAAAGCAGCTGAAGAAGTGAACACCGCAGCCGTCGTCGCCGCGGGCCTGGTGGGCGGCTATCTGACCGCCCGCGAAACCCTTATCCGCCCCCTCGGCGGAGTCGTCCTGGCCGCCGCCGGCGCCTACGCCGGCCGCAGCTGGCTGAAGAAGACCAACCCGGCCACCACCTCGGCGCTGGCCGCGACGTACCTGCTGGGCTTCGGCCTGTCACATCCGCTTGCCAAGAAGCTCGGCGCCTGGCCCGCCGTGGGCGTCGTCACCGCTGTGGCCGCGGGTGCCGCATGGGCACTGTCGGATCGCAAGTGAGTTAGACACCGGAACCACACACGAGGGCGGCGCCCGCGGAGATCATCCGCGGGCGCCGCCCTCGTGTATTGCGGGGATGCGCTGCCGGCACCCGCCCGGGATCAGGCGAGTTCGGCTTCCATATCGACGTGCGTGGTGTCCTTGGCCAGGAGCAGGGCGATCACCGTGAGCACCGCACCGACCAGCATGTACAGGCCGACGGTGAAGATCGAACCGCCGTTCGAGTGCTGCCACAGCGCGACCATGGCGAACGGGGCGGGACCCGCGCCGATGACCGAGGACATGTTGTACGAGATCGCCGAACCCGTGTACCGGACGTTCGCGGGGAACAGCTCAGGCAGATAGGCCGCCATCGGTCCGAAGGTCAGGCCCATCAGGGTGAAGCCGATGATCAGACCGGCCAACACCCCTGCGGTGCCGGCGGTGAACAGGGGCTGCAGGCACAGGCCGTAGACCCCGATCAGCACGGTGACGATGCTCAGCATCTTGCGCCGGCCCATTTTCTCCGCCAGCGGCCCGGAGACCACGGTGAAGACGCCGAAGAAGATCACGCCGATGATGAGGTAGACCAGGAATTCGTTCTTGGTGTAGCCCAGGCCGGGCACGAAGGTCGCCGGATCGAAGGCCTTGCCGGCCTTGGCCGCAGCGGCAGCCGCCTTATCGGTGGTGTCGGGCGAGGTGCCGTAGGTCAGGGTGAAGGCCGTCATGAAGTAGAACAGCACATAGGTCGCCAGCATGATGAAGGTGCCCAGGATCATCTGCCACCAGCTGGTCTTGAAGACCGTGGCGATGGGGGCCTTGGCGATCTGCTGCTTCTGTTCGACCAGCTGGAACGCCGGGGTCTCCATCAGGGACATGCGGACCCACAGGCCGACGGCCACCAGGATGGCCGACAGCAGGAACGGAATGCGCCAGCCCCAGTTCAGGAACGCCTCGGGCGAGATCCCGTAGCTGATCGCGACGAACAGCAGGTTGGCGATGATGAAGCCCACGGGGGCTCCCAGCTGCGGGAAAGTGCCCCAGATGGCGCGTTTGCCCTTCGGGGCGTTCTCGGTCGCCAACAGTGCTGCACCGGACCACTCACCGCCCAGGCCCACACCCTGGCAGAAGCGCAGCAGCACCAGGAACAGCGGGGCCAGGATCATCCATCCGGGGGTCTCCGCGGTCGGCAGCAGACCGATCAGGAAGGTGCCGATGCCCATGATGAGCAGCGAGGCGATCAGCGTCTTCTTGCGACCGATCTTGTCACCGAAGTGGCCGAAGAGCACGGAGCCGATCGGGCGGGCGACGAAGGCGACGCCGAACACGGCGAAGGAGCTCAGCAGCTGTGTCGTCGAGGTCTGGTGCGGGAAGAACAGAGCGGGGAAGACCAGCGAGGACGCGGTCGCGTACGAGTAGAAGTCGAAGAACTCGATCGTCGTACCGATCATCGACGCCGTCAGGACTTTGCCGCGGGTGTTCGTCTTGCGGGCCAGTGCGATGTTGTCGACCGCCTGACCGCCATGAGCCGCGCCTGCCGCGGCGTTACTGGTGTGGGTGGACATGATCCCTTGATTCTTGATTCCGAATGGTGAAACGGCGAACGGCCGGGCCATGGGTGAGCCTGAGTGTTCTATCAGCGTTTGCTGTGGCAACCGCGCAAAGAAGACAGTACGCCCGACGACAAGGGAAAATCTCACAGAATCTCACTTATTGAGACTTATGTGACTCAGTATACGAAACTGAAAGGCGTGCACCAGTACCGTTATGCGGGTTGCCTCCCGCCTACTAGGCTTATCGCCCGTGCCCTCAGTTCCCCGGCAGCCCGCCGACCACCGCAGCTTCCCCGTCCCCGTGTCGTATGCCTGTCTGGCCATCGGTGCCTTCGGACTGGGCCTGACGGAATTCGCCACCATGGGGCTGATGCCCCAGTTCGCCGCGGACCTGGGAGTGAGCATCACCGAGGCCGGCCATGCGGTCTCCGCCTACGCCCTGGGCGTGGTGGTGGGCGCACCCCTCATCACCGCCCTGACCTCCCGTGTCCCGCGCAAGCCGCTGCTGCTGGCCATGGTGTGCCTGTTCATCCTGGGCAACCTGCTGGTGGCGACCAGCCCCAGTATGTCGATGCTGCTCATCGCCCGCGTCGTCTCCGGGCTGCCCCACGGCGTCTACCTGGGAGTCGCCGGAATCGTCGCAGCCCGCCTAACCCGCCCTGAGCGCTCGGGGACGGCCGTGGCGCGGGTGATGCTGGGCATGACGATCGCGAACATCGTCGGCGTACCGGCGGCCACCGTGCTGGGCGCCCAGCTGGGCTGGCGCACCTCCTATTTCGTCTTCGCAGCCGTCGGAGTGGTCAACTTCCTGGCGGTGGCCCTGTTCGTGCCCGCCGTCGGAGCCACGGGGACGAACACTGCCACGGGGGACCCCGCCCCGGCCCAGCGGCCCTCGACCCGGGCCGAGCTGCGCACCCTGGCCCGCCCACAGGTGGTGCTGACCCTGCTGGCCGGCTCCCTGGGGTTCGGCGGCATGTTCGCCGTCTACACCTATATCGCGCCGACGGTGACCGATCTGGCCGGTGCCGCGGACTCCGTGGTCCCCTGGGTGCTGGTGGCCTATGGAGTCGGGATGACCCTGGGCTCGCTGATCGCAGGCCCGCTGATCGACAAGTCGATCGAACGCGCCGTCATCATCGGAGTGGCGGGCCTGGGCATCGTCCTGGCCGCCTTCGGCACCCTGGCCCATCTGTTCCCGGCGATCGTGGTGTGCATGGTGCTCCTGGGCATCGGCGGTTCCATCTTCACCACGGGCCTGCAGGTGCGCCTGATGCGCGAAACCCACGACGCCCCCAGCATGTCCGCCGCGATGAATCAATCGGCGTTCAATCTGGCCAATGCCCTGGGCGCGTTCCTCGGCGGGGTCGTGATCGACGCGGGACTGGGCTACCGGGCGCCGGCCTTCACCGGGGTCGGGCTGACCGCAATCGGCTTCTGCTTCATCCTGGCCGCCGTGATCGGCTACCGGCGCCGACGGACCCGGGCCCGCGACGTAGTGCCCGTGTGAGCGCTCACCTTAACGCAAGGACAGCTTTGCGATTTCATCCCAGCCGATCTTAAAACATCGCAGGTCAGGGGTGTCGTGGCCTGGATAACCGGCGTCACGACGTTGCGCAGAACACGGTCGGGCCAGCCGCCGGGCCCGGGACGGCCCATCGTGCGTACGGTAGTTCCAGCGGCAGGCGGAAACCGCTGAACGCGACCGGCCTGCCAATCGACACACTGCGGATTATTGGGAGACACCGTGAGAATCGCGCTTTTCGCTACGTGCATCGTCGATGCGATGTACCCGGAGGTGGCACGCGCGACCGTCAGCATTCTGGAACGACTGGGGCATGAGGTCATCTTCCCCGCCGGCCAGGCCTGCTGCGGTCAGATGCACATCAACTCCGGCAAGTTCAAGCAGGCCTACCCGGTCGTGGAGAACCACGTGCGGGCATTCGAGGCCGAATCCTGGGACTATGCGGTGGCCCCCAGTGGTTCCTGCGTGGCCTCGCTGGGCCACCAGCACCCCATGATCGCCGAATACAACAACGACGACGAGCTGTCCAAGCGCGCCACCGACATCGCCGGGCGCACCATGGAACTGGCGCAGTTCCTCACCGATGTCGAGGGCATCACCGATGCCGCCGAACAGTTGGGCTCGTACTTCCCGTACAAGATCGCCTACCACCCCTCCTGCCACGGGATGCGGCTGCTGCGCCTGGGCGACCGGCAGCAGCGCCTCTTGGAGACCGTCGAGGGCGCCACAGTGGTCAAGGCCGATAACTGGGATTCCTGCTGCGGCTTCGGCGGCACCTTCTCCGTGAAGAACCCGCAGGTGTCCTCGGCGATGCTCTCGGACAAGGTCGACGCGATCATCGGCACCGGCGCACAGGTGTGCTCCGGCGGCGACGCCAGCTGCCTCATGCACATCGGCGGCGGCCTCTCGCGCACCTCGGAACTCCTCCCGGCCCAGGGCAGCGTGCCCGCCACGGTCCACCTGGCCCGGATCCTGGCCTCGACCAAGGAGAACCCGCTGGTCCTCGACGAAGAGCTCGTGAGCGGAGGTGCCCTGCGATGACCGCCGTCAACATCGGAACCCCCATGGTCCTCGGCAAGGACGGCGTGACCCTGCGGCCGGTCGCCGGCCAGGGCTTCCTGAAGGAGGGCGCGCCCTTCCCGCAGGTCGCCGAACACGAGCTGAGCAATGTCCAGCTGCGCACCAACCTGACGAAGGCCACCACCACGATCCGCGGCAAGCGGGCACTGCGCGTGGCCGAACGCCCCGACTGGGAGGACCTGCGCGACAACGGCTCGGGCGTGAAGTCCTATGTGATGGACCGGCTGCCCGAACTGCTGACCCAGTTCGAAGCCGCCTTCACCGCCCGCGGCGGCCACGTCCACTGGGCGCGCAACGCAGACGAGGCCAACAGGATCGTCGAGGACCTGGTCAAGCAGAACGCACCCGTGCTGGACAACGGCCGGCGCGAGGTCATCAAGGTCAAGTCGATGGCCACCCAGGAGATCGGCCTGAACGAATACCTCGAGCCCCACGGCATCGACGCCTTCGAAACCGACCTGGCCGAACTCATCGTCCAGCTGGGCCACGACCGCCCCAGCCACATCCTGGTGCCGGCCATCCACCGCAACCGCGATGAGATCCGCGAGATCTTCCTGCGCGAGATGGACGATGCCGACCCGAACCTGTCGAACAATCCGCAGGATCTGGCCGAGGCCAGCCGCAAGCACCTGCGCAAGAAATTCATGTCCACCAAGGTCGCGATCTCCGGCGCCAACTTCGGCATCGCCGAAACCGGCACCTTGGGCGTGGTCGAGTCCGAGGGTAACGGCCGGATGTGTGTGACCCTGCCGGAGACCCTCATCACCGTCATGGGCATCGAGAAGCTGCTGCCGAAGTTCGAGGACCTCGGCACCTTCATGCAGCTGCTGCCGCGTTCGTCCACCGGCGAGCGGATGAACCCGTACACCTCCTACTGGACGGGCGTGAGCGAGGGCGACGGTCCGCAGAACGTGCACATCGTGCTGCTGGACAACGGGCGGACCAGGGCGCTGGCCGATGAGCACGGCCGCCAGGCCCTGCACTGCATCCGCTGCTCTGCCTGCATGAACGTCTGCCCCGTCTACGAGCGCACCGGCGGGCACGCCTACGGCTCTGTCTACCCCGGCCCGATCGGTGCGATCCTGACCCCGCTGCTGACCGGTGTGGACGAGAGCGAGAACGGCAGCCTGCCGTACGCCTCAAGCCTGTGCGGCTCCTGCTACGACGCCTGCCCCGTGAAGATCAACATCCCGGAGATGCTGGTGCGCCTGCGCGCCGAGGACGTGGAGAACAAGGAGCGCAAGGCAGAGCAGAAGGCCGGTGTGCTGGGCAAGCTGCCGCACAGCCAGCTGGACGCGGCACTGACCGCGGCCTCCTGGATGATGTCGGACGGCAAGCGCATGGCCGCGGTCGAGAAGGGCCTGCCGCTGGCGAAGCTGATGGTCTCCCCCGAGGGCCTGAAGAAGGCCCCGGGTGTGGCGGGCAAGTGGACGAAGACCCGCACGGTCCCCCAGCCGCCCAAGGAATCGTTCCGGACGTGGTGGGCCAGGGAACGCGGGAATTCCGCCCGTGGGAACGGAGATGCGAAATGACCTCGAATCCGCTCAAGAGGATGCTCGGCACCAAACCGGCCGCCGACCCGGAAACGGAACCGCAGCCGTCCTTCCCCGACGCCCGGTCCGAAGTCCTGGCCAGGATCTCCGCGGCCCTGGGCCGCGAGGGCACCGTGGGCGAGCAGGGCTTCGTACCGGCCGATCACGAACCGCCGGAGATCCCAGCGCACCAGTCCGTGACCGGCGAGCTGGACCGCGAGGGTCTGGTCGCGCTGCTGACCGACCGGCTGGTCGACTACGACGCCGGTGTCACCCGCGTGTCCGAGGCCGAGGTCCCGGCGACCGTGGCGCGCCTGCTCGGGGATGCCAAGCGGATCGTGGTGCCCGATGATCTGGACGACGCCCTGCTGTCCGAGGTCACCGCCGAGGTGCGCCAGGATTCCGGTTCGGATCCCACGCCCAAGGAGGAGCTGAACACGGTGATCGACGCAGTGGTCACCGGTTCCCAGGTGGCGATCGCCGACACCGGCACGATCTGCCTGTCCGGCCCCGGCTGCGGGCGCCGCGCGATCACCCTGGTGCCCGATCACCACATCTGCCTGGTGTTCGTCTCCGACATCGTGCAGCTGGTGCCCGAGGCCGTGGCCGTCCTGATCGAGCGCGAGCTCGCCACCCTGCCCCAGACCTGGGTGTCGGGGCCGTCTGCGACCGTTGACATCGAACTGGAGCGAGTGGCCGGCGTGCACGGCCCCCGTACCCTGGACGTGGTCCTGGTCGACGACTGAGCCGCGCGCGTCCTGTCCGTGGCCCCACTGCGATGCAGTGGGGCCACAGTGGTTTTGGATACCTGTTACGTGCGTTACACGTTCTTCTCATATTGTCGGTATAGTTCCTTCCACCCCCGGTTACGTGACCGGAGACACCCAGGAGGAACATACCCGTGAAAGCACTCCCCATCGCGGCTGCACTGGCCGCCGTCGTCCTGACACTGTCCGCTTGTGGCGGTTCGGCCTCGGACAAGGATTCCCAATCGGCCGACGGTTTCACCCCGATCAACGAGGGCAAGCTGACCAACTGCACCCACCTGTCCTACCAGCCCTTCGAGTACGAGAAGGGCGGCGAGATCGTCGGCTTCGACGTCGACATCGTAGCCAAGGTCGCCGAGAAGCTGGGCCTGGAGCAGGAAGTCGTCGACACCCCCTTCGAGACCATCACGACCGGCGCCGCCTTCAACCAGAAGACCTGCGATATCTCCGCCGCCGGCACCACGATCACCGATGAGCGCAAGGGCAAGGTCGACTTCTCCGACTCCTACTTCGACGCGAACCAGGCCGTCCTCGTCAAGGACAAGAAGCCCGCCTCGGAAGCCGATCTCAAGGGCATGAAGATCGCCGTCCAGCAGGGCACGACCGGTGAGATGTACGCCAATGAGAACATCAAGGACGCGACCAACACCACCTACGAGGACCTGCCCCTGTCGCTGGAGGCCCTGAAGAACGGCCAGGTCGACGCCGTCATCAACGACAACGGCGTGCTCTACGACTACGCCAAGCAGAACTCCGGCTTCAACGTCGCCTTCGACATCGCCACGGGCGAACACTACGGAATCGCCGTGAAGAAGGGCAACGCCGAACTGCTCAAGACCACGAACGAGGTGCTGGCACAGCTGAAGTCCGACGGCACCTACAACGAGATCTACAAGAAATGGTTCGGCGTGGACGCGCCCACGGCCGGGGCCTCGGCCGCCGCGACCGATAAGTGACGCCCATGAAGAGACGTCAGAAACAGCGACTCTCGCGCGGGATCCAGTACGCGATCCTGGTGATCGTCGTCGTGGTCCTGGCCTTCGCGGCCGACTGGCAGACCCTGCTGGATACCTTCGCCGACCCCAAGGTGGCCGCCGGGATGTTCCCGCAGGTCATCACGGTCGCGCTGAAGAACACCGTGATCTTCACGCTGCTGGGCTTCGTCGTGGGCCTGGCCGCCGCCATCGTCCTGGCCCTCATGCGGCTGTCCTCGGTGGCGGTCTACCGGGGGATCTCGTTCGCCTACATCGAGTTCTTCCGCGGGCTGCCGGCCCTGGTGGTGTTCCTGGCGATGGGCTTCGGCCTTCCCGCGGCCTTCCCGGATGCGCAGATCCCGCGGCTCGTGTCGATCACGATCGCGCTGGGCCTGGTGTCCTCGGCCTATATGGCCGAGACCATCCGCGCCGGCATCCAGGCGGTGCCGCGCGGGCAGATCGAGGCCGCCAGGTCCCTGGGCATGTCCCACACCAGGACCACCATCACGATCGTGCTGCCGCAGGCCTTCCGGATCATCCTGCCGCCGCTGACCAACGAGCTGATCCTGCTGACCAAGGACTCGTCCCTGGCCTACATCCTGGGCGCGTCCGTGACGGAACGCGAACTGGCCATGCTGGCCCGCTCCGAAATCGTGTCATCGGCGAGTCTGACGCCGTTCCTGGTGATCGCCGTGTGCTATCTGATCATCACCCTGCCGCTGTCATATCTTTCGCGCAGGCTCGAACGCAAGTACGGATCCGCGGGAATGGGGGCATGAGATGAGCACGTCAGAGGAAACACCGATCGTCTCGATCACGAACCTGGGCAAATCCTTCGGAGACAACGAGGTGCTGCGCGATATCAACCTGGAGATCACCAGGGGCGAGGTCGTGTGCGTCATCGGCCCCTCCGGTTCGGGTAAGTCGACGATGCTGCGCTGCATCAACCTACTGGAGACGCCCAGCCACGGCTCCATCGTGGTCGACGGAATGGACATAACGGATCCGGACCTCGACATCGACGCCGCACGGCGGCGCATCGGCATGGTCTTCCAGGGCTTCAACCTGTTCTCGCACTTAAGCGTGCGGGAGAACCTCACCGTGGCCCAGCGCAAGGTCCTCAAGCGCACAGCGGAACAGGCTGACGCGGAGGCCCAGAAGCAGATCGCCCTGGTCGGGCTGACCGACAAGCTCGACGCCAAACCGGAACAGCTCTCCGGCGGACAGCAGCAGCGCGTGGCCATCGCCAGGTCCCTGGCGATGAACCCCAGCCTGATGCTGTTCGACGAGCCCACCTCGGCCCTGGATCCGGAGACCGTGGGCGATGTGCTGGGCGTGATGCGCGATCTGGCCGATGAGGGGATGACGATGATCGTGGTGACCCACGAGATCGAATTCGCCCGCGAGGTCGCCGACCGGGTCGTCTTCATGGACGGCGGCGTGGTGGTCGAGGCCGGGCCGCCCTCGGCGGTGATCGGCGATCCGCAGCACGAGCGCACCAGGAGCTTCCTGTCCCGCGTCCTGCACCCCACGGAGCCCCGGTCCTGACCGGCCCGCTGAGCGGGTCCTGAAACCCGGGGGCGCACCTCGGCCCATGTAAAACCTGTGTGAACGAATGCCCGGAAGGCTCGCCTTCCGGGCATTCGTGTTCTAGGCATCACAGTGCCGCATGTAACATGTCCCTGTTCCCCTTCGTGAGCCCGGCCACCGCCGCGGCCACGGCCTCGGCCCCGTTCGCGGGCCCAGGAATAGCGACTAAGGAGACCCTTGAGCGACTCAACCGCGCCCGGAATGCGCGAAAAGGTGGAGACCACCCACCACGTCGATGAACAGACCGCCAAGAAGGCCGCGATCGCGGCCCTGGTGGGCACCGCCATGGAGTGGTACGACTTCTTCCTGTTCACCACCGCCAGCGCACTGATCTTCAATGTGCTCTACTTCGATTCCTCCGACCCCTTCCTGGCCACCATGGCGTCCTTCGCCACCATGGCCGTTGGCTTCGTGGCCCGCCCGATCGGCGGCCTGATCTTCGGCCACCTGGGCGATAAGATCGGCCGCAAGACCGTCCTGATGATCACCGTGGTGGGCATCGGCACCGCCACCGGCCTGATCGGCCTGCTGCCTGACCGCCACGCGATCGGCATGGCCGCCCCGGTCCTGCTCATCATCCTGCGCGTCTTCCAGGGCCTGGCCGTGGGCGGCGAATGGGGCGGCGCTGTGACGGCCGCGGTGGAATCCGCGCCGGCGCACAAGCGCGCCTGGTATGCCGCCTTCCCCCAGATCGGCTCGCCCATCGGCACCATCCTGTCCTCCGGTTTCTTCTTCCTGGTCGGCATCATCATCACCAATGACGAGCACTTCAACATGTGGGGCTGGCGCATCCCGTTCCTGCTGGCCATCCCACTGCTGCTGGTCTCCGTCTACATCCGAAAGCACCTGGAGGAAACCCCGGTGTTCCAGGAGCTGGAAGAGGAATCGGCCAAGGAATCGGCCCCTATCATCCAGGTCTTCAAGCACTCGCCCCTGCAGGTGCTCATCGGCTTCGGCGCCAATCTGACCGGCGGTGCCGGCTTCTTCCTGGTCACCACCTTCGTCGTGTCATACGGCACCCAGCAGTTGGGCATGAACAAGAACCTGCTGCTGGCTGCCACCCTGGTGGGCGCGGCCCTGGAGATCCTGGTGCTGGTCTACGGCGGCAAGCTCGGCCAGAAGTACGGCCCTGCCCGCGTGTCCGTGATCGGCGGGGTGCTGACCATCCTGTGCGCCTTCCCCGTCTTCCTCATGGTCGATACCACCAATCCGGTGCTGGTGATCCTGGGCGTGGCCTTCGGCGTCGCCTGCCTGTCGGTGCCCTACGCCGCCAACGGCGCCCTGATGACCGCTCTGTTCCCGCCGGCCCACCGCCTGTCCGGGGTCGCGATCGCCGCCAACCTGGGCTCCATCGTCTCCGGCTTCACGCCGATGATCGCCACCGCGCTACTCCATGCATCGGGTGAGGCCTGGTGGCCCGCGCCCATCATGCTCATCGTCTTCGGTGCGATCACCCTGATCTGCTCGGCGTTGGCGCCGAAGTTCAGTGTCAAAGTGGAAGGATACAAATACTGATGAAACTCGATCTGCTCATCACCGGGGCCCGCGTCCAGACCATGGACCCGGCCCGGCCCACTGCACACACCATCGGCGTATGGGGCGGGCGGATCATCGGCTTGGACGAGGACGTGGCCGGCTTGCCGGCCGCCCGCACGCTGGACTTGGGCGGGGCGACCGTGCTGCCCGGCTTCAACGACGTCCACTGCCACACCACCTGGTTCGGTCTGACGCTCGACAGTGTCGACGTGGAGAACCTGCCCGGAGGCATGGACGAGCTGTACTCCAAGCTCGAGGCCGAGGCGCGCCGCCTGCCCGCGGGCGAATGGATCAACGCCACCGGCTTCGCCCAGCAGGATTACGCCGACCAGTACCCGGACTTGGAGATCCTGGACCGGATCTGCGGCGACCACCCGCTGTTCCTGCGCAAGGTCTCCGGGCACGCCGCAATCGCCAACACCCTGGCGATGGACAAGGCCGGGATGCTCGCGCCAGGGTTCACCGACCCCGAGGGCGGCCTGGTGGTCCGCGATTCCTCCGGCCGGCCCACCGGACTTGTCGAGGAGACCGCCCAGAACCTCGTCCAGGACCTGATCCGGCCCTATTCGCAGGCCCAGATCGAGAAGGTCCTGGGCCTGGCCACCGCGGAATACGCCCGCGAGGGCATCACCAGCTTCGGCGAGGCGGGGATCTGCGGCGGCTGGATCGGCCACTCCCCCGTCGAGGTCAGCGCCTATATGCGGGCACGGACCTCGGGTGCGCTCAAGGCCCGCGCCCAGCTGCTGCCCGCCATCCAGACCCTGCACCCGATCACGGCGAACTCCGCCGATGATTTCGGCACGGGACTGGATCTGGGCATGGTCACCGGCTTCGGCGACGACTACCTGTCGATCGGCCCGACCAAGATGTTCATGGACGGGGCCCTGTCCGGCGAGACCGCGGCGATGAGCGAGAACTACGCCGGCCGCGACACCAAGGGCTATCTGCAGGACGAGTTCGAGGTGCTGCGCGCCCAGGCACTGGCCGCCTACCGGTCCGGCTGGTCGCTGGCGATCCATGCGATCGGCGACCTGGCGGTCAAGGGCGCAGTGGACATCATCGCCGAGGCCGTGGACACCTACGGTGCACCCGGCCACGGCGGTGCCGCCGCCGGCGGCCGGGCCTCGGCACTCAACGCCCACCCCGTGCCCAACCGGATCGAACACGCCGCCATCGTGCCCGATGCGCTGCTGCCGCGGATCAAGGAGTACGGCATCGCGGTGACCCCGCAGTCGGCCTTCGCCGACAACATCGGCGACTCTATGAACACGGTGCTGGGAGGCGCGGACCATCCGCGCACCGCCCAGCTGTACCGCGCCAAGGCCTTCTTCGACGCCGGCATCCTGCTGCCCGGTTCCTCCGACCGGCCGTGTGCCAACGGCAATGTGCTGCGCGGCATCCAGGCCTTCGTGGACCGCGCCACCCGCTCCGGCGCGGTGATGGGATCCGCAGCGGAGAAGCTGAGCCCACTGCAGGCCGTCCAGGCCTACACGACGATCGCAGCACAGGCCTCGGGCCAGGGCCACCTCAAGGGCACCCTGACACCGGGCAAGTTGGCGGACTTCGTCGTGCTGGGCGCCGATCCGCTGACCGTCGATCCCACGACGATCGCCGCCACGGAAGTGCTGGCGACCTTCGTGGGCGGTGTGGAGACCCACACGACGCTCTGATCGAGCGCAATCGAGAACACCACAGAACCGCTGATCCGCCCCGGCTCCGGCCGGGGCGGATCGCGTGGACAATCGGAAAGTTGGAGGAAGCAGAAGTCATGAGCACAGGATTCGACGTCGTCGAGAAGTCGATCGGCCAGCTGCTGGAGGCGCTCGCAGCGGGCCGGGTCACAAGCGTCGACCTGGTGTGCGCCTATCTCAACCGCATCGGGTACTACGACCGCACAGGACTGTGTCTCAAGGCCGTCCCCGTCCTCAACCCCGAGTGCCTGGAGGAGGCGCGCGCCTCCGATGCCCGGCGGGCCGCCGGCACCGTGGGACCGCTCGAGGGCGTTCCGTTCACCGTCAAGGACAGCTACAAGGTCGCCGGCCTCACCGTGGCCTCGGGGTCGCCCGCGCTGGCCGACCTGGTGGCCGGACAGGACGCCCGCGCGGTCGAACTGCTGCGTGCCGCAGGCGCCGTGCTCATCGGCAAGACGAATATGCCGCCGATGGCCGCCGGCGGTGTGCAGCCGGGGCTCTACGATTACGCGCGCAGCCCGTACAACCCCGATTATCTGACCGCGGCCTACGGCTCGGGCTCGTCCAACGGCTCCGGCACGAGCACCGCGGCGAGCTTCGCCGCCTTCGGCATGGCAGAGGAGACGGTCTCCTCGGGCCGCTCGCCGGCCTCGAACAACGCGCTCGTGGCCTACACTCCCTCGCGCGGGGTGTTGTCCATTCGCGGCAATTGGCCCCTGCGCCCCACCTGCGATGTCGTCGTCCCGCACACCCGTGGGGTGGACGACCTGCTGCGGCTGCTCGAGGTGTTGGCGGTGGACGACCCGCAGACCACCGGCGACTTCTGGCGCCAGCAGAGCGCCGTCGAACTCCCCGCACCGGCGACCGTGCTGCCGGCCCCGCGCGAACGGGTTCGGCCCGCACGCTTGGACGGCCTGCGCATCGGTGTGCCGAAGATGTACATCGGCGAGGACCCCACCGCGGAAGTGCCACCGGTCATCAACCCCGCGGTGCGCGCCCTGTGGGACCGCGCAGCTGCCGATCTGCGAGGGCTCGGCGCCACCGTCGTGGCAGTCGACTTCCCCGTTGTTTCGAACTATGAGGAGGACCGGCCGAGCGCCAGGGGCATGGCCGAGCGCGGCCTGGTGCCCCCGGACTGGCGTGCAATCGAAACCGGTACCGTGGCCGCGATGGCCTTCGATCAGTTCCTGGCCGTCAATGGCGACCCGGCCCTGACCAGCTGGGCCGATGTGGACGGCGATGACGTGTTCCCCGCCCAGGACCCACTCATACCCGTGTGGATCACAATGGCCCGCGGCGGCTACGATTTCCAGCGCCTAGCCGAACTCGTCAAAGCAGGACTCCCGGAATCCTATGACGAGGTGCCGCAGCTGGCGGAGGTCCTCCGCGGACTCGAAGCCGTGCGCCGGGTCGATCTGGAGGACTGGATGGACGGGCTCGCCCTGGACGCCATCGCATTCCCCGCCGCCGGGGACGTGGGCCGCGACGATCTGTTCACCCGGCCGGAGAGCCACGCCGATGCATCGCGCAATGGCGTCGTGTACTCCAATGGCAACCGCGTGTTCAGGCACCTGGGCATCCCCACGGTGTCAGTGCCGATGGGCCTCATCGCCGACACCTCGATGCCGGTCAATGTGACCTTTGCCGGGCCCGCCTACACAGACGATGCCCTCTTGGACTTAGCCCATGCTTTCGAGACCGCAACCCACCGGCGTGTGCCGGCCTTCCTCACGCCCAGTCTGCCCGGCAATGTGATCGCGGCGGCCGAAACAGCACCGGGCACGACCGGACCGGAACCGGCGGGCGCACCGGACTTCGCGGTGTCGATCGACTCCGATGAGCGCTCCTGGCTCATCACTGTGACTGTGGCCGGGGCCCCTGCTGCCGGGACCGCGCAGGTGTGGGCCGACGGGCACATCCTGCGCCCGGTGGCCGGCTCGCCGGGCACCTTCAGCGGTCGGATCTCCCTGACGCGCAGGCGCGTGCATCCGGAGCTCCTCGTGGTCGTGCGGGCCGGCCATGCTGCTGCGGCATTCGAAACGGTCCCGCTGCCCACACGCTGACGCCCGACACAGCCGAGGCCCCGGCCCGGTTCCGCACATACGGATCCGGGCCGGGGCCTCGGCTGTCCAGAGCCTGCGGAGCAGCGGGCTCGGAATCGGCTCAGACGGAGTAGTCCGCCTGGGTCAGGACCTCTTCGATGACGTCCAGGCCGGCGTTGAGCTCCTCCTCCGTGACGTTCAGCGGCGGAACCACGTGGATCCGGTTGAAGTTGTTGAATGGTAGGACGCCCGCGGCCTTGATCTTGGCCAGGATGTCCGCGACTTCCGGCGAGCCGCCGCCGTAGGGTGCCAGCGGTTCGCGCGATTCCTGGTCCTTGACCAGCTCGATCGCCCAGAACATGCCGGTGCCACGGACCTCGCCCACGTGCTTGGCGTTCGCGGCGATCTTCTCCAGGCGCGGGCCCACGATCTCCTCGCCCAGTCTGGCCGCATTGTCCACCATGCCCTCGTCGGCCATCGCGTTGATGGTCGCCACGGCGGCGGCGCAGGCCAGCGGGTGGCCCGAGTAGGTCAGGCCGCCGGGGTATGAGCGCTGGCCGAAGTGGGAGTAGATCGCATCGTTCATCACGACTCCGCCCAGGGGCACGTAACCGGAGTTCACGCCCTTGGCGAAGGTGATGACGTCGGGCACGATGCCAAAGCGTTCGAAGGCGAACCAGCTGCCGGCGCGGCCGAACCCGGCCATCACCTCGTCGGCGATGTAGACGATGCCGTACTTCGTGGCCAGTTCGCGCACGCCCTGCATGTACTCGTCACTGGGGATCATGATGCCGGCGGTGCCGGGAATCGACTCCAGGATGATGGCGGCGATGGTCTCCGGGCCCTCCAGCTGGATGGTCCGTTCCAGATGGTGCAGGGCCCGGCGGGTCTCCTGTTCCTCGGTCTGCGCATCGAATTCGGAGCGGTAGAGGAATGGGCCGAAGAAGTGCACAACGCCCGAGTCGGCGGTGTCGCTGGGGATCCGGCGGGGGTCGCCGGTGACGTTGACGGCCAGGTCGGTCCCACCGTGGTAGCTGTGGTAGCGCGAGAGCACCTTGCGCCGGCCGGTGAACTGGCGGGCCATCCGGATCGCGTGCTCATTGGCGTCCGCGCCGGCATTGGTGAAGAACACGTGGTCGAGCCCGGCGGGGGTGCGTTCGGTGATGAGCCGGGCGGCCTCGGAGCGGGCGGCATTGGCGTGGGCCGGGTTGATGGTGCACAACAGGTCCGCCTGGTCCTTGATCGCCTGGACGACTGCCGGGTGCTGGTGGCCGATGTTCGTGTTGACCAGCTGACTGGTGAAGTCCAGGTAGCGCTTGCCGTCGCCGTCGAAGACATAGGAGCCCTGTGCGCGGGAGACGACCATGGGGGTGATCTGCTGCTGGGCCGACCATGAGTGGAACACATGTGCACGGTCCAGCTCATAGGCGCGCTGGGATTCTGCGACGATGGCTGCGGTTTCCTCCGGAGACAGTTCCGGGGCGTTGGCGGGCATAGCGGTCACACTATCTTTTTCCTTCTGGTGGAAAGGGCGGGGTTTGCGACGCGGCTCACAGAACCACCGTCGAGGACATCGTAGATCACAGCGCCGGGCAGCGTGAAGCCCTGTCCGCATCCTGTCCGTGTGCACCCGCTAGGCTGGCCGGTATGCCCCTGTACAGCCTGGCCGAACCCGTTGCAGCCGAACTGGAGATCAAGCGCTCCCGCTTCTTGACCGTGGTCGCGCCGGTGGCCGACGAGCCCGCCGCCAGGGCCGTCGTCGCAGCGGCGCGCGCGGACCATCCGAAGGCGCGCCACCACTGCTCGGCCTTCGTCCTGGGCCCCGCACCGCAGGTGCGCCGGTCCAGCGACGACGGGGAGCCCTCAGGTACTGCCGGCATCCCGATGCTCGATGTGTTGGTGGGCCGTGAACTGACCGATGTGGTCGCCGTTGTCACCCGCTACTTCGGTGGGACCCTGTTGGGCGCAGGCGGTCTGGTCCGCGCCTACGGCGGGGCGGTCTCGGCCGCACTCGAGGACGCGGTGATCACCACCAGGGACCTGCTGGTCCCGCTGACCGTCACCGTCCCCTACGCCCTGGCCGAGCTGCTGCGCGCCCGCATCGGGCAGGCCGGCTGGCGGGTGCTCGACCAGCGGTTCGCCGCCGAGGTGACCCTGACCTTCGCCGTACCGCGGGATGCGGTCCCCGACGCCAGGGCCGCGGTGGCCGATTTGTCGGCCGGGCGCATCGAGCCCGTGGAGGGCCGGGCCGATTGGCTCTGAACCGATCGCGCGCAGACCCACACAAGCCGGCTCCACTCCCCTAGACTGGGGAACATGAACGCAGCCGACAACGCCGCAGATCCCCTCGAATCACCGTCCCTCGAACCGCTGCGCACGGCGCTCGAGTCGTCCGGTGCACTGAGCAATGTGCACGCAGCGGATGGAATCGTGTTCGGCCTGGCCGATCTAGCCGCCGTCGACGCACAGCTGATCGTCAATGTGGACCCGGAATTGGAAGAGCGCACCGCAGCGCAAATCGACTCCGCGGTGCTCATCGGACACATCAAGGGGCTGTTGGCCCAGACCCCGGAGGATTGGCAGGCCATCGTCGAGGCCACGATCGACGAACTGATCGAAGCCGAGGAATTCGAAGAGGAATCCGCGCAGGACGAGGACCTGATGGCGGCCCTGCGCGACGATATGGAGCTGACCAGCGTGGCGGTGCTCCACGAGGCGGTGCTGCTCGAGTTCGCCGCGGAGGAAACCCTCCCGGATCATTGGGTGCGGGTGCAGCTGGACGAGGACCTCGACGTCTTCGCGGCGATGCTCGATGAGAAGGACGAGGACGAAGACGACACCCTGGTCTTCGACTCACTCGACGACCTACTGGCCCATCTGGAGGGCGAGGAGCCCTGAGCTCGAGCGAGGCTGTGCCAGGCCCTAGTCGAGCGTGGCGATCTTCGCGCAGGTCGCGTTGGTGATCTCCAGGAAGGCCGTCGGGGTCAGTTCGATGTCCAGGCCGCGCCGGCCCCCGGACACGAAGATCGTCTCATGGTCCTTGATCGTGTGGTCGGCCACCACCAGCAGCTGCTTGCGTTGGCCCAGCGGGCTGACCCCACCCGCCACATAGCCGGTGGTCCTTTCGGCCTCGGCCAGACCCGCCAGTTCTGCGCGCTTGCCGCCGGCCGCCTGGGCCAGGGCCTTGAGGTCGAGCTGACCCGACACCGGCACGATCGCGTTGACCAGTGCGCCGTCGACGGAGATGACCAGCGTTTTGAACACGCGATCGGCGGACACGCCCAGCGCATGAGCGGCTTCCGGCCCGTACTGGCGCACATTCGGATCGTGCTCGAACTCATGCACCTCATAGGCCATTCCCGAGGCATTGAGAATGCGCAGAGCGGGTGTGGCTCCCCCGCGGGATCGTGTTGCAGTCACTGGCTACCTCCGCTTCGGGCTCGGATTACTCGGCCGCCTCGGCGATCCGGTTTTCGGCCCGAATGTAGAATCACTCGTTTCCTAGCTGCTTGAAACTCTAAGCGACGTGGCGGACACGGACAAAATCGCGTCATTCGGTGTATTAGCCCCAACCCAGCTCGTGCAGGCGGTCTTCGTCGACACCGAAGTGATGGGCGATCTCGTGGACGATGGTAATGAAGATTTCATCGGCCAGTTCTCCCTCGTCGGCACACATCGCGACCAGGTTGTTCTTGAACAGGCTGATGGTGTCCGGCGGCATGAACCCGTAATCGCCCGTCCGCTCCGTGAGGGCGATGCCGTCATAAAGGCCCAGCAGCTCGGGGTCCTCGGGCGGAGCATCGTCGGCGACGAACAGGGCGACATTGTCCATATGCGCTGCGACCTCCGCCGGCAGGCGATCCATGGCGTGGGCCACCAGGTCGTCGAAGAGCTCATCGGAGACGGCGTCAAGATCCATCCGATCAGTCTACGGGCGGCACTCACCTGATGCCTGAAACACCCCTACACGAGTGGTGACAGAGCTCACCCCCGATCGATTTTGCATTAGCGGTTCGTTTCGGGATAAGCTTACGGAGGTTCAAGCGAACAGGGCGTAAATGCCTGGTTAGCTCGAACAGGAGAAATCCGGGCCCCCATCGTCTAGCGGCCTAGGACACCGCCCTTTCACGGCGGCGACACGGGTTCAAATCCCGTTGGGGGTACGACTGGAACGGAAGTTCCAGACAATAGAATAATGGCCCTGTGGCGCAGTTGGTTAGCGCGCCGCCCTGTCACGGCGGAGGTCGAGGGTTCAAGTCCCTTCAGGGTCGCGAAGACGTGGTTCTTCTTCAGAAGAGCTCGTTTTCACGAGAAAATTGAATATGGCTCTGTAGCTCAGTTGGTAGAGCGTTCGACTGAAAATCGAAAGGTCACCGGATCGACGCCGGTCGGAGCCACTGCTTCTTCGAAGCAATCGCCCCTTGTGGGCACAAGTGAATAATGGCCCTGTGGCGCAGTTGGTTAGCGCGCCGCCCTGTCACGGCGGAGGTCGAGGGTTCAAGTCCCTTCAGGGTCGCCATTTCACGATGGGCCCGGTTCTTCGGAACCGGGCCCATTTTCATTTCCGCCTCCTGCACCACAGGTTTCTCCTACTTCACTGCGGGCCAGCCGTTCGGCTTGCATCCGTGCAGCCCCTTGGTCTGCTGCATCATCAACGGCGCGGTCCGGCCCTTGCCTCCGCAATAGGCATGGCCATGTCCCAGGGCGTGGCCGACCTCGTGATTGACCAGATACTGCCGGTACTGGGTCAAGGAGCCGAACCCCTTTGCGGCTCCAACCCACCGGCGCGCGTTGAAGATGACATTGCGGCCGTTGCGACACGACAGCTTGCCCACCGTATTCAATGGCAGGCACATCCGGTCGGTGGTGTCGGGACTGGCGATATTGACCACGACATCGGCTGTTGCCGCCTTGGGCACCAGGGCGAAGCGCACTCCGTCCAGCTGCTGCCAGCTCCGCTTATCGCGCAGGGTGGCCATGATGAAGCCGGTGGCCTCGGCCCCGTCGATCGGCAGATTCGACTCCACGCGGACGGCCACATCGACCCGGCGACCCTTCCCCCTGGCCTTGGAGCCCTTGTGCACCGCCTGCCATTTGCCGCTGCCGTGGGCCGGGATCTTCGGCGCGGCAACGGGCGTCGGGGCCGCGGCGGTGGGCGTGGCCGGCGCGGACGATGCCCGAGTCGATGCAGCCGTGGACTCCCCCGCCCCCGTTCGCCCGGAACCGGGCTCACCGGAACCCGCGCAGCCGGTCAGCACTGCCAGGACCAGCACGGCCACCGCCGCGGCGCCCCTTCTCATTCCCCGCACTGTGCTCAGAACCTCGAAGAACTGCCGGAACCGGAGAAACCGCCGCCAGAGGAGCCGTAGCCGGTTGACGAACCCGATGAGGACGACGAGCTCTGCTGCGCGCGCTGATAGTTGTGCTGACCGTTGACGTAGCCGATCATGAAGGCAGTGGGGGTGGAGAAGTATGGACGGTCGTAATAGCCGGTGATCGACCGCGAGGCCCCATTTGCCCGACTCTGCTCCTTGTCGATCGCCTTCGAGATGTAGCGGCCGGCCCCTCCCGCATATGCGGTGCCCCGCGCCTGTAGTTCCTGGGTCTGTGCGCTCAAGCGCTTCCGCAGATCCGCGATCCGGTCTAGGCACTGCACGATGTTCTCGCCGCCCCCTTCTATTCCGGAGCGTCTGATGTCCTCGAGTTCGGCCTCGCCGGCGGCTCCGAAGCGTTTGAACTCCTCCGCCCGCTGCACGCCGACGCGGTTGGCCAACCGCGGATCGGCGAAACCGCGCAGGGCCCGGCCCGTCTCGTTGATCTCCTCAGTCCAGATCTGTTCCCAGCTGGAGTCGCGGTTGTAGAGCACGATGGCGTTCTGGAGCATATGTGTGGCATCCACGATGGTGTCGACGTTTCCGGCGAAATCCTTCAGCCGCGAGGTCATCCGGCCGTTGACGGGACTGATCACGGGCCAGGCGAAGGCGTTGAGTGCCGTGCGCTGGCTCAGGCTGTCATCGTAGATGCGCAGAACCTCCCCGGAGGTGGCGCGGATCTTCTCCCCCAGGCCGACGTCGGGGATCTCCTGCGCGGCGGTGACCCGGTCGTTGACCCCGACCGTGGTGGAGTCGAACTTCCCGGCCGCCATCACGAAGCCCTTGCGCAACAGCAGCGCGCCCGCACCGTTGAGGGCGAAGGCGACGACGAAGATACCCGGGATGATGAGGGCCAACAGTGGCGTCTTATACCAGGGCCGGGCCATCAAGTCCGCTGCCGCCCTGGTGACCTGCACGGCTCCCTCGGTCCAGTCCATCCGCTTGAAGGCATCCGATCCGGCCTGCTGAATCTTCTTCTCCCGATCGTGCCCGTCGCCCGACTCCACCCGAACGTCCTCGCCGAAGTAGGTCCCGACCTGGCCGGAGCCGGTCACCTCATTGCTCTCCACCGAAACGGTGAGGATGAAGGTGCCATCCGCCCACTTCCTCCCATCCGGTGACAGCAGATTCATATCGGGATTGGAGCGGGCCCACTTCAGGGTCTCCTCGTTGAGCTTGTCCGCATAATCCCCCGTGCGGAACCAGACGACCACACGAACCGGCCGGTGGAATCGCAGCTTCCCGACCTCTTCCTTGAGCAGAGTGGGATCCGCTGCATCAGCCTGTTCGACCACCTCGACTGAACTGGGCGCTGCCGTCGGCCTGGCCATCACCGCCCACCCGATGCCCAGCGCGACGAAGACCACTGCGAGCGCAAAGGAGGCCCACGCAGACAACCTCGCCCGACGGGCGAAGGGCGCATCCGTAGTCGATTCGGGTGAGGCCTGCGAGTTCGAAGCGGAAGCGGTCATGGCCCCAGCCTACTTGGCCGTTCCCCTTATGTGCGCGAGGCCACCGTGGATACCCGGGGGCCGCGCCAAGCCCATGGGTTGTTCAGGCCTTGTAATAGCACAGTTGAGTAGTGGTCGCCAGCAGGCTGCCGTCGGCTCCCCAGATCTGCGCGCGCTGATCGGCCAGGCCGGAGAAGAATTGGGTGGCCCGCACCGTGCACAGCAGATACTCCCCCTGCTCTGCCAGCACGTCCGGGCCCGCATGGAAGTAACTGGTCAGGGTGACGGTGCCGGCGGGGACCGCGCGGCCCAGACGGTTGAAGATCCGGGGTCCGAAGATATCGCAGGCCGAGGCCAGGGCCGGATAGTCCCAGCCCCGTGGACGGGCGTGGCGCACCCAGACGGTGGTGGTCGAATCGGGCGAGGCCTCGGCGCCGTCGACGGGGAACGCTCCCGTTACGAAGCGCATCTCGTAGTTGTCCAGCCAGGCGAGGCCGCGCACGGGCTTCGCCACGGGGACCTCCGCGGGCGCCGGTGCCACCGGTCCGGTTACCTCCAAGTCCGTCCAGCCACCCCGTTCGACAGCGGTCAGAGCGGAGCCGGTGAGCACGGTGGACCCGTTCTGTTCGACCGTGCACGTCCAGTGCTGGTTCGAGTTGTTCGTGCGCACGGGCGTCCGATGCAGCTCGTAGGAGCCATCGGCGACGGGCGCCGCGTAGTTCAGGGTCAGCGCGACCGGTCTGCCGTGGACCCGCTGATCACGTTCGATGGCCGCGACGACGGTGGCCGCGGTCGCTCCGCCATAGGGTCCGACCATGTTCGCAAACGCTGGATCAGTGGCTGCCCGTACAGTATCGACATCGACGTCCGACGTCCCGATGACCCGGTCAAGGGGGTGCGCATCCGCACGAGCATCATTCATGTCCTCAGCTTAACGAACGATCCACATATATCCCCGTTCGCAGTTTCAATAGTTTCGGTTTTTCCGATTCGAAGCGGATTCAGGCGTTCCAGCACTCGACCGGGTACACACTGGCCCTACACCAGCACTACTCGCAGTCTCCACCGTCCTGGCAGGAGCGGCACCACCTCCGAGAGGCCACCATGGACATCGCACTCGTCGACACCCACCATTCGTATATCCGCGCAGCCGTCGTTGCCGCCGCCGGCGAGCTCCCGCAGCTGACCTTCATCGGTGGCTTCCCCACCGTGGCCGAACTCCTGGCCGGTTCCCCGTGCCCTGGCATCGTGGTCCTCGGTTTGAATGTCAACGACGAAATCCTGCCGCAGGACAATGTGAGCAGACTGCGGCGGGCCGGCGCAGTGGTCATCGCACTGATCGGCGATGAGGATCCCTACCGGCGGCGTGCGCTTCGCGATTGCGATCTGATCGGGGTGGTGAGCAAGGCCGAACCCGTGACCGCACTGACCCTTGCCCTGCAGAGGGCAGCCTCGACCGACGGCCGCGAAGACGCACGTGCCCCGCGTCCGCCGGCTCCGGACGAGCGCTGGCCCCGGGCGGGGCTGTCCCCCAGGGAGACCGAGGTCCTCGCCCACTACGCGCTGGGACACACCGCAGCCTGGATCGCCCATACGCTGAGTATCTCCGAGGGGACGGTCTCCGACCATGTCAAACACATTCGGAGAAAATACCGCGAGGCCGGGCGGCCGGCACACGACAAGGTGGCCCTCTACCAGCGCGCAGTCCAGGACGGTGTGCTGCCCTGCCCAGCACAATCCCCGGAACTGGGGAGATGACGAAGGGAACAGAATCCGGAATAATCGGTTAGGTTCGGATATTTCGAACTTCCTAACAGCAACGCATAACCAGGACGCACCATGACAGAGCCATCTACTCACAAAGACCTGGCACGCGAGTTGCGAGAACTGCGGCTGAGTAAGGGCAATCCCCGGCTCGATGACATCGCGCAGGCCACCGGGCTGTCCCGTACCGTCCTGTCCGACACCTTCAACGGCAAGGGCAGTGTCTCCGACAACACCCTCTACCGTCTGGTCGAGTACTTCAACGCCGATTACGATGACCTGCGGCGCAAACGCGATAGCACGGGTACCGAAGTCCCGCCGGAGTCCCGGGCCCGGCCGACCCCGCCGGCCGGGCCCGTGCACTCGGCCGGGCCGGTACCCGCAGCCGCGCACCCGGCCCCCACCAAGTGGTACCGCCGTCCCCTGACCGCGGGTCCGGCGCTCCTCGCATTGATCCTCACCATAGTCCTGTCCGTCGGGGGTTCGGTCCTGGGCAGCCGCCTGGTCTCCGCGCCGAGCCCCGGGACGAATCTGTTCGCTCCGACGGACCCACTGTTGGAACGCGCCAATGGGGCCGACCCCATGGCCACCAGGTGCAAGGACGACAAGATCATCGCCCTGTCGGAGAAGCGGCGCGGCGAGGATTTTCTGATCGAAATGCTCTACTCGAATCAGTGCATGGCCATGTGGGGCCGGGTCACCCGTTACGACGGCAAGTCGGGTGGGAACTTCGTCGAGATGACGATCTACCCGCAGGGGGATCCCACAAGCGACCGCGCCCAGACCAGGCGCTTCGACAACGCCCAGAGCGTCTACACCCCGATGATCGTCGAACCGGAGATCGACCGGACGGTCTGTGGTGTCGCCACGGTGGGGATTGCGGGGAAGAAGGTGGAACTCGGGCCCCCTGTATGCGCCTGAACCCCTACTCACCCCATCCACCCCGACCACTTTCAGGCCCAAGGACCTCCGCGATGACACAGCAACGACCTTCGACCCCGGATACCCCAGAGGCGAGCAGAGACGACCGAGCCTCGCTGGCCTACGACCTGCGCGTGCTGCGGATGAGGGGCGGCGACCCCGTACTCGCGAAGATCGCGACCAAGGTCGAGCTGTCGAACGCCACGCTCTCCGCTGCGTTCAATGGCAGTTCCCTGCCTTCGGAGAAGACGCTCTACCGACTTGCCCGGTACTTCGAGGTGAGTCCACAACCACTGTTGCGCAAACGCGCCCGAATCCTGGCCGCAGAGGGACGGACCCGGCAGACGGATGCCGACGTTGTCCAGCCGGGTATCGACCCGGCCACTGCTCCGCCGGCCCAGCCGACCGGTCCGGCACCGGCCCAGCACACCGGCGACGGTGCGCAGGGCAACGGGTTGCCGAAGACACCGCCGGAACCGGCAGAGCCCGAACCACACGGGCGCAGACCGCGGTCGAGGCTCCTGTTCGGCACCGCGATCGCCGCCGGGCTGGTCACCGCGGCCACGATCGGCGGAATCACCGCCATGACACTGAGCCCCGGGACTGCCCAGGATTCGGACGAGCACTCGGAGGCCGTCGGCCTCACCCGGCACATCGACCCCAAGGATGGCGCCGATCCGAGCATGACCACGTGCAGTGGCGATGCCGTGGTCGTGAAGAGGCAGTCCGCGTATGAGGAACAGGTCGAGGTGAAGCTCGTGCACTCGGCCGCCTGCCACGCCTACTGGGGCACCGTGGAACGGTTCGATCAGATCGGGATGAAAACGGGCCAGCGGGTGATCATGCGCATCTTCCCCGGAGCGAACTCCACCGATGCCCGTGCGCTCGAACGGAAGGTGGAGAACAGGCGGAAGGTGACCTCCCCCATGTTGGTGATGACCGGCACCGAACAGCAGGTGTGCGGTCTGGGCAGCGTCACCGTCGACGGCGAGCTCCGCCCGGCCGGCAGTATCCTCTGCGTACCGGCGGCGCAGTGAACGGTTCGGACCGCTGGTCCCGACCGACCGAATAGAATCATCATGTGATCCCCGACTCAACGACGCGGCACGCGGGCCTCTCAGCCACCGTTACCGCAGCCCTCATCCTCATCCTGATCTGCGGGTTAACCGGTTGCGTGTTCCTGCCCTTCGGCGGCGGAGGATCCGGTGACTCGGCGGACGAGCAGGCGGGAACCTCGGCGCAGGAGGAGACCGCCCCGCCGCCCGAGCCGATCCCCACTGCCATCGTGCTCGACGCCTCGGGCTCGATGAAGGCCGACGACGCGCCGGGGGTGCGCTTCACCGGCGCGCAGCGTGCCGTGACCAAACTGATCGACTCCCTGTCACCGGAACAACAGGCGGCAGTGCTGGCCTACGGCACCGGCACCGACAGTTCCTTCGCGCAGAAGACAGCCGGCTGCAGGGACGTCAAGACCCTGGCGAAATTCGGCCGGGTGGACAAGGGCAGGGTCAAACGCGCCATCACCGACCTGAAACCGGCCGGCTACACCCCGATCGCCTACTCGCTCAAACAGGCCGCGGCACAGCTGCCGGGCAGCGGACCCAGACAGATCGTGCTGCTGACCGACGGAGTGGACACCTGCTCCGACGACGCCGAGGGCCTCGACCCCTGCCGGGTCGCCCAGGAGCTGGGCGCCGACGGAGACCTGCACATTCATGCGGTGGGCTTCCGGGCCGATGGACCGACGAGCAAGCAGCTGACCTGCCTGGCCGATGAGACCGGTGGGAGCAGCCAGAATGCGCTCAATGGCCCACAGCTGAGCGCGCGCATGGCCGCCGCGCTGAATCGTCCGCTGGCCGACACCAGGCTCTCGCCCGCCGGCTACCACGGATTGACACCGGGGATGACCGCACAGGCAGCCACAGCCGCAGGGCTGGAAGGCGATATCCCCGCCACCGGCCATGCCGAACTGGCCTACCACGGGGCCACAGTCGTGTTCGAGGACGGAAAACTGCGCGAGATCACCACGTCGACCGCCCGCACCATCGACGGCCTCGCCCCCGGAGACGATATCTCGCAGGCGGAGTCAACGTATAAGAACCCGCACCTGCCCACCCAGGTGGTCGACGGGACCGCGCGCTACACCGCCGATGCCATCACCGGGACCGGCTACCGCATCGCCTTCACCGGTGCCGATGCGCACACTCCGGGCGCCAATCCGAGCGGCAAGATCACCTCGATCACCCTGTGCGATTGCGCCACGAACGACTCCTACTCCGTCGCCCCGCCGCCCCTGCGGATGTTCCCCGGATGCGAACACCTCACGGGCGATACCTGCCGCACCGTCGATGCGGTCCAGGTCAGGCACCCGGAGAAGGGTCCGCTGACACTGACGATGATGATGGTCTACAACCAGTCCTCGAAGAAGTACGGGGATACCGCGGCCACGGGCTTCCTATGGGTGGTCGATGCCGATGGCAAGGTCACCGATCCGATGGGCAGTCCCGCGGCGTCCGTCGCCGACTGTGACCCGCACGCCGAGGGCGGTTGCGGGGAGGCAGTGGGACCGGCCTTCCGCTGGGATGCGGCCGAGGTCGACGAGCACCGCGATTCGTTCAAGTTCTTCACCCCCGAAACCGACCGCGACGGCACCGTGTTCTTCCGCGCACCGGGCGTGAAGAACCCCATCATGTGGAAACCCAGCAGGTACGGGACCACCTACGAGCTGGACGTTCCCGACATCGCAGATTTCCAATTCGACCGGGACACCCTGGAACTGGGCGATGTGGACCAGAGCGGACACTACGTGCTGAACGCGACCGCGAATGGCACGACCCGCGCATACCATTACGACGGCCATGGGTACGTAACCGAATAGCCGGGCGACCCTCGACTATGGTCTGTGCAGACCTGTGACCTGGGGTTTTGAAGATTCTGAAAACTTTGGAAAACCAGTATGCCCCGGCGGGCGGAAACCCGGTCGGCGCATCCGTGGGGTGGAATACGATCACGGGGTGATCCCTCACTTCAAACCCCTGCGTGCGGGCCTCAGCGCCGTCATCGCCGCAGCGCTGGCCTTCGTCCTGCTGGGCCTGACCGGCTGTTCCCTCCTCCCCTTCCCACCCGGCGGCCAGACCTCCGATGGGGCCGCTGACCAGGCCGGGGGAACCGGCGAGGGCCGGCCCGTGCAGGATAAGATCCAGCCGGTCCCCACCGCGATCGTGCTCGACGCATCCGGCTCGATGAAAGCCGAGGACGCACCCGGCCAGCGCTTCGCCGCAGCCAAGCGCGCCGTGCACGGACTGATCGAGAAGATCCCCGAGGGCCAGAGCACCGCATTGCTGACCTACGGGACGGGGACCTCGAACGCGGATTCCGCACAGGCCAAGGGCTGCAAGGACGTCACGACGCTGTTGAAGGCCAAGGCGATCGACAAGAGGGCCTTCGATGCGAAGGTCGATGGGATCAAGCCCTCGGGCTACACTCCCATCGCCCTGGCACTGCAGACCGCGGCGAAGGAGCTGCCCGATTCCGGCGAGCGCTCCATCGTGCTGCTGTCCGATGGCATCGACACCTGCGCCGATCAGGGCGAGAGACTCAACCCGTGCACCGTGGCCAAGGACCTGGGCGCCGACGGCGGCCTGCACATCCACACCGTGGGGTTCCGGGTGGACGGACGGACCAGCAGGCAGCTGTCGTGTCTGTCCGAGGCGACGCAGGGCACCAGCTGGGACGCTGTCAACGACGCCCAGTTGACGACCCGGCTGGCGGCCACCCTGAACCCGGGGCTGACGTCCAAACAGCTCACCCCCGATGGATATGGTGGACTACGCCCGGGCATGAGCGCCGACCAGGCGAAGCAGGCCGCGGACTTCGACGAGGACGTTGCCGGCTCCGGCAGGGTGGAGATCGTCTGGCGTGACTGCACCCTGGTCTTCGTGGACGGGAAGCTCAGCGAGATCATCACCGATAAGGCCACTACCCTTGACGGGGTGAAGGTCGGCGACGACATCTCGGCTGCGGAGAAACTCTACAAGGATCCCGATCTGCCCACCCCCGTGGCCGATGGTGCAGCAACCTACGCTGCGGATCCGATCAACGGCCTGGGCTACCGCATGTACTTCGACGGGGCGGATTCCCACCAGGCGGGTCAGAAGCCCAGCGGCACGATCACCAAGATCGTGCTGTGCCTGTGCGGGACCACCGACTCCTATTCCGTGGCTCCCCCACCGGTGAGCATCTTCCCCGGCTGCACGATCACGGACAAATGCCGGGTCACCGATGCGATCCAGGTGCAGCATCCGTCCAAGGGCGCATTGACGCTGGCGATGGTGGCTCGGTCCAACACAGGTCCGGCCGGCGAGCCATATGGTTCCTACGGTGCCATCTATGTCGTCGACTCCGCAGGCAAGGTGATGACTACGGAGGGGCAGGTCGCCGGTGTCGATCCTGGCGACACCGGTTCGGCGATGGAGAGTTTCTCACCCCTGGACGAGGTCGCCGAGGACTTCCGCTTCATGCGCCCTGCGACGGACAGATCCGGCTGGATCTTCGGAAAGTCTCTGCACTTGGACGGCACTCAGGCTCTGTCGCTGAAGATGGAGGAGGACGGCTACTTCACCAGGACGGACAGCACCGTCATCGACTGGGACCAGATCCCGTTCGAGGGAGAAGCCGACATGGACTGGGACGGAATCGATTCGCGTGGCTACTACCGCATCAAGGTCGTGGCGAAGGAAGAGAATCCACAGACCTATATCTGGCACAGGAAGGGCGATGGCTATGTCCTCGAGAACTGAGCCCCACCCTTTGTGTCGTGCGACGCGGGCATTCCGCCTGCCCAGCATCCTCCTCGCCCTGGCGCTGGCTCTGGGCGGATGCGGTGCATTCGCCTCGACCGGTAGTGCCGACGACGCGGCCTCGCCCACCAGCTCTGTCGCCGGTCCCGCCGGGGTCGAGGCCACAGCCGGGCAGGCGCGGCCCGTCGACCCGCCTACGGCCTCGGCGATCGAGGGGTGCACGGAGGACAGCTGTGAGCTCGCCGATGCGGTGGAATACCAGCACGAGTCCAAGGGCCTCTTGACCGTGGTCCTCTACATCGACGGGCGCGAGAGCGTGGACCCCTCCGAGAAGTGCCGGATCGCGGTCCTGGCCGATGACCAGACCGTGCAGATCGTGCCGATCCTGTGGGGCAACACCTTCGACCTGACCGGCGCGGAACTCACCAATGCCTTCCACTTCCTGTCGCCTGCCGCCGACGCCACGAAACGGCTGTTCATCAAATCCCCCGTGGTCGACGGAGGCACCGCCGACGGTCTGATCCCCATGGCGAACGGTTACTTCCAGCCCTTGGACATCTCCGAGCTGCCCGAGGCCGACGATTTGGATGAGGACTCCGACGTGCGGTGGGGACCCTTGGACGATCGGGGCTATTACACGCTGAAGGTGAACTCGCAGACCGCACGCTGGAATGGTAAGGCGTATGCCCTCGAATAACGACGACACCGGCACTGCGGGAGAGCCGGGGGCCGGGTCCGGGCTGCCACAGTGGTCGCTGCCCCAGTCCGAGTCCGAACACTATGAGGTTCCAGACCACCCCCATGCCGCCGAGCCGACTTCCGGGTCTCCCCAGTGGCCCTTCCAACCGACCGGCATGGGAACTCCGACCGGCGTCCCTACGACGACCACCGTGCCGGCAACGTCCGCGGTGCCCGCCGACCCCGCACCACGCAAACGCCGCAGGCTGCTCCTCATCTCCGCGCTCGCCGGGGTGGTGGTGCTTCTCCTGGCCGCGACGGGCATCGGCTATCTGTCGGGCCGGGGCTCGCACGTCACCGCCACGCCCGAGGCCTCCGGACAGCCCGGTGCCGACGCGAGCGCGCAGGGTTCGACCGACAACTCAGGGCAGGACGCGTCACGCGCCGCCGACGGCGGTCCGGCCGCAGCCTACCCCGGCGGCGCGCCCGCCAAGCGGCATGCGGCGGGCCGGGCCGGGGCCTCGCGCCCGGGAACGTATGCGATGAGCCTGCCGGACAACGGCGCGATCGAGCAGTGCAGCAATCTGCAGTGCACGGTCGTGGACGCCGTGCGATTCAACCACCCTGTCCTGGGGGCGGTGGAGCTGATCCTCTACCTCCATGATGAGGACGACAACTCGGCGCAGGTCGCGGTCCTCAAGGAGGACGGGGAGTACCTGAGCACGGTGCAGAATCTGGACCTGGATGCGCGTGGCCTGTCGTACTCGGCGGGGCAGGACAAACTGCACTTCCTGCGCATTCCCGTCGACTCGACCGGCATGGTGTTCCTGGTGGTCCCGGGCGAGACCGGACGGGCCCGAGCCCTGCTACCCGCGGATTCCCAGACCTCGCCCATGCAGATGTACGACTTCTCCGAAACGGTGGCGCAGTGCCAGGGTTCCGGCATGGTCGCCACCGACTGGGGCCTGTTCGACGACTGGGGAAATTACGGGCTGACGATCGAAACCGACGAGACCACCTGCCAGGCGACCTGGAACGGCGATAAATACGCGATCGACTGAACTCAGGTGGGCGACTGGATGACGGTAGGCGACTGAGCGCGCAGGATCTTCTGCATGTCGAACAGCGCCCACAGACACCACTCCAGGTTGAAGCCGTAGCCCCCGCCGATCGTGGCGATCCTGTCGGCTTCCCCCACGACGTCCGGACGACGTTCGGGCCAGCCGTCCGTCCAGCCCGTGGGCCACTCGGTGTGGGGACCGGGCCCGGTGGCGGTATCCCCCAGCGTGGCATCGACCCCGTTCGACCACGGATTGGGGACTATTTCGGCCCCGTGCGAGGTGAAGAACCGGAATCCGCTGCAGGTCTGCCCTGTGCCGGATAGATTCGCGCCGGTGAAGGGAGTATTGCCGCGCACAATCCGCAGCTGGTGCTGGTGCACGGCAACGTGGTGCTGCCGACACAGCTGCAGCATATTGTCCACATCGGTCGGGCCTCCGTCGGCCCAGGTGCGGATGTGGTGGACCTCCAGACCGATGGTCCGTGCGCAGCCGGGGAACTGACAGCTCACATCACGCACCCGCAGGGCGATGCGCTGTCTACGAGTGGCCAGCCGGTGTGTCCGGCCCACCGCCAGAACATCGCCGAATTCGTCCACCAGAGCCCCGATCACACCGGAGTTGCACGTCATCCGACCGATCGTCGCCTCGCCGAGGGGCCCGAAGCCCTCCGCGTAGCCGACCGGGATGGCATCGGCCGCGCCAGGTGACGTCCCCGCTGGGACGTCCCGACCCGGTTCGGCGCCCGTGTCACCGCTGGAATCGGTGAATGCGGCTTCGAGCACATCGGTGGACACGTGCACCACCAGGCGTCCCTCGCCCCGGACATCGAGGATGGCGGGGCCCGCACCTGCGCTGCCAGAGCCCGCACTGTCCGAGCCGCGGATCGCCGTCAGGAAGGCGTCGACCAGGCTCGGAGTCCCACCTGGAACCGCACCCCACGTCCCCGCTGGGACGTCGCCATCGTCTCCGAGGCCTCCAGTTTCTCCAACGCCGGTTTCTGCAACGCCGTCCCGGTGCGCCCGGATCAGCCCGTCACGCCGGCTCTGCACGGTGGCCATAACCTCGGCGGCCTCGGCTTCGGGAAGATCCACGATGATCCGGGCCCTGCCGTCCCCCAGCCCAAGACACACGAACCGGTCCTGCTCCCGGTTGATCTGCCGGATTGTTTCGGAATCGGTCGGTGCCCCGCCCCGGTCGGGATTCGCATCGTCGACACGCACGAAGGTCGAGATCATGAGCTCCAGTTGCGCAGTCGTGGCCACCGCGGCCATATCCGCCGCGCGGTCCGGATCGATCCGGCCGGCCGCCCGGGTGATCGCCCTGACCTTCGAATAGGACAGCCGGCCCGCCGCGAACAGCTGGGCGACCCGCGGCATCAGGCGCAGCCCTTTGAGGGTGCGGGCGTATTCCCTGCCGGTATGGATGTTGAGCTCGCAAACCCAGGCGATCCAGTGGGCGAAACCTGAGATCCCCACCGCCTCCCGCCACAGTCCCGAGCGTTCGGCCAGATCGAGCCAGGCGAACAGGCGGGCCTGCTCGCCGGCGATCCTGGCTGCCTGCCCCCGGATCGCCGAGGCCAGCGCATCATGGCAGTCCGGTTGTCGTTCGTGCTCCGGCAGTCCGAGGAGTTCTGCGAGCACGACTCCTTCGATCGGTTCCTCTTCCCCACCCCTGTGCATGACGCCCCCTTGCGCCTGGAGCCGTTCCCCGGTCCGCGTCCGGAATGCGGCTTCGTCCACTCTTTCACCCAGGCTACGCAAGGGGTCTGACACGACTGGCGTCTGACACGACTGGCCCTTCAGGACACCGCGTAGACTCCGGCGACGGCGAGGCCCCCGAACACGCAGCCCCACAGCACGATGCCCACGCACTGCCAGACGATCACGCGGCCGCGCCCCGCCCCCAGGGACACCAGCATGGGCGCGGTGAACTGGCTGGGCACGAGCAGCTGTCCCAGGACACCAACGCCGGGGACCCCGAAGCGCTCGAAGATCTTGCGGACCCGGGCCCGACCGCGGGATTCCGACTTGGGCGCAGGGTCGGGCTCCTTTGCCAACCCATCCGGCGAGGCCGCTGCGGCACCGGGTTGCGCCGCCCGGCGCTCCCGCACCCTGTTCTTCACCTTCTCGGCCAGGATCGCGCAGGCCGCCATCGAGGCGATATTGCCGATCACGGCCGCCCCGATGGCCACGGGCGCCGGGATGCCGATGACGATGCCCAGGATCGCACCCAGGTAGACCTCCAGAAAGGGCACCGCGGCCACGAGGATGACAACGACCCAGTGCAGCCAGTCGGGCAGCCCCTGGACGAAGGCGTGCAATTGCTCGAGACTTCCGGTTCCGAACATGTTTCCTCCTATGGAAAGCGTGTTTGACACGACAAGCGTGCTTTACATCCGGGCAGATTGTCAAGTACGCTTTCCATGTGCAGAGCAAGATCAAGGAACTGCGGACGGAACACGGTCTGTCCCAGCAGAAGCTGGCCGAGGAGGTCGGAGTGTCCCGGCAGACGATCAACTCACTGGAGAAGGGCCGCTACGACCCCTCACTGAAACTGGCAGTCGCGCTGGCCCGTCGCTTCTCCCTCACTGTCGAGGAGGTCTTCGATGTCTGAGAAGTCCAACCACAAGCTGTTCGTCTCCTGGCCCAATGTGGTCGTCCTGGTCCTCCTGGCCGGCTCCGTCGGCGTCAGCGCCATCGCGCACGACTGGTGGATGACCTTCTGGATGGGTGTGCTGTTCATCTGCATGCTCATCGCCGTGGCCCGCGCTCACCGGCGCAAGCACCGGATGACGGACCTGGCCCGGGTCAACGCCCTGGAGTACGCCGATGAGCGCGACCGGCAGATCGGCATGACCGGCCTGGCCGCGGTGGGCGCGTTCAACCTGGTGGCGGTGTTCGCCCTCTACGTCTGGGCCGCACTGAGTTACCGGGAGAATCCCTCGCCACTCCTCTACGTGGCACTCGCCCTCTTCCTGGGCAATATGCTGGTCTGGGCGATTGCGAACTGGATCGCCGCACGCCGGTTCTGAAGCCGGGTTCTCTCTGAGTCCGACCCCCATAATCCGCTGCGATAATGGGGGCACGCGTTTTTTGCACGAAAGGACTCCGCGTGAGCGACAACCAGCCGACCGAACCCCAGCCAACAGACCCGGACCAGGTCCCGGCGCCGAAACCCCCGGAAACACCGGCGTCGAGTTTCACCCACACCCCCACGGTGATGTCGGACGGCAACTACGACTTCAGCAACTACCGGCGCTCCGCGGGCTCCCGCCAGATGGGCCTGTTCATCTTCAGCAGCCGCTGGCTCCAGGCGCCCCTGTACATCGGCCTGGCCATCGCCCTGCTGATCTACGCCATCGTCTTCCTCGTCGACCTGTGGCACCTCATCGTCAACGTCTCCCAGAATCTGAACCACCTGGACGAGGACGCGATCATGCTCTCAGTCCTGGGGCTGATCGACGTCGTCATGATCGCCAACCTCCTCATCATGGTCATCATGGGCGGCTACGACATCTTCGTGTCCAAGCTGGGCGTGGACGACCATCCCGATGAACCCGATTGGCTCCACCACATCAACGCCAATGTGCTCAAGGTGAAGCTGGCGATCAGCATCATCTCCATCTCCTCGATCCACCTGCTGTCGACCTTCATCAAGGCCGGCAACCTGGGTAAGGAGGGCAGTGCCTACACGATGGAGGGGATCATCGCGCAGGTGGTGATCCATCTGGCCTTCATCATCTCCGCCGTCGCCCTGCAGTGGATCGACAGCAAGTCGCACGCCGGAAACGGCGGCGGAAAGAAGCACCCGCGCCGCTGAGCGGGTCGGCCGGGCCGACCGAGCTGGTTCCAACCCGGCCGGCCCAGCCGACAACCGGAGCTCAGCCCAGCTGGGCCACCACCCGGTCACGCGCGACGACCATATTGTGCAGTGCCGGTTCGACCTCGGCATAGCCCCTGGTCTTCAGCCCGCAGTCCGGGTTGATCCACAGCCGATCGGCGGGCACGTGCTCCAGCGCCGCCTCGATCAGCCCTGCGATCTCGTCGACTCCCGGCACCCGCGGGGAGTGGATATCGTAGACGCCCGGTCCGATCTCGGACGTGAAGTGCTCGTCGAGCCCGGCCAACAGCTCCATCCGCGAGCGCGCCGCCTCGATCGAGGTGACATCGGCGTCCAGGGCCGCGATCGCATCGATGATCTGGTTGAACTCGGAGTAACACAGGTGCGTGTGGATCTGCGTCTGCGGCGCCACCCCGACGTGGACCAGTCGGAAGGACTTCACGGCCCAGTCCAGATAGGCCTGCCGGTCGGCCGCGCGCAGCGGCAGCAGCTCGCGCAGCGCCGGTTCGTCGACCTGCACGATCGGCAGGCCCGCGGCCTCCAGATCGGCCACCTCGTCGCCCAGGGCCACGCCCAGCTGGAAGGCCGGTTCGGCCAGCGGCACATCGTCGCGCACGAAGGACCACGCCAGGATCGTCACCGGCCCGGTCAGCATGCCCTTGACCGGCTTGTCGGTCAGCCCCGCGGTGTAGCTCGACCACTCCACGGTGATCGGCGCGGGCCGGGACACGTCACCGAACAGAATCGGCGGACGCGTGCACCGGCTGCCGTAGGACTGCACCCAGCCGGCCACCGTAGTGGTGAAGCCCTCCAGGTGCTCGGCGAAGTACTGCACCATGTCGTTGCGCTCGGGCTCGCCGTGGACCAGCACGTCCAGGCCCAGCTCCTCCTGCAGGTCGACGACCCGCTTGATCTCCGCCCGATTCGCCTCCACGTACTCTTCCGAGGTGATCCGGCCGGCGCGGTAATCCGCCCTGGCCCGCCGCACCTCGGCGGTCTGTGGGAAGGAGCCGATCGTGGTCGTCGGCAGCAGCGGCAGCCCCAGGGCCTTGTGCTGGGCGGCGCGGCGGGCCGCCGGATCGCCCCGGTCGACCGAGGCCTCCGCCAGTCCCTGCGTGCGCTTGCGCACCGCGGCGTCGAAGGTCCGGTTCGACTCCCCACGGGTCCGTTTGGCCCGCCGGGAACGCTCGAACACGGCCGCGTTCGAGGAGCGCACCCGCCCGGTGACGCCGGAGACGAGCGAATCACCCAGTGCCACGACCTCCGAGACCTTCTCCTCGGCGAACGACAGCCAGCCGGCCACATCGACGGGGAGTTTGGTCTCCGGGGCCAGGGAATAGGGCACGTGCAGCAGCGAGGTCCCGGTCGACACGGTCACGGACCGGCCGAGTTCGGAGACCTGGGCGTACACGGATTCAAGGTCGGCGGCCCACACATTGCGCCCGTCGATGACGCCGGCGACCAGCCCGACGGATTCCGGCAGCACGGCGGCCACGCGCGCAGCGTACTCCGGATCGCGCTCGAGCACCGTGGCCGACAGGTCGACGTGCACGGCCTCCGGCGGGGTCTGCGCCAAGGCGCCCAGCCCGGTCTGCAGGGCACCGTAGGGTGTGGCCACCAGAACCTGCGGGCGCTGCCGGCCCGGCACGGGCTCCAGCAGCCGCTCGTACGCCCGGCTGTAGGCGGCGGCGAGCTCAGCGTCCGAGGCCGTCTCCAGGTCCGCGACCAGGGCCGGCTCGTCCAGCTGCACCCAGTCGACATTGGCCCTGGCCAGCTCCGCCAGCACCTCGGCGTAGGCGTCGACCAGCTTCTCGAGGTGTGCCAGGGGTTCCGCGTCCTCGGCGCCGGCCGCCTTGGACAGGGCCAGCAGGGTCACGGGCCCCACCAGGACCGGCCGCAGCGTGTGCCCCGCGTCGTGGCCCTCCTTGACCAGCTTGAGCAGTCGGTCGGCGCGCGCGGTGAAGGTCCGCTCGGCGTCGCCGGAGACCTCGGGCACCAAGTAGTGGTAGTTCGTATCGAACCACTTCGTCATCTCCAACGGCGCCCGCTTCTCGTTCCCCCGGGCCAGTCCGAAGTACTGCTGTGCGGTGACCGTGTCCACCGCACCGCCCTGCAGGCCCACCGTGATCGCCGTTTCCAGGACGTGGTCGTACCAGGCGAAGTCCGCCGGGATCGAATAGGCCTCCGTCAGCCCCAGATCCTTCAGCCGGGCATAGGTGTCAAGGCGCAGGCTGTGCGCGGCGGATTCCAGGTCGGCCTCCGTGATGTCGCCGGCCCAGAAGGATTCGAGCGCCTTCTTCAGTTCCCGGTTCGGCCCGATCCGCGGATAGCCGGTGACGGTGGCCTGGGGCAGCTGCGGTCCGCGCAGCCGGGTGGTTTCGGCAGTCATTGCCTCGCCTCTCTCTGATGGTTTCGGGTGGTCAGGCGTCCGCGGTCGATCCGATCGAACAGATCGCCGACCACCCGTGGGTTGTTGAATGTGTAGATGTGCAGTCCGGGGGCTCCCCCGTCGAGCAGGCGTGCGGCCAGTTCGGCGGTGAAGGCCAACCCGATGTCACGCTGTTCGGCCTCCGAGGCGCTCTCCAGGCGGGCGTCCAGCCCCGCCGGGGGCGTAAGCCCCGACAGGTGCGCCATCCGCTGCAGCCGGGCCGCCGAGGTCACCGGCAGGATTCCCGGCACGATCGGCAGGTGCACCCCGGCCAGGCGGGAGCGCTCCAACAGGCGCAGATAGGCCTCGGGGTCGAAGAAGAGCTGGGTGATCGCGAAGTCAGCGCCGGCCCGCTGCTTGGCCAGCAGCACGTCGATGTCCTCGTCGACCCCCGTGGATTCCGCGTGCCCGGAGGGATAGGCGGCCACCCCGACCGACAACCGGCCGGCGGCGAAGCGGGCGAAGTCCCTGGCCTCGACCCGCCGGATGAGTTCGACTAAGTCGTTGGCGTGGGCCAGGTGCCCCGCCGGAGGGGCGCTGGACCCCGGTTCCAGGTCCCCGCGGATCGCCAGGAAACCGCGGACCCCCGCGTCGACGAAGTCCTCGACCTGGTGGACCAGTTCCGCCCGGGGCGCGCCCATGCAGGTGATGTGGGCCAGCGGGCGCAGCCGGGTGGTCTGGTCGAGCTCGCGCACGAAGTCGCGCGTACCGGCCGCCCACCCGGACTTGCCCGAACTGGTGATCGCCACATAGTCGGGGGCATAGCCTTCGAGGGTGGAGATGAGCTCGGGCAACCGGGCCCGGCCGGCCGCGGTGCCCGGCGGGATGACCTCGAAGGACAGGGCCAGCCGCGAGTCACCGGGGCCGGAGGGACGCCCGCCCGGCGCTATCTCGTCCAGGGGAGCCGAGGCGGATACCGTTCCCGATGTCGTGTTCATGCCAACCACGATAGGTCCACCGGACGAGCCGGGAAAGTGCCGCGTCACATTCGGTCATAGATTTATACGCACCATATATGACTCACCATAGGCGCGGTCTATAACTGCTGTTCAGTTCGCCCGTGCGTACAGCACCAGGCGCTCCCAGTGGTTCGAGTATTCTTCGAAAGCAGCCCGCGCGCCCTCCGGATTGTCCATGTCCAGCGAGTCGATCCACTCGGTCACCAGGCCGGCGCCAGTGTCCGGCCACAGCACCCCGGTCATCCCGCCCAGGTCCAATTCCACGATCGCGTTGAGGTCGAAGGAGTCCAACCATTCGCCGAAGGCCACCGTCGATTCCCGCACAGTCGTCAACCGGGACTTCTCCTCCAGCACCCCGGCCGCCCATTCGACCCGGGCCGAGGCGGTGAGCACGGGGACGCGGATACGCACCCACGGGGCGCCGGCGCGCTCACTGACGATCACCCGGTCCTCCTCCGGATCCAGTGCCAGCCACCACACCGGGGAGATGTCCCAGGCCGCGGTCCGGGTGAAGATCCGCTGATCGGGGTCGTCCTGCAGCCATTCGACCCGGTGCGCGGCCGCCCGGCGGCGCGCCGGCTTCGGGACCACCAGGTCGAGCTCGGCCCTGGGCAGATCGTCCTCGAGCGAATCGAGCGCGGCCCAGGAGCGGATATCGTCCTGCACCGGGCACACGCGGTCCAGCCCGTCGCCGGCCTCGGAGCCGGGCATGAAGATAGGCGTGCCCCGGTAGGAGTCGGCGATCGGATCCGGGGGCAGGCTCAGCAATCGCTTATCGGCATCGGCCGCGACCAGGTCCAGGATCATATCCCGGTTCTCGCTGACAGGGTAGTCAGCCAGATCGGGGTGCATTTCGATCGGCTCGAAGACCCGCAGGTCGATCTGGAAGTCACGCGCATAGGGCATACCGCTACCCTACTTGGCGCGCGCTAGTAGGATCGAACCATGTCCGCAAGCAGCCCCACCCGCGACTACGTGATGGCGATCGACCAGGGGACGACGTCGTCCCGGGCGATCCTGTTCGACCATGCCGGCTCGATCGTGTCGATCGGCCAGTTGGAACACGAGCAGATCTTCCCGCGCGCGGGCTGGGTCGAACACGACCCCCTGGAGATCTGGCGCAATGTCCGCCGGGCCGTCGCCGACTGCCTGTCCAAGGCGGAACTCGACGCCTCCCGGATCGCCGCGGTGGGGATCACGAACCAGCGCGAGACCACGGTCGTGTGGAACCGGCACACCGGCGAGCCGGTCTACAACGCCATCGTGTGGCAGGACATCCGGACCCGCGAGATCTGCGAGCGCCTGGCCGCCGGCGCACCCGAGGGAGGACCCGCCGGGGCCGATCGGTACCGCGAGCGCGTCGGACTGTCCCTTGCGACCTACTTCGCCGGACCCAAGATCGCCTGGATCCTGGAGAACGTGCCGGGTGCGCGCGCCGCGGCCGAGGCCGGGGACCTGCTCTTCGGCACCACCGACACCTGGTTGCTGTGGAACCTCACGGGTGGCCCGCAGGGCCCCGGGCCCAAGGGCGGGGTGCATCTGACCGATGTGACGAATGCGTCGCGCACGATGCTCATGGACATCCGCTCCCTGTCCTGGGAGGCCGATATCGCAGCCGATTTCGGCATCCCCATGTCCATGCTGCCCGAGATCCGCACCTCTTCCGAGGTCTACGGCCACGGTCGCCCGCACGGCTTCCTGGCCGGCGTGCCGGTCGCCGGCATCCTGGGCGATCAGCAGGCCGCCACCTTCGGGCATGCCTGTTTCACCCCCGGCCAGTCGAAGAACACCTACGGCACCGGCAACTTCATGCTGATGAACACCGGCGGTGAGCCGGTGATCAGCGATAACGGTCTACTGACCACCGTCGCCTACCAGTTGGGTGGGCGGGCGCCGGTATACGCCCTGGAGGGCTCGATCGCGGTGTCCGGTTCGCTCATCCAGTGGCTACGCGACAATCTGGGGATGCTCACCGACGCCGCCCAGTCCGAGGCCCTGGCGAAGTCGGTGCCGGATTCGGGCGATACGTACATCGTGCCGGCCTTCTCCGGGCTGTTCGCACCGTATTGGCGCCCCGATGCGCGCGGGGTGATCGTCGGGCTGACCAGGTTCGTCAACCGGGCCCACATCGTGCGCGCGGCCCTGGAGTCCACCGCCTATCAGTCCCGCGAGGTGATCGAGGCGATGAACGCCGATTCCGGGGTGGCCCTGAGCGAGCTGCGGGTCGACGGCGGGATGACGGACAACGACTTCCTCATGCAGTTCCAAGCCGACCTCCTGCAGGTCCCGGTGGTGCGCCCGCAGATCACCGAGGTCACCGCCCTGGGAGCGGCCTTCGCCGCCGGCATCGCGGTGGGCTTCTGGCGTGACGAGGACGATGTCACCGGCCGCTGGCAGCCGGGCCGCCGCTGGACCCCGCAGATGCCGCGGGAACGGGTGGAGGAATTGTTCTCCCGCTGGAAGCAGGCGGTGACCAGAACCTTCGACTGGGTGGAGTGAAGCCGGGTCCCACCGCGAGTGGGCCCGCGGCGTGTCTCATCTCACGACCGTGTCCGCGAAATAGCAACTGCAGCCGATAACCGGTAACATTATCCGTCATAAGGACATTTGTGAGAATTGCACCGGGGCCTGTATAAGGGCATCCTGGACCTAGACGGAGGGGGTCGACGCCTGTGGGTCGCGGCCGCGCTAAGGCGAAGCAGATCAAGGTAGCCCGGAAGCTCAAGTATTTCAGTCCGGACACCGATTTGAATGCTCTCCAGAGGGAACTCGGTTCGGAATCGGAGCAGGCAGCTCCCGATTTCCAGGATGACTACGCTGAGGACCCCGACGATGACTATTCGGATTACGCGGACAAGTACGCGGAATGGGCCGATGTCATCGAGGAGTCCGAATCGAAGGATCACGACCGGTCCAACTGAACCGGCTCCCGCGCTGCGGCTAGGCTTAAGGCCATGGACGCGACGATCGACGAGGCCCTGACCGGCATCGGAACCCGCCTCAAGGCGGCACGCACGGCCAAGAACCTCACCCTGGCCGAGGTCGGACACTCCACACATATCTCCGCCTCGACTCTGTCACGGCTGGAATCCGGTGAGCGCAAGGCCACCCTGGAGCTGTTGCTGCCGCTGTCGCGCCTCTACCATGTCCCCCTGGACGATCTGGTGGGCGGACCGCCGTTGACAGAGGCCAGGGTGAACCCCCGCAGGGCGAACCTGCCAGGCGAAACCGTCACCGCACTGGCCCATGCCGACACCCCGCTGCGCATCTACCGGCACATCCTGCGGCCGGCCGAATCGCGCCGGGTGGGCGCCCGTGCCGATCTGCGCATGCACACGGGCCATGAGTGGCTCTATGTTGTCGCGGGTTCCCTGTGGCTGCGGCTGGGCCCGCGCACCTACACCCTGACGGCCGGCCAGGCGGTGCAGTTCGACGGGCGCACGGCCCATGCCCTGGGCAATGAGCGCACCGATGACACCGCCGAATACCTCAGCCTCTACAGCAGAGCGGGGGAACGCACGCACGTTCCCCCGTTCACCCAGCACTGAGTTCGCCGGCGCTGATTTCAGAGCCGGTCAGTCGAGCAGGATCGCAGCCCCGCCGTCGACGCCCTTGGCGCCCTGCACATAGAAGGGATCGCCGGCCAGCGCGCCGTCATCGGTGCTCACGTCTCCGAGGATCCACGCACCGGGGTAGGCGGCCAGCAGCGCATCGGCGGCCGCGGCATCGGCCACCAACACCATGCCCACACCCAGGTTCCAGGTGCGTTCGCGGTCGGCCCCGGGCACCCCGCCCAGATCGCCCAGCACGTTGAACACTGCGGGGACCTCCCAGGAGCCGCGCCGCATTGTGGCCAGGGTGCCCACCGGCAGCACGCGGGCCACGTTCGCCGACAGCCCGCCGCCGGTCACATGGCTCATCGAGTGCACGGCACCCGGATGCTCCTGCAGCACCCGCAGCAGCTCGCCGGAGTAGACGTGGGTGGGGGTGAGGATCTCCTCGCCCAGGGTACGGCCGAATTCCGGGACCTCGCGGTCCAGTTTCCAACCGGCGTCGGCGATGATGCGGCGCACCAGCGAATAGCCATTGGAGTGCAGGCCGGACGAGGGCAGTCCGATGAGCACATCGCCGGCGCGCACCTTCTCGGCGCCCAACAGATCGGCGGCGTCCACCACCCCGGTGGCGGCACCGGCGACATCGTATTCGTCCGGCCCCAACAGGCCAGGATGCTCGGCGGTCTCGCCGCCGACCAGGGAGACACCGGCGGCGGTGCAGGCCTCGGCCACGCCGCGCACGATGTCGGCGATCCGCTGGGGCACCACGTGCCCACAGGCGATGTAGTCGGTCATGATCAGCGGTTTGGCGCCGGCGACGACGATGTCGTCGACGACCATGCCGACGAGGTCCCAGCCGATCGTGTCGTGGATGTCCAGGGCCTGCGCGATCGCGACCTTGGTGCCCACCCCGTCGGTCGAGGTGGCCAGCAGGGGCTGCTTGTAGCCGTGCAGGAAGCTGACGTCGAACATCCCGGCGAAACCGCCGACCCCGCCGAACACACCGGCGGTGTGCGTGCGCGAGACCGCCTCCTTCATCAGCTCGACGGCCCTGTCACCCGCCTCCACGTCCACGCCTGCTGCGGCATAGGTTGTCCCGGATGCGGGGGTTTCGGGTGTCGTGGTCATACGCTGGCCTTCTCGGGGTAGACGGAGGTGACTCGCCTATTCTCCCATATCGGAGCCGGGCTTCCCCGCGGGCTCCCCCGCACGCGCGGCAGCCCGCTCGGCCTTCTTCGCCGCCCGCCGCTCCTTGCGCGTCACGGGTCCGGCCACGGTAGCCGGAATGGCCTCGGCGACGTATTCGGCGCCCACCGTCAGCACCCGGGCCCGCTTGGTTGCGCGCCGGTCCACCAACAGCGCCACGATCGCGCCGAGGAAGCCGCCGACCACGCCCAGGATCGCCATGAGCAGGCCGAAGGCCTGGCTCCGGGTGAACTCGCCGGTCAGCTGCGAGGTGTCGACCGGCAGCACTGCCAGGACACCGGCGACGATGAAGCCCAGGACGATGCCCGCGACGATGAAGACCGAGTACTTGGGGCTGCGCCGCACGCGGACCTGGATGTCCTCGTGCAACTGCCGGGGTTCCGGGGTGGCGGGTTCCGGGGTGGCCGGAACGGTGTCGGGAACGGTGGACTCGGTGGATTCCTCGGGCTGTGGAGCATTGCTGGGCATGCGCTCCAGTCTAGACGATCGCGATACAGGCGATGCCCGCCAGGACGATGCCCGCGCCCGCCAGCTTGGGCGCCAAGCCACGTTCTCCGAAGAACCACCAGGCGAACAGCGTGCCGATGATGATCGAGGTCTCCCGCAGCGGTGCCACCAGGGCCACCGAAACGTGTTGCATCGCATAGAGCACCAGCAGATAGGCCGTCGGCGAGAGCAGGCCGACGGCCAGGGTCTGCCTGCCGTAGCGGCGTACGACGAAGGCCACCTCCGCCCGCGCCCCGGCACTGTGCAGCACCCGCGGGGCCATCAGCAGGCCCACGCAGGCGCAGCCCAGTCCGTAGTACAACACCGGGGACAGGCCCAGCCGGTTCACCGAGAAGTCGTCGAACAGCGTGTAGCCGGCGATCGCCAGGCCCGTCAGGGCGCCCCAGCGGATGCCCGCCCCGATCCGGCCGGAGCCCCCGGAGCGCGAACCCGACAGCGTCACCACGGTGATCCCGACCAGGATCAGCACGCCCCCGATGATGCCAAGGGCGCCGGGGCGCTGGCCGAGCACCGCGATCGCCACCAGCATGGTCACCAGCGGGCCCACTCCCCTGGCCGTCGGATAGACCACGGACATGTCGGCCCGCTCGTAGCCCGTCTGCAGGGACAGGGAATAGGCCATGTGCAACAGCCCCGTGACGGCACCGGCGCCCAGCGCGATCCAATTCGGGGCCGGCCCCAACATACCGGGTGCCAGCAGGGACACACCCGCGAAGCCCACCAACAACAGCACAGCCTGCAGCGCCTGATAGCAGAAGACGAAGACATAGCCGTGGCCTGCGACCGTCTTGGCGATCGCATTCCACCCGGCGTGTGCCACCGAGCCCGCCAGCACCAGTGCCAGCCATGTCCCGTCCATGCCGTCTCAGATCCTGTAGCGGACCCTGTGGGCGCCGCCCCCGCGGCTCATAGATGCACGACGACCGTCTTGGTCTGGGTGTACTCGTCGAAGGCCTCGATCGACTTCTCCCGGCCGTAACCGGACTTCTTGAAACCGCCGAAGGGCAGCTCCACCCCACCGCCGGCGCCGTAGGTGTTGACGAACACCTGGCCGGCCTCGATCCCGGCGGCCATCCGATGGGCGCGCGAGAGGTCCTTCGTCCACACCGCGGACACCAGTCCGTAGTCGGTGCCGTTGGCCAGCTCCAGGGCGGAGGCGTCGGAGTCGAACTCGGTTGCCACGACCACCGGGCCGAACACCTCGTCGCGGGCGATCTCGGAGGCGGGATCGACGTCGTCGACGATCGTCGGCGCGAAGAACGCCCCATCGGCGAGGTCCGCACCGGGGACCGCCACACGCGCGCCACCGGTCACGATGGTGCCGGAGGACAGCCGGTCGAAGAAGCCCTGCACGCGGGCCAGCTGCTTGGCCGAGACCAGCGGCCCCAGGCCCGGATCGTCCAGGCCGCGGCCCAGGGTCAGCTCCTCCATCGCCGCCGCCATCTTCTCCACCACCTGGGCGTGGACGGCGCGGTGGACCAGCAGCCTGGCACCGGCCGAGCAGGTCTGTCCGGCGTTCTGCACGATCGAGCGGACCAGGCTGGGGATCGCGGCGTCGACATCGGCATCGGCGAAGACGATGTTCGCGGACTTCCCACCCAGTTCCAGCACGGTGGGGATGACGCGCTTGGCCGCTGCCGCGGCGATCAGCGAACCGGTGCCGGTGGAGCCGACGAAGCCCAGGTGCGCCACTCCCGGGTGGTTGGCCAGGGCATCACCGGCCTCGGCGCCCAGGCCCGTGACGACGTTGAAGGCCCCTGCGGGGAAGCCCGCCTCCAGCAGGATCCGGGCCAGCGCCACCGTCGAGCGCGGGGTCTCGTCGGCGGGCTTGGCCACGGCGCAGTTGCCGGTGGCCAGGCTGGTCGCAGCGGCCCTGCCGACCAGCTGCAGGGGGTAGTTCCATGCGACGATGTGGCCGGTCACCCCATAGGGTTCGCGCCGGGTGTAGGCGTGGAAGTCCTCGCCCATCGGGATGACCGTCGAATAGTAGGACTCGATGGTGTGGCCGTAGAACTCGAAGTAGCGGGCGCACACGTCGACGTCGGCGTAGGCCTGGGACAGCGGCTTGCCGGTGTCCTCGCTCTCCAGCCGGGCCAGTGCATCGCGCTTGGCCCGAATCAGCCCGGCGGCCGCCACCAGCAGCCGCGAGCGCTGTTCCGGACTGGACTTCCGCCACTGCCGCTGGGCGGTGGCGGCCGCTGCGACGGCCCGGTCGACCTCCTCGGCACCGGCCCTGGCCACCTCGCCCAGGCTCGTGCCCGTCGCCGGGTCGATATTGGAATAGGTGCGTCGGCTGGGGACGGACTCCCCGGCGATGAAGGAACAGGTCTGCGCGGCTTCGGGCATCTCAGTCATGTGACCCATTAGACCACAGGGGCAGGTAGTCCCCGAGGTCCGAGCGGATCCCGGAGGCCTGTACCGCCGCGGTGTCCAGGGCCGTGGCGAAGTCCACATGCCCCGAGGCCAGGTCCAGCCAGGTCGCGGGATCCGTCTCCACCACGTTCGGCGGGGTGCCGCGGGTGTGCCGCGGACCGGGGATCGCCTGGACCACGGAGAAGGGCGGGACGCGGACCTCGACGGAATTGCCCGGATGGCGTTCGGAGAGTTCCTCCAGGGTGAAGCGCACGGCCGTGGCCAGGGTGCGCCGGTCCACGGACGCCGCCCCGCCTGGTGTGTCCCTGGCCGCCAGCCAGGTCTCATAGGCTCCGCGGCCGGCGACCGGATCGATCTTGCGCTTGATCGCCATCAGGCGCCCACCGCCCGCTCGTGCAGCAGCTGCCGGATCCGCTCGGCGGTCTTGATCTCGCCGACTGTGCGCACGGTGCCGTCGGACTTCGTGCCGCCGGTGATGGCCGGCACCACATCGCCGAGCACGTCCAGGGCCGATTCCGCGCTCAGCGCGCCGGCCGCCACCAGGAGTTCCAGGGCGATGAGCGTATTGGCCCGCGAGGCCCCGTCCAGGGTCTTGACGGCCACCGCCACCCCGGCTGGGGTCGACATGACGAGCACGCCCTCGGCCCCGATCTTGGCGAACACGCCCAGGCGTTCGATCACCACGGAGTTCGGTGCCCCGTGCCCTTCGATCGCCCAGGGTTCGGCGAACACGCCCTCCATCAGTGTGGCGGCCTCCGGTGTGGTGCGCGCGCCGACCCGCCCGATGCCCAGCGCCAGATGGCGCAGATCGAGCGCGTGCACGGGAGCTCCGCAGCCGTCGATCCCGGTGTACAGGGGTGCTTGGCCGCAGTAGCGTTCGACCACTGCGCGCACATGCCGCTGGATCCGCGATTCGGGATCCAGATAGTCCTTCACGGGTTCGCCCGTGAGCTTCTGGGCCATCAGGAAGGCCGCGTGCTTGCCCGAACAGTTGTAGTACAGCGGCGAGGTCAACCGGCCGGATCCGCGGGTGGCGATCCGGGCGTCGCGGTCGGCAGGGGCGACCGACGGGCACTGCAGGTCCGCCTCGGACAGGTTGACGCTGGCCAGCATCTTCTCGACGACCTCGACCTGGCCGAACTCCGCATTGTGGCTGGCCGTGGCCAGGGCGGCCGTCAGGCCGGACAGGGGAACGCCCAGTTCCATGCAGGCGATCGCCTGGAAGGGCTTGAGGCAGGAACGGGTGAGCACCGGTTCGTCGACCGCGCCCAGTTCGATCAGCGTTTGACCGGTATCCGCCGCCGCGGTGTCGACCACGATGGCCGAACCCAGATGGCGCGATTCGATGAAGCCGGAGCGTTCCACAACCGCCAGTTCCACTGCGGACTGGGCCTTGAAGGTCTCATTCATGCCTCCACCCTACCCAGGGTGGCCAACACATAGGACCAGGGGATTCGCTCCTGTTCCAGGCGGTAGTCCCCCAATCCGGCAAGGCTCGCACAGCAGGCGCGCTCGGCGGGGGTGAGGTGTGTCAGTTCGTCAGCGGTCCGGGTGAACAGGGTCGGCTCCCGCCCGGCCAGGTGGGCGAACCGGTCGCGAACCGTGGCGTTCATGAGCACCGAGCGGGTCCGCGGAAAGCGCGCGCGGACCATGTCGAGGATCGCGAAGCCGTGCGTGTCCACATCGCCCCAGTACAGGATCCGGCAGTCGTCCAGCCAGTCCAGGCCGGACAGGACTGCGGCGGCCCAGCCATCGCCGAAGATCGCCAGGCCCATCGGAACGTCCGCGCCGTTGCCGGCGGAGCCGACCGCCGGCAATGACAGGAAGCTCTCCTCGTTCTCCACCACCAGCACGGTGGTGCCGGGCGCCACTGCCAGGCGCGCGGCCTGGTCCACCGGCAGGGAGACATCGTCGATCCCGGCGGGCCAGGGACCGGTCAGGGCTGCGGGGTCGAGGATCCGCACCCGTACCAGGGGCTGTTTGTGCCGCAGCCGCCTGGCCCGGCCTGCGGCGAGTACGGGCAGCAGCGGGGCGATGAGACCGCGGTGGGTCTCGATCCATTTGGTGTCGACCCGCTCGATCGGCAGTTCGCGCACCGAGGGCGGCCGCAGGTGCCCGTCCGCCGCCTCCACATCCTCCTCCGGGTGTTCGACGAACCAGGTGAGCACGGCGGCCAGCCGGTCCACCTCGACCGCCGGCAGTTCGGCCAGACGGCCCAGCAGCGGGCGCAGGGCGGCCGCGACCTCGGGTGCAGGTGTGGATTCGACCAGTCCACCGCCGATCCCGGCCAGCAGGCGCGCCCGGGCGCGCATCAGGGAGAAGCGCTCGGTCAGCCCCGTCAGGCGCAGGGTGGCGGTGCGCGTGTCCAGGCGCAGCCGCACGGGCAGCTGCTGCCGGGTCGCCCCGGCCCAGCGGCGGGTGGCCCAGTCGACGGTGAGGCCGTCGATCCCCTGATGCGAGGCCGCGAACAGCCGCCAGTCGGCCAGCCACCGTTCGAAGGCGGGGATATCGGCCCAGGCAGTGTCCTCCGTCGGCGCCGCACTCGAGGTGCGCAGTGCCGTGAACTCCCCGCCGAGCGCCCAGTCGCGCAGGCGGCGCTCGACCCTCCTGCGCAGTTCGCCCGTGGCCTCGGCGGTGGACTTCACGCCGGGTCCACCGGTTCCTCGGACTCGGCGGCCTCCGTGGGTTCGGCCCGCCACATGACCGGTACCACCCGCGAGGAGCTGCGGTCGCTCGAGGTCACCTGGGCCAGGCCCTCGACGTAGAGCTCGAGGGTGGGCAGGAGCTTCTCCGGGGTGGCCAGCAGCAGGTGGAAGCCGAAGTCGAGGAACACCTCGATCGCGATCCGGGTGAAGCTCGCATCGGTCTTGTCGAAGGCCTCGTCGAGCACCACGGTGCCGAATGTCGGGATGCCCGATGACTGATCGGCCAGTTGATAGCGCAGGGCCGCCGCCAGGCAGAAGATGACGAGCTTCTGCCGCTGCCCGCCGGACAGGCCGGCCGAGGACTCGTAGATATCGGTCCGGTTGCCGGCCCCGTCTGACTCGATCGCCACGAAGGTGACGTGCCGGCGGGTGTCGAGCACGGCATCGCGCCATCTGCGGTTCTCGGCATCACCCAGGCGCGCGATCACCCGCTCCATCAACGCGAATTTCTCCTCGGCCGCCGGGCCGTCGAGTTGTTCGCCGTAGCCCCCGGCGATCTTCCCCAGGTCCCCGATGAAGGTCTTGACCTCGGTCGAGCGGACCTCGCGCGGTTCGATCCGCAGATACCGGTCGGTGTCGAACTGACTGCCCGCCAGCGATTCGTTGACCGGTTCGATGCGCTTGCGGATCTCGCCCGGCGCCCGGGTGATCTGATTGCGCAGTTGGCCGATCTGCTTCATCGACTGCTCCGCCAGCATCTCCTTGAACCTGGCTTCGAACACCGGCAGATTGTCGGTCACCAGCTGGGCGCGCAGGGCGGCGAACACGGCACGGTCCGCGACTTCGGCACCGGCCTCCGGCAGGGCCGCCGGCCACTGTTTCTGGAAGGAGGTCGCGCCCTGGGCGAATCCCGTCTCGGCCGACCCCTTGGCCTGCTGGGCCGTGGCGGAGCGGGCGAAGAGCTCATCGGCGACCTGTTTGGCGCGCGCGTCGAGCTCGTCGACCTCCAGCCGACGCTTCTGTGCGAACAGCAGACCACGGGCCTCCTGCGCCTCCTCGGCTGGCAGCTCACCGGCCACCTGGGCCCTGTCCCTGGCCCGCTGCAGGGTCCGTTTGAGTTCGCCCTGGCGCCGCACCAGGGTCTCGACCCCGACCTCGAGGTCCCTGGCCAGGGCACGGGCCTGCGCCAGCCTGGCCGTCAGTTCCGTCTCCCTGGCCTGCGCCTGAGCCAGCTCGGGGTTCTCCCGGCCCAGGGTGGCCAGCGAATCCTGCAGCCCGGCCATGGTCTCCTCGATCCCGGCCGCGTCGATGTGCTCCCAGTCCGTCTGGCGGATTTCGTCGGCGAAATTCAGGCGCTTGACCACCTCGCCCTCGAGCGCCACGAGGTCGGTGTAGCGGGCCTCGGCGGCCGCCAGCTCCTTGTCGATCCTGGCCAGTTCGGCACCCAGGCGCACGACCTTGTCATCGGCGGAGAAGCCCAGCAGCCAGCGCGCGGCATCGTCGATCCGGTACCGGTCGTCCTTGACGAAACGGTCCCCGCCGAACTTCACCTGGCCGGCCGCCGTGACGCCGCGGTCCACTGCATCAAGGGCATCGGCGTCGGCCACACAGCTGAAGTCGTAGCGTTCGGCCAGGGTCGCGGCCAACCAGCCGCGGTAGCGCTCATCGGCTTTCAGCTCGATCTTGTGGACCAGGGAGTCCGGATCGGCCACGGCACCGGGTGCCGCCCGCCCGGCGGAAACGACCTGCAATTCGATGCGCGCGCCCAGATGGTTGGCGTCCATCGCCCGGCGCACCGCCGAGGCCCGTTCAGGGCCGGTCAGCAGGGTCAGCGCCAGGGGCCGCAGCACGCGTTCCACCGCTCCGGTCCACTCCCGCTCCTGGGCGCGCACCTCCATCAGCTCGGCGGCGAACGGCAGGTCCACCGGCTCCAGGCCCGACTGCTCCGCAATGAGTTCACGCGCGGCGATCAGCCGACTGCCCAGGTTCGAGGAACTGGCCCTGGCCACATCGAGCTCGCGCTGCAGGCCCGCGCGCTGTTCGCGCAGATCACGGCGGGTCGCTGCGGCCTCGTTCGCGCGCTCGCGCCGGGCATCGCGGTCGGCCGCCAGGGCGGCATCGTCGAGCAGCCCCGCTTTGAGTTCCTCGTATTCGCCTTCGCTGGTCGGGAAGAACTCGATCCCGGCGGCCGCCGCATGACGGGCCAGCAGGGCCCACTGGCGCCCCGCGGTGTCCGCCTGCGCGCGCAGTGCCTCGATCCGGCCGGTCAGCACCTCGATCCGCGCGCCGCCCAGGTCCTGCATCTGCGCGTGCGCGGTATCGCGCTCCTCCTGCAGACGGGTCTCGTCACGGTCGGCCGCCACGCGCTCCTCGCGCCGGTCGTTGAGTTTCCGGGTGACCTCGGCCAGGTGGTCGGCGGCCAGCTCGGCCCTGACCACCTCGGTGATCGGGTCGAGTGCCGCGCGCAGGGATTCGAGCCGGGTCAGCTCGGCGCCCGCGGCCTCCCAGTCCTGGGCCAGGGTCTGCAGGGCCTCGAGGACCTCCAATTGTCTGCGGGCCTCGACCACGGAGCCGTGGGCCTCCGAGAGCGCGGAGAACTGGGCCACCGCGGCCTCGGCGATGGCGAAGGTCTTGGGGCGTTCGAGCATGAATTCGCGGAACAGCCCGTCGAGGCTCGCGAAGTTCTTCGCGGCCATGGTGCGGTGCCACAGTTCCACCGCCTCGTCGCGGTGCAGGCCCAGGGGCCGCAGCACGCGGGCGACGAAGGCCGAGTGCTTCTCCAACACCGCGGACTTGCCGTAGGCCTTGCGCAACGCGCGGATGTCGATGCCCGTGCGGGTGTATTCGGCGAAGTCGGTGATGTGCGCGTCCTCGCGCAGCAGGATCCCGACCTCCTTGATATCGCCGTTCGAACTGCCCGAGGCGGACAGGTGGAACAACTTGACCAGGGTCACCGGCGGTTGCCCGTCTGCGGTGTCGAAGCGCAACAGCAGGGCCGAGCGGGTCGCGCCGGGACGCAGGTACTCCGCGCCGATCTCCGCATCCGACTCCCCGCGCTTATAGGCTCCACGGATGTAGGAATAGAGTGACCGGTCGCTGCCGCGGCGCTCGGTGTCCTGGGCGGCGGCGTTGAAGCGCAGGCGCCCGCGCGGGACCAGCACGGTCGACACCGCGTCGAGCAGGCTGGATTTGCCGGATCCGGAGCGGCCGGTGATGACCAGGCCACCGCGCGGCACGTCGAGGGCGTGGACCAGGTCGCCGCCGAAGGTGCCCCAGTTGAGCACCTCGATGCGGGCCAGCCGATGCTGTTTGGCCAGTTCCCGGTCCAGCGCCCGTTCCGCCGCGTCCCGGGGCGCCGGGACCTCCGCCCCGGCGTGGACCAGGGCGTCGACCTGGCCGGCGTCCAGCAGGGACAGCTGCAGGGCCTCGCTCATGCCTGTGCCTCCCCGGCTTCGATGTCCGCACCCGCTGCGAGATCCGCGCCGTGTTCGTCGAGCAGGCGCTCGTACTCCGCGCGCAGCCGGCGCACCTCCTCCACGCCGAACAACAGCCGGATCACCGGGGACACCTCGAAGCGGCCCTCCTCTGCTGCCCGGTGCACGATCCCCGCCCGCTGCATCTCCGTCCACCCCGCGTTGAAGCGTTTGTCATAGGTCGAATCGTCCAGCCCCGAGGCCTTGCCGTAGGGTCGCACGGCGTCGCGGACCTCGTCGGCGCCCACGATCACAGGCGGCTCCCCCACGCTCATGAAGACCCGGCGCAGGTGCAGCAGGATGACCGACTGGATGAGCGTCAGCGCTCGCGAGCGCACCGTATAGTGCAGGGTCTCTCCGTCGACGCGGACATTGCGGACGTAGGCGATCTGGCCGCGCCGGTCGATCACCATCTCCAGGAACATATTCGCCAGCGCCTGGCGCAGGGCGGCCTCGTCGCGGTCGATGGCGCGCCACAGTTCTGGTGCCTTGACCCCTTCGATCTGTGGGCCGCGCAGCAGGGCGACCAGGGCCTTGCGGGAATCGCGGGCCAGGGTGCCGGTGTCCTCGGGCCACAGCTTCTGCAGGGACTCGGGCAACGACTCCGCTGCCCGGTCCTCCGCGTTCTCCTGGGCGACGTCCTCGTTACTCATATGTCCTTCCTCGGCTGAAAGCCCCGGCTGCCGGCCGGTGGCCGGGTGAAACGGGTCAGCGGGATCCGCGCACTCCGCCGGGTCCCTGCGATGGTCCGCCAGCTGACGGTTTCCTCCCCCGTGTCGGGGCCGGGGTCCCCGGCCAGGGACAGCAGGCCGATGATGCTGGCCACGCCCTGGGTGGCGGGCCGGTGGGCCAGCACCTGGCCCACGCTGATCCCGGCCGCCCGGCCCGCCGGGTCGGCGGCGGCGAAAGCGTCGGCGACGCTGCGGCGCAGTTCCTCGTAGTCGATGTCGGTCTCGCGCGAGCGGCGCAGCAACTCGGCCCAGTCCACGGCCTCGGGCTCCGGGGCGTCGACGATCTGGGAGTCGATCCGGGCATCGCCGGGATCGTAGAGCTGCCAGGCGCCGAGGGAGGAGATGTCGATGGCGGAGAGTTCGAAGTCGAAGCCGGTGTCCTGATAGGGCTGGACGTGGCGGAACAGTTCGAGGGCGGAGGCATTGGCCGCGCGGATCTCGTGGCCGAGCACCCGGTCGGTGCGGAACTCATCGGTTTGGACGAAGCGGCGCAGCGAGCGCGTCAGGTTCGTCATCACGGATTCGACCTCGGCGGACCGGTCCTGCATGAGTCCCATCAGGTCCTCGAGGAACCGGAGGTCCGACGCCGGCAGGGTGCGGGCGAAGGGCCGGTGGGCCAGCACCTCGATGTTGTCCTCGAATTCGGCCCCCAGCTCTGGGTCCATGATCAGGCCGTAGAACCCCTCGAAGCTGCGCCCGGCGTCCGATTCGGCCAGGTGGTCGACCCCGCGGAACACATCGGCGAGCACGGTGCCGCGTTGCCCGGAGGAGTCGATGAGCTTCTCGCGCAGGTTCCGGTTGATCTCCTCGAGCTGGGTGCGCACGCGGGTGAAGTCGCGTGGCAGGGCCTCGACCAGGCTGAGCACATCGCGGACGTCGTCGGCGGCGTGCCGGTCGTCCACCGGCGGCATCTCGCCGCGGCCCAGCCGTTGGATCTGTTGGTCGATGCGGGCGCGTTCGCGCTGCAGGGCGCGCATCCGGTTCATCACGTCCGGGTCGGTGTCGCGGACCACCTGGCGGATCCGCTGCTGGATCGTGGCCAGGCGCGACTGGTTGATCGACACGCGGGTGTCCTCGAGACCTGCGATGAAGGCGAAGGCGCTCAGCGCCGCCGGGGTCAGCTCATAGGTCTCCTCGCGGCTGTCGGGGATCACCCGGCGGGCCAGGATTCCGTTGCCGCGCCACAGATTGCAGTAGCCGGCGGCATCCCCGGTGACCTCGAAGCCCTCCTCGCGCATCGCGGCCAGATCCGCGTCGAGCAGTTCGAACAGGACCTCGGTGCGCAGCCTGGGTTCCTGGGCGCTCAGATGCTGGGGCAACAGGGCCGCGGCGAAGTACACGGTGTCGCTGCGCAGCAGGCGCCACGCAGGATCTTCCGCCATCAGCCGGTGCAGCCGATGGACCTCGCTCATCTGATTCACAACCCCCTAGCCTACCGAGCGCCACAGGGGTGTCGGCAACCACGATAAAATGCAGGACGTGAAGGTTCTTGTCATCGGGTCGGGCGCCCGCGAACACGCCCTCGTTGCAGCCTTGTCCCGCGATCCCGGAGTCGATGCGATCATCGCCGCCCCGGGCAACCCCGGCATCGCCGGAATGTGCGAAATCCGGAACGTTGAGGCCACCGATCCAGCGGCCGTCACCGCGCTGGCCGGAGACCTCGGGGCCGACCTGGTGGTCATCGGGCCAGAGGCCCCATTGGTCGCCGGGGTGGCCGACGCCCTGCGCGCCGCCGGCTTCCCCGTCTTCGGCCCCGATGCCGCGGCCGCCCGGCTGGAGGGCTCGAAGGCCTTCGCCAAGGAGGTGATGGCCGCCGCCGGCGTGCCGACCGCCGCCTCGGTCGCGGCGACCACCGTCGATCAGGCAAAAGCGGCCCTGACCGAGTTCGGCGCCCCACACGTGGTCAAGGCCGACGGCCTGGCCGCCGGCAAGGGCGTGGTCGTGACCGAGGATTTCGAGACAGCGCTGGCGCACGCCACCGACTGCCTCTCGGCCTCCGACCGGGTGGTCATCGAGGATTATCTGGCCGGGCCCGAGGTCTCCCTGTTCGTGCTGTGCGACGGCACCACCGCGGTGCCGCTGGCGCCCGCGCAGGACTTCAAGCGGATCGGCGACGGCGATACCGGCCCCAACACCGGCGGGATGGGCGCCTATTCGCCCTTGCCGTGGGCGCCGGCGGATGTGGCCGAGCAGATCACCCGGCTGGTGGCCCAGCCGGTGGTCGACGAAATGGCCAGGCGCGGCGCCCCGTTCACCGGCCTGCTGTACTGCGGCCTGGCCCTGACGAAGAAGGGCATCGAGGTCGTCGAGTTCAATGTGCGCTTCGGCGATCCGGAGACGCAGTCGGTGCTGGACCGGCTGCAGACCCCGTTGGGTCGGACCCTGCTGGCCGCCGCCCAGGGCCGGCTGGCCGAAATCGACCCGCTGGTCTGGTCCGAGCAGGCCTCGGTCACCCTGGTGCTGGCCGCCGCCGGCTACCCCGGCACCGTGCGCAAGGGCGATCCGATCACGGGACTGGACGAGGCCGCGGCCCTGCCCGGCGTCCTCGTCCTGCACGCGGGCACCGCACTGGGCGCCACTGGCGAGATCGTCACGGCCGGCGGGCGTGTCCTGTCCGTCGTGGCCTCCGGCGACACCCTGGCCGCCGCCCGCGATCTGGCCTACCGGGCCGCCGCGCTGATCGACTGGCCGGGCAAACAGAACCGTACCGATATCGCTCAAGCCGCGATCGACGGGCGCATCACCGTGCCCGCCGGGGCCTGAGCCGGAAAGGAATCCCCATGACGACGACACCTGCGGCCCCAGCGTACGATCTGCCCGGCTGGAAACACGCCTACGCCGGCAAGGTCCGCGAGATCTACATCCCGGAGGCCGCGGCGGACTTCGCCTCGGCCGATAAGATGTTGATGGTCGCGACCGACCGGATATCGGCCTACGACTTCATCCTCGACACCCCCATTCCGGACAAGGGCAAGGTGCTCACCGGCCTGTCCCTGTGGTGGTTCGACCAGCTGGCCGATGTGGTGGGCAACCACGTCCTGTCGACCGATGTGCCGTCGGCGGTGACCGGGCGGGCGATCATCTGCAAGCCCCTGCACATGTTCCCCGTCGAATGCGTGGCCCGTGGCTACCTGACCGGTTCGGGCCTGGCCGACTACACGACCTCGGGCATGGTGTGCGGCAATGCGCTGCCCGCGGGCCTGGGCGAGGCCGACCGGCTGACACCGGCGATCTTCACCCCCGCCTTCAAGGCCGAGCTGGGCGATCACGATGAGAACATCACCTTCGACAAGACCGTCGACCTGGTCGGAGCCGAGGACGCCGAGGCCCTGCGCGATCTGACCCTGCGCCTGTACACCCGCGCCGAGGAGATCGCCCGCGAGCGCGGCATCGTGCTGGCCGACACCAAGTTCGAGTTCGGCCGCGACGCCTCCGGTCAGATCGTGCTGGGCGATGAGGTCCTGACCCCGGACTCCTCCCGATTCTGGGACGCCGCGGACTATGCCCCCGGCAAGGTCCAGGCCAGCTTCGACAAGCAGTTCGTGCGCGACTGGCTGACCGGCCCGGATTCCAGCTGGGACCGCAATTCCGAGCTGCCGCCCCCGGCGCTGCCCGAACAGATCGTGGCGCGGACCAGGGCGCGCTACGTCGAGGCCTTCGAACGGCTGACGGGCACGACTTTCCCTGCGTGACCGGTGCAACCGGCCTGCGGGGCCCTGCATGAGTCGCGGGGCCCCGCACGCTTGCTAAACTTGTTTCAACTAATCCACCCCTATCTCACTGGGAGCATCATGGGACGTATCGTCGTCGAGGTCATGCCCAAGCCCGAAATCCTTGACCCGCAGGGCAAGGCCATCGGCACCAGCCTCCGGCACCTGGGCTTCGAGGGTTTCTCGGTCCGGCAGGGTAAGCGCTTCGAGCTGACCTTCGACGGAGAGCCCACGGACGAACTGCTCGCCAAAGTGCAGGAGGCCGCCGACACCCTGCTGTCGAACTCCGTGATCGAGAACGTCGTGTCCGTCGCCGCGGATGAGGACGCCTCTGCGAACGCCGAGGCCGCCAAGTGAGCGACCGGAGCACCCTGACCGCCGGCGGCCCGCTGATCGGTGCCGCAGCCTCGGAGGCCCCGCTGGCCGGCGCCCAGGACATCCGGGTGGGCGTTGTGACCTTCCCCGGCACCCTGGACGACCGGGACGCGGCCCGCGCCGTCACCCTCTCCGGCGCCACCGCTGTGCCGCTGTGGCACGCGGACGCCGACCTGCACGGTGTCGACGCTGTGGTCCTGCCCGGCGGCTTCAGCTATGGGGACTACCTGCGCTGCGGGGCGATCGCCAGCTTCGCCCCTGTGATGTCCAAGGTGATCGACGCCGCCAATGGCGGAATGCCGGTGCTGGGCATCTGCAATGGCTTCCAGGTGCTGTGCGAATCGCATCTGCTGCCCGGTGCCCTGGTGCGCAACGACCACCAGCACTTCATCTGCCGCGACCAGGTGCTGCGCGTGGAGAACACGCAGACCGCCTGGTCCAATCAGTTCACCACCGGCGAGGACATCGTCATCCCGCTGAAGAACGGCGAGGGCGGTTTCCAGGCCGAAGCGCACGTGCTCGAGGAGCTGGAGGAATCCGGCCGCGTGGTCTTCCGCTACCAGGGCGTCAACCCCAATGGTTCGCTCAACGACATCGCGGGTATCACGAACGAGCGCGGCAATGTGGTCGGCCTGATGCCCCATCCGGAGCACGCGGTGGAATCCGGCTTCGGCCCCGACACCGCCCGCGGACCGCGTACCGGCCTGGACGGCCAGGGCTTCTTCACCTCGGTGATCGCCGCCCTGGTCAACGCCTGATGGCCAAGAAGAGCCTGCCCCTCTCCCCTGCCCTGCAGGAACTGGTCGACCGAGCGGCGTTCCTGTCGACCGAGGTGCAGGCCCACTTCGGCCAGCTGGTCGGCGATGCCGACTGGGAGGTCGACTTCGGCGCTGCGGTCCCGGTGCTGGAGTTCGCCCGCGGCGAGGGCGAACCGCTGCGCCTGCGCGTTCATTTCATCGGCACGCAGGCCACAGCGCCGGCCACCTGGCACTCCGGTTGGGACAATGTCAACGAGTTCCCGGATGCCGTAGTGGACCTGACCGGTGCGCTGCGCGCCTACGGTGAGGCACACGAGGTCCCGGAACTGTCCGATGTGGAGTTCTCCGCCGATACGGAGCTGACCCATGCGGTGGCGCTGGCCGCGAAGCTCGTGACCGATCACTGGGCCCACTATCCCGCATCCACCGGGCCGCAGACCACCGCCTGGCTGCTAGTCGACGGGGCCGAACTGGCCCTGGACGCCCCGCAGATCAGACCCCTGGTCTTCGCCATCGCGGGCGCCCTGCAGCAGGGCCAGGTGAAGAACCACCGGGCCGCGCTGGAATCCTATGCGCGGCTGCGCGGCTTCGCCTGCGCCGCCCTGCCCGATGGCACCGTGCGGGTGCTCGCGGCCGACGGTTCGGCCGATATCACCTTCGATGAGCTGGACCGGTTGACCAACTGCCAGGTCGCCCAGCCCCTGACCGACGAGGCCGCGGCCCAGCTGGCGGCGGCCGGTGACGTGGCGCCCGCGGCGACACTGGAATGGGACCTCGGCCCGGTTGCGGCTGCGCAACAGGCCGCAGACGCCCCGGCCGTCGAGGAGCCGACGGTGGTCGAAGCGCCGGAGCCCGTCGTCGAGGAGCCCGCAGCGGCCCTGGAGACACCCGTGCAGGAGCCGGCACAGCCCCAGCCGGAACCTCGGCCGGAGCCGGTGGCACCCGCACAGGAGCAGGCGCCCGCGGAACCGCAGCCGGCGCAGGAGCAAACCCAGCCGGACGAGCCGAAGAAGAAGGGCTTCTTCCGCAAGCTGTTCGGCCGCTGATAGCACAACTTCGCTTGACAAGACAACTTGGTGTTGTACGACACGTGTACGCTACCGTGAGCTCGACGACATCAGCAAGGAATATTGTCAAGCGAGGTTGAGAACATGCACACCCGGACCAAACGGCGTGGCACACTACTCACGGCACTGGCGCTGGCCTGTGGCCTGGCGTTGAGCGGTTGCGGCGCCAGTAACTCCACCGATGACTCGGCGGCCGGCGGGGACGACTCCTCCGGCGGCAAGGACTGGGGCGACTGCACCCCGGCCGCCGATGCCAAGGACATGGGCAGCGAGAAGCCGGGCGACGGGGAGAAGACAGACCTGACGGTCGCAGCCTTCAACGGCTGGGACGAGACCATCGCCACCGCCTATCTGGCCAAGCACGTGCTGGGCGAATACGGCTACAACGTCACCGTGAAGAAGTTCGACCTGGCGCCGGGCTACGTTGCCACGAGCAACGCCGATGTCGACTGGATGTCATCGACCATGCTGCCGGTGACGCACAAGCCCTATATCGAGAAGTACGGCGACAAGCTCGAGGCCCAGGGCTGCTGGTACGACCAGGCGAAGAACACGATCGCAGTCGACAAGGACTCGCCGGCGAAGACCATCGAGGACCTGAAGTCGATGGGCGATCAGTACGGCAACAAGCTCTACGGCATCGAAGCCGGCTCCGGGCTGATGGATGCCACCAAGGACAAGGTCATCCCCGACTACGGCCTGGACAATATGAAGCTCATCGCCTCGTCCACCCCGGCGATGCTGACCCAGCTGCAGAAGTCCACCAGCGCGGGCGAGCACGTGGCCGTGACCCTGTGGCACCCGCACTGGGCCTACGACAAGTTCCCGGTGCGCGACCTCGAGGATCCCAAGAAGGCGCTGGGCGAGAACGAGAAGCTCTACACCATGTCGCGCACGGGCTTCACCGATGAGCACCCGCTGCCCGCCCAGATCCTGAAGAACCTGGCGCTGACGCCGAAGAACCTGGAGGGCCTGGAACGCGTCATGGCCGCCCCCGAGGAATTCGACGGGAAGAACCCGGAGAAGGCCGTGGCCAAGTGGGCCAAGGACAATCCGGACTTCATGCCCGATTGGAAGTCGGGCAAGCTCACCGCCAAGGAGTAATCCACGGTACCCATCTTCTGGCACGGCTACAGCCGGCTGCTCGCATGCGCGGCAGCCGGCGTTGTCGTGTCTCAGGGGATCGGCGCAGTACTCGTGTTCGACTGGAGTTATTCCATTGCCTGGTATGGGCTGGTCTTCCTCGTGGTCTTCGCGCTGTGCGCCCTGCTGGTGGCCGGGATCTGGCGGGTGTTCAGCCCCCGGCTGCACGAGGCCTCGGCCCTGGTCGGGACCCTGCTGCTCACCGCCGGGGTGCTGATCGGCAATCCGTGGTGGGTGCCCGGGTACAGCACTGAGACCCCGGAAGGCAGCTATTTACGCGGGGCCTTCATCGTCATGGTCCCGATCTTCTTCCTCACCGTGTTGGTCTTCTGCGGCTGGAAGATCTGCGCACTCATCACTATGCGGCGGGCGCGCAGTGGCCGCAGCTCGGGTGGGCGCCGGCGGCAGTACATGCCCGACAGCGCAGGAACTGCCGCCGGCAGGACTGATCGACGCAGTTGACGTAGTCGGCGGTCGGCTTGCCGCATTCCACGCAGGTTCCCAGTGACCGCGCGTTCGGCCCGAACTCCTGGTGCATGCGCTTGTCGAAGACGTAGAGCGAACCGTCCCACAGGCCGTCGGTGCCGCGGGCCTCGCCGTAGCGGACGATCCCGCCGTCGATCTGGTAGACCTCCTGGAAGCCGCGGTTCTTCATCAGCACACTCAAGACCTCGCAGCGGATCCCACCGGTGCAGTAGGTGATGACCGGCTTGTCCTTGAGCTCGTCGTACTTCCCCGATTCCAGTTCGGCGACGAAGTCCCTGGTGGCCTCGGTTTCGGGCACCACGGCGTCGGCGAAACGGCCGATCACCGCCTCCATCTCATTGCGGCCGTCGAAGAACACGACCTCACCGCCCTGGGAGGCAAGCCCCCGTTCGGCGACCAGTTCGTCGACCTGGGCCGGACTCAAGTGGACGCCGCCGCCGACCACACCCGATTCATCGACGACCACCTCCGCGGGATGGCCGAAGGTCACCAGCTCATCCCTGACCTTGACCGACAGCCGCGGGAAATCATCGCCCACGCCATCGGACCACTTCACATCGGCGGCCTTGAACGGCGCGTACTCCCGCATGGCGCGCACGTACCTCTTGACATCCGGCAGGTCCCCGCCCAGGGTTGCGTTGATGCCCTGGGCGGACACGATGACCCGGCCCCGCAGGTGCAGGGAATCCGCCAGGGTGTGCTGCCACAGGCGAATCGCCTCGGGATCGGGCAGCGGGGTGAAGACGTAGAAGAGCACGATTTTCGGAATCGACATGGACTCGATTCTAACGAGCGGGCCCACCTCCCTAGACTGTGAGTCCATGAGCTTCTACTTCACCCGCACCGGCGATGACGCCTATCGTGCAACGGAATTGGTCGCCGGGGCCTGGAACCCGGACGAACAGCACATCTCCCCCGTACTGGGCCTGCTGGTCCACCTGTTGGAGACCGACCACGCCGCCCGCCGGGAGGCCTCCGGTGCGCCCCGGCTGCAGCTGGGGCGGATCTCCGCCGACATCTTCGGCGTGGTCCCCGTCGACGAGTTCACCTACGACCTGCGCGTCCTGCGCCCGGGCCGCAGCATCGAACTGGCCGAGGCCGAACTGCGCTACGGAGGGCGCACGATCGTGCTGCTGCGCGCCTGGTTCGTCCAGGCCGCTGACACCACCGGCCTGGCCGGCTCCCCCTTCGCCCCGATACCCTCGGTCGACGAGACCCCGGAGTTCGATTCGACCACGGTCTGGCCGGGTGCCTATATCGCCAGTTTCGAGGCGCGCCGCACCCAGGTGGAACCGGGCCACGCCCATTTCTGGCTGCGCACCCCCGTGGATCTGGTCGACGATGCCCGGGCCTCGGCCCTGGCCAGGGCGGCCGGCCTGTTCGACACCGCCAACGGCATGACGGTGCGCCGTGATCCGCGCGAGGTGGCATTCCCCAATGTGGAGCTGACCGCATCGCTGTTCCGGCAGCCCTTCACACCCGCCGCTGGAACCGGCCCGGACGCGCAGAAACCCAGCCGGGAGAGCCCCTGGCTGGGTTTCAATACGCGCGTGTCCTTCGGGCCGACCGGGCTGGGTCTGACCAGCTCGGTCCTGCACGATCAGGACGGGCCCTTCGGAACCCTCAATCAGACCCTGACCGTGCGGCCCTGAGAGTTACTTCTCGGCGGCGTCCTTGTCCGCGTCCTCGGCCGAGGATTCGACCTGGGCGTCGACCGGGGCGTCCGCGTGGTGGGAGATCGAGATCTTCTTCGGCTGGACCTGCGCATAGGCCCCGGCCACCCGGACCGTCAGCACGCCGTTGACGTAGTCGGCCGTGATCGCGTCCTCGCCGACCTTCGCCGGCAGGGTCGCGGTGCGGCTGAAGGAGCCGTAGCGGACCTCGCGGACACCGTCGCCGCTGGTCTCATCGCGGCGTTCGCCGGAGACGGTCAGCGTGCGCCCGTGCAGTTCGATGTCGATGTCCTTCTCCGGGTCCATCCCCGGCAGGTCGACCCTGATGACCAGGTCCGCGCCGTTGCGTTCGGTTTCCAGTGCCGGAATGAAGCCCTGGGTACGGTCGGCCACGGCCACGCCCGGCAGGGAGCGCAGCACGTCGTCGATCACAGAGAACGGACGGAACGGATTGATACCGGTGTTTGCCATTTCCAACATCTCCTTGGAGTAGGTGAAATTCTTTCCGCCACCCCGGTGCCTGTATCACCTCGGTGGCTACATGAGGTGTAACCACTTGAGTGTCCACGGTATTCCAAAGTTGAGTGACTTTTTATCAACTTCTTTCCACGGCCTGGGCCGCTAGAATAGTGCCCATGCGCGTCGAAAGGACCCTCGCCTGACATGTCGAACACCCCCGAAGCCTCCGCGATGACTCCGGAATCCCAGACCAAGAAGGTCAAGGAAACAGTCGAATTCGCAGCCGCCCACCCGGACGTCGAACAGCCGTTCGCCGAACTCGGACTCAAGGCCAACGAATACGAAGAGATCAAGAAGATCCTGGGCCGGCGCCCCACCAGCGCGGAACTGGCGATGTATTCGGTCATGTGGTCGGAGCACTGCTCCTACAAGTCCTCCAAGGTCCACCTGGGCAAGTTCGGCGACCAGGTCACCGACGAGATGAAGGAACACCTGCTGGTGGGCATCGGCGAGAACGCCGGCGTCGTCGACATCGGCGACGGCTGGGCCGTGACCTTCAAGGTCGAATCCCACAACCACCCCTCCTATGTGGAGCCCTACCAGGGCGCCGCCACGGGCGTCGGCGGCATCGTGCGCGACATCATCTCGATGGGCGCGCGTCCGGTGGCCGTGATGGACCAGCTGCGCTTCGGCGCCATCGACCACCCCGACACGAACCGCGTGGTCTCCGGCGTGGTGGCCGGTGTGGGCGGCTACGGCAACTGCCTGGGCCTGCCCAATATCGGCGGAGAACTGGTCTTCGACGCCTGTTATCAGGGCAATCCCCTGGTCAACGCCCTGGCCGTGGGCGTGATGCGCCATGAGGACATCCGCCTGGCGAACGCATCCGGCGTGGGCAACAAGGTCGTGCTGTTCGGCGCCCGGACCGGCGGCGACGGGATCGGCGGCGCCTCGATCCTGGCCAGCGAGTCCTTCGACGACTCCAAGCCCTCGAAGCGCCCGGCCGTCCAGGTGGGCGACCCCTTCGCGGAGAAGGTCCTGATCGAATGCTGCCTGGAGCTCTTCCACGCCGGCGTCGTCGAGGGCATCCAGGACCTGGGCGCAGCCGGCATCAGCTGTGCCACCAGCGAACTGGCCTCCAACGGCGAGGGCGGTATGCGCATCGCCCTGGACGATGTGCTGCTGCGCGACCCCACGCTGACTCCCGAGGAGATCCTCATGAGTGAGTCGCAGGAGCGCATGATGGCCGTCGTCACCCCCGATAAGCTCGACACCTTCATGGAGATCGTGGACAAGTGGGAGGTCGAGACCTCCGTGCTCGGCGAGGTCACCGGCGACGGGCGCCTCGTCATCTCCTGGCACGGCGATGTCATCGTCGACGTGCCCCCGCGCTCGGTGGCCCATGACGGCCCGGTCTACCACCGCCCGTTCACCCAGCCGTCCTGGACGGAATCGACCGCCGCGGACACCACCCGTGCCGCAGGTCTGGAGCGCCCGGCCGACGACGCGGGCCTGGAACAGACGCTCAAGGACCTGCTGGCCAGCCCCAATCTGGCCGATCCGGAATGGGTGACCGACCAGTACGACCGCTACGTCCAGGGCAACACCGCCTTGGCCGCACCCGATGACGCCGGCGTGATCCGGGTCGACGAGTCCACCAACCGCGGCATCGCGATCGCCACGGACGCCAATGGCCGCTACGCCTATCTGGATCCGGCGCGCGGCGCCCAGCTGGCCCTGGCCGAGGCCTACCGCAACGTCGCGACCTCGGGCGCGCGCCCGATGGCCGTCACCGACTGCCTGAACTTCGGCTCCCCGGAGGACCCGGAGATCATGTGGCAGTTCGATCAGGCCACGACCGGCCTGGCCGCGGCGTGCAAGGACCTGGGCGTGCCGGTCACCGGTGGCAATGTGTCCCTGTACAACCAGACCGGCGGCGTGGCCATCCACCCGACCCCGGTGGTGGGCGTGCTGGGCGTGTTCGACGACGTCACCCGCGCCACCCCGGCCGGCTGGCGCGAACCAGGGCAGACCATCTACCTGCTGGGCACCACCGCCGACGAGCTCGACGGTTCCGCCTGGGCCGAGGTCGCCCACGACCACCTGGGCGGCGTGCCCCCGGAGTTCAAGCCCGAGGTCGAACGCGAACTCGCCGACATCCTCATCAACGCCTCGCGCGACGGCATGCTCGATGCCGCGCACGACGTCTCGGAGGGCGGCATCGCCGTGGCCGTGGCCGAGGCCTGCATGCGCTTCGGGACCGGCGCCCGGTTCTGGCTCGACGAGGTCTGCCGGCGCGACGGCGTGGACCTGTTCACCGCACTGTTCTCCGAATCGTCTGCCAGGGCCATCGTCTCGGTGGCCCGCAGCGAGGAGGTCCGATTCAAGGACATGTGCACCGCGCGCAACTTCCCCTTCGCCCGGATCGGCATAACCGACAACGGCGAAACGGGTGCCCCGACGTTGGAGCTGGCCGACCACTTCACCATCCCGGTCGCCGAACTCTCGCGGATCAACAAGGAGACCCTGCCGAAGTACTTCGGCTGACACCCGGAGGAATCCGGACACAGGGGCCAACCACACGGTTCCAAGCACGGGGGCCGGGGAGCGTACAGCGCTCCCCGGCCCCCGTCGCATCCGCCCGCCTATTCGGTCGTCAGGCGCAACAGCTGCGCAACGGAGTCGAGTGCCGCCTCGGCCGGAGCGGAGCCGGCCAGCACGAACTGCACGATGACGCCCTGGAGCATGGCGACGATGCCGGGGACCAGGGCCGCGGCGTCGGCCCGCGCCCGCTGCTGGGAGGCACCGCGGTGCTGGACGAACCAGCGCACCAGATAGGCGCCCAGCTGGGTCCGGATCCGGTCGAGCACCCCCGTGGCCAGGGCGCGGAAGGATTCGGACCTGGCGCCCTCGGCCCAGATCTGCACCACGATCGAGGGCATGCCATCGCGGACCAGCAGGCCGCGCACCAGATCGGGGACGATGCGCGCCGGCGGGTCCAGGACCTCGGCGCCCGTTGCCAGGTCCAGGGCTGCGAACCGGCTGTCGAGGACCTCGTGCGCGATGTCGATGGCCAGCTCCTCCTTGCCCGAGTAGTAGACGTACACTGCACCGGCGGATAGACCGGCCTCCCTGACGATATCGGCCATCGAGGCCCCGGCGAATCCGCTGCGCACGATGCACCGCTTGGCCGCGTCGCGGATCCGTGCGCGCATCGCGTCCTTGTGCTCCTGACTGACCTTGGGCATCGAGACCTCCGACTCACTTCCATAAAAACGAATGGTCATTCTTGACAGCCAGCTTACCCGGCCCAATAATGAACGAGTATTCGTTTTTTAGGATTCACGTCATCACAGATCCGAGGCTCCCATGTCAACTCCCACCCGGTCCACGGGCCGCTCCGCGCACTGGCTGCGCGCCTGCGGCATCGCCGTTCTGGCCGCCGCCATCGTCTCCCTCATCCTGCTGGCCTTCAGCTGGCCGACGGTGACATCGCAGGCGAAGAACCTGCCGGTGGCCGTCGTCGGCAACGCCGAGCAGCGGGCCCAGTTGGGCGCCCAGCTGCCCGCCGACACCTTCGAGGTGCACGGGGCGCAGAGCCGGGAGGAGGCCGTCGGCATGATCCAGCGGCGCGAGGTCTACGGCGCGGTGGTGCTCGGGACCGAACCCGAGGTGCTCATCGCAGGCGGCGGATCCCCCGCGGCCGGCACCGCACTGCGCACGCTGGCCACCCAGGTCCAGCTCCAGCTCGACCAGCGGGCACTGGCCGCGGGGACCCCGGCCGAGCGCGTCCCGCACATCACGACCACCGACGTCGCCCCGCTGAGCACCGACGACCCCACCGGCTCCGGGATGGCGATCACCGGCCTGCCGCTGGCCCTGGGCGGAGTGGTCGGCGGCGTGCTCATCAGCCTGCTGGTCACCGGCCGCAGGCGGCGCGCCGCCGCGGTCCTGGCCTATGGAGTGGTCGGGGGCCTGGCGCTGACGGCCATCCTGCAGAGCTGGTTCGGCATCCTGCAGGGCCCGTTCTGGCTCAATGCCCTGGCGATCGGGCTGACCGTCGCCGCGACCGCAGCGCTCATCAACGGACTCGTCTCCACCATCGGCACACCCGGCATCCTGCTGGGCGTGGTCATCACCGTGCTCATCGGCAATCCGATCTCCGGGACCAGCGCACCCCAGGAGTTCCTGCCCTGGCATTTCGGCGCGATCGGCCAGTACTTCGTCCCAGGGGCAGGCGGCAGCCTGTTGCGCAGCCTCGCGTACTTCCCCGACGCCCCTCGCGCCCGCGAATGGTGGGTGTTGACAGCCTGGCTGCTCGCCGGCGGTCTGCTCATCCTGATCGGACATCTGCGGGCCCATGCCGGGCAGCGGCGAACCGCGGCGGTGCACTGAGGGGCGGCCGGGTTCGCGTAACCGGGATTGTGACGCCGGCCGGCTGTCATAATCCCGGGCCTGTGCCATGCTGGGAGTCATGACTGAAATCCTGACGAGCCACGCCGGCTCCCTGCCCCGTAACGACGCCCTGCTGGCCGCGAACAGGGCCAAGAACGAGGGCACGGGCTCCCCCGCCGAATTCAACGCCCTGCTGGCCGAATCCGTCGACGAGATCGTCGCCAAGCAGAAGGCGCTGGGCATCGACATCGTCAACGACGGCGAATACGGCCACACCATGGCCGAACAGATCAACTTCGGTGCCTGGTGGCATTACTCATTCCAGCGCACAGGCGGACTGGGGCTGGCCACCGGCGGGGCGCGCGAGGCCGAACCGGCCCCCGCAGCACCGGGCAAACTGGCCCTGGCCACCTTCACCGAACGCCGCGATCGGCAGCTGTTCGCCCAGGCATACGCCGACGAAGAGGCCTCGATCCATCCACGCGCGGGCCTGCCCTTCCCCGTCATCACCGGCCCGCTGACCTATATCGGGCAGGAGGCGGTCGCCACCGACATTGCGAACCTCAAGGCCGGCCTGGCCGCCGCCGGGATCGACGAATCGCGCGGGTTCATCAACTCCCTTGCCCCTGGTTCGGCCGCCCGGATCGGCAACACGTACTACAAGACCGATGAAGAGGTCGTGTGGGCCTGGGCGGATGTGCTCCATGAGGAGTACAAGGCGATCACCGACGCCGGCCTGACCGTCCAGGTCGACGACCCCTCGATCGCCGAATCCTGGGACCAGATCGACCCCGAACCCGCGCTGTCCGACTATCGCGCCTTCATCCAGGTGCGCATCGACGCCCTGAACCACGCACTGCGCGGAATCGATCCGGCGCTGGTCCGCTTCCACACCTGTTGGGGCTCCTGGCACGGCCCGCACGTGACCGACCTGCCGTTCGCGGACTTCGTCGACCAGGTGCTCACGATCAACGCGAACGGACTGACCTTCGAGGCGGCCAATGCCCGCCACGAACACGAATGGACGATCTGGCGCGATGTGAAGCTGCCCGATGGCAAGTACCTGATCCCCGGCGTCGTATCGCATTCGACCAATGTGGTCGAACACCCGGAACTGGTCGCCCAGCGCATCGAGCGCCTCGCGAAGCTGGTGGGGCCGGAGAACGTCGTGGCCTCCACCGACTGCGGCCTGGGCGGACGCGTCCACCCGCAGATCGCCTTCGCCAAGCTGGAGTCCCTGGCTGCGGGAGCAGACATCGCCTCCCGCCGTCTGTGAACCCGAGACGTGACAAACGGTACGGGGCCGCGCAGGGTCTGCGCGGCCTCGGCCCCGGGGTTCGTCCGGTAAGCTAATATCATGTCCGCCGCCGTCTCCACCGACCCCCAGGGAAAAGCACAGGCCACAGCACAGGTCGCCTCCCAGCGGGGCAAGCGCATCGGCTTCGCCCGGCACCTGAAGCTCTACATCGATGCCGTCAAGCCCGGCATCGTGATGAGCAACACCCTGGTCACGGCGGCCGCCTACACCTTCGCGACCCGGCACTTCGATCCGGTGGTCTTCCTGGCGCTGATCCTGGGGACCGCCTGCATCATCGGTTCGGCGTGCGTGGTCAACAACCACTTCGACCGGGAAATCGACGCGCGGATGGCCCGGACCGCCGGCCGCGGCCAGGTCACCGGCTTCATCAGCCCCTTCGCCGCGACAGCCTACAGCTATGTACTGGGCATCGCCGGTGTGACGATTCTGGGCACCATGACCAATTCGCTCACCTGTGTCCTGGGCGTGATCGGCTGGGTCACCTACGCCCTGGTCTACACCTGGTCCAAGCACCACACCGTGCACTCGACTCTGATCGGCACCGTACCCGGCGCGATTCCGCCGGTTGCGGGCCTGACCGCAGGTGGGCTGGGCCTGGGCTGGGAGGCGCTGGCGCTGTTCCTGCTGCTGGTCGCCTGGCAGCTGGTGCACTTCTTCGCGATCTCGATCCGTCGGCGTGACGACTACGCCGCAGCCGGGGTGCCGGTGGCGGCCGTAGCGTACGGCGTCACCCCCACCAAGCGCCTGATCCTGGCCACCGCAATCCTCAACCTGGCGGCCAATGTCCTCATGGTCTTCGGCGCTCACATCTCCGTCTGGTGTTCGGCCGTCCTGCTGGTCTTCGCCGTCTACTGGCTGGTCGTGTGCGCACTGGGCCAGAGGGCCAAGACCGATGCGATCGCTTGGGCATCCCGCGTTTTCAAGATCTCCCTGCTCGACATCATGCTCATCTGCGCGGTCCTCGTCATCGAACCCTGGCTCCGCTAGTTTTCAGGTTCCACTACTTACCGAAATGTTGATATATCGGTAATTTCGACCAGATTTCGACATTTCGTCACGTAGTGGAACGTAACGACCGGAGGTCACAGGGCCGAGGTCCCACCACCCACCGCGACATCGTCGCTTGTGTACGGCTGAGCCCGTATCCACAGGACACCTTCAACGCCTGGCCTCCCGCTATCGCCTTCGTGATCATGCGGTCATGGAGACCATCCGACGCCCCTTCACGGGTCCGCTCAAGACGATCGAACTGCCACGGTTCATAACACACCGCGATGCGATTGCAGGGGGCCTCAGCGACTACGCTCTGCGCCGGATGCCCCGTGTCCGAGACGTACCCGGGGTCCTCCTGCACCCGACCCAAACGGACTCGGTCGAAGTCCCGGAATTCGCCGACCAGGACTGGGTCGAGACCTATTCTCACGCCAAAGCCGTTCAACTGTGGAGACCGCAGCTGCTCATCGATTCCATCAGCGCAGCCAGACTCTACGGCTTCCCCCTGCCCTACCGGCTGAAGGAACACGCAGGATTGCACATCGCCCTGCCCACGTGTTCCAACTACCCCAGACTCGGCGAGGTCCACTGCCGGATAACGCAGCTCTACGAGCCACAGCCCTGGTTCGGCCTCTGGGCCAATTCGAGTATCGGCGTCATCGTAGGTCTCGCGAACCACATGAGTGAGGACGAACTGGTGGCCGTCATCGACGGACTCGCCGGGCCCTTTCACGGCAGCCCGTGGATGCCGATTGCAGACATCATCGAGGGTCTGCGAACTGTGGACGGAGCCCGGAACATAGCCTTGGCCCGCAGGGCCGCAGCCAGGGCCCGCGACGGGGTGCGTTCCCCGATGGAAACGAAGTGGCGGCTGCTGATCGTGGCCGACGGGATGCCGGAGCCGACAGTGAACCTCCGGGTCAAAGTCACGCGCACCCAGGAGCGGGAGATCGACCTGGCCTTCGAGGATTTCAAGGTCTCCGTCGAATACCACGGCAGGGAATACCATTTGCGCACCGCCAAACAGATCGCCGAGGACAACCGCAGGCGTCTGGAACTGGAGCACGTGGGTTGGAAGGTCGTGGTGATCACAGGGGAGTTCCCAGCCGAGGACTATATGCCGGAGATCCGCCGGGAACTCCGGTCCCGCGGCTGGCGCGGCTAGACTTCACATTCCTGAGTTCCACTACTTGACGAAATGTTGAAATATCGACGTTTCAGCCCCGAAATCGACATTTCGGTAAGTAGTGGAACTCGAGCAGGATGAGAGGCGGAGCTTAGAAGTCGTCTTCCCAGTCGGTGATGATCTCGCGGTCCGGTTCCTCGTCCGGCTGGTCGTCGGCCAGACGCAGGAACTCCACATGGGACTCGTAATTGGCCAGCACATCGGCGATCAGCTGCTCCTCCGTGAAGCCCAGCACATCGCAGCCGCGCGAGCCCTCCGCTGTGAAGACCTCCACCCGGAAGTACTCCTCTGCCTGTGCCCGCCCGGAGCGCAGGGCGAAGCGGGGCACCTCGCAGGCCACCGGATAGAGCTGATAGGAGAACGGCTCACCATCGGGGAACTCGCGGACCAGCTGAACCTGGTGCAGGCCGCCGGGGGCGACCTCGGCCCGTTCGACCTGTGCGGTGGCCCCGGAATCCCGCAACTCGCCGGCGACCTTCTCCAGCGCCGAGGTGGCCGTCGTGTCGATGAACCGGGCGGTCGCCTGGGCACCGGGGTAGTTCGTCAGGCGCCGCAGGCGGGCGCGCCACGACATGCCCGAGGTCCCCGAGAGCTGGCCGGGCATCGAGACCAGGCGGCCGGCGGCGTGGCTGGCCTCCTGGCGCAGCGCCCGGTACAGGGCGATCATCACCAGATAGAGCACGATGGAGAACGGCAGCCCGATGATGAGCGTGGCCCCCTGCAGGGTGGACACCCCGTCGACGATGAGCATCGCCAGTGTCAGTACGCCGGTGAGCACCGACCAGAACACGCGCAGGCGCTTGCCCCCATCGGATTTCGGGTCGTGCAGGTGGCTGGAGAAGTTCGCCAGGACCAGGGCGCCGGAGTCCGCAGAGGTGACGTAGAACAGCAGGCCCACCACGGTCGCCAGGCCGATCACGAAGGGCGCTCCGGGATAGTGTTCCAGCAGCGCGTAGAAGGCCTGCTCGGGGGCATTGGCCGCGGTGTTCGCCAGGTCAAGGTCCCCGTCCATGATCAGGCGCAGAGCCGAATTGCCGAAGACCGAGATGAACACCGCGATGAAGACGAAGGGCACGACCAGCACGCCGAAGACGAACTGGCGGATGGTCCGGCCGCGGGAGATGCGCGCCAGGAACAGGCCCACGAAGGGCGCCCAGGCGATCCACCAGGCCCAGAAGAACAGCGTCCACTGGCTCATCCAGGCGCTGTGGTCGGTGAAGGGGAAGACGTTGAGCATGAGCTCGGGGAACTTCGCCACGTAGTCGCCCACATCGGTCACCAGGGCGTCGAACAGGAAGCCCGCCTGCCCGGTGGCGATGACGTAGACCATGAGGACCACGGCCAGGATGACATTGAGTTCGGACAGCCTGCGGATGCCCTTGTTGACGCCGGAGACGGTGGAGATCGTCGCCAGCAGGACGGACAGCGCGATGAGCACCGCCTGCCAGAGGATCGACTGGTCGATGCCGAACATCAGGTGCAGGCCCCAGTTCAGCTGGACCACACCGATGCCCAGGCTGGTCGCGATGCCGAAGATCGTGCCCAGCACGCTGAGCACCTCGATGCCGTTGCCCAGCCCGCCCCCGGCGTGGCGTCCCAGTACCCAGGACAGGATGGAGCGCATGCTCAGCGGCATCCCGCGCCGGTAGGCGAAGTAGGCGAAGGCCGCCCCCATCAGCGCATACATCGCCCAGCCGGTGATGCCGTAGTGGAACAGGGTCCACACGATCGCCATCCGCGCCCGGTCCCCCGGCGCCGTGGCGGGGTTCAGCGGGTCGTCGACATGGCCCTGGGGTGGGTCGAGGAACTGTGCTGCTGGTTCGGACACGGAGAAGAACATGAGGTCGATGCCGATGCCGGCGGCGAACAGCATCGACGTCCAGGTGAACATGTTGAACTGGGGCTTGGCGTGGTCCGGGCCCAGTTTGATCCGGCCCGAGGACGAGGCCGCGATGAACAGCACGAAGCCGATGACGATCGTGGCGGTGGCGATGTAGTACCAGCCGAAGGTCCGCGAGACCCAGTCGACGATGGTCGTGAGCACCGTGTGCGCACTGCCGGGCGCCGCAATCGCCCAGACGGCGATGGCGACGATGATGGCGGCCGAGGTCCCGAAGACCGGCCAGTTGACTTTGGGTGTGTGCGGTTCCGCTTCAAGCGGTCCGGCGGTCGTGGAAGACATCGGTTAACAAGCTTAATGACCTGCCCGCCCGATATCAGGGCAAACGGGAAGAAACCTTGTGAACGTGAGCAATCAAGCAGACACCGGCCACACCACCGCGGGCCTCACCGCTTCCGCGCGCGCCAGCGGCCCACGCCCGTGTAGACCAGGGCGGCCAACAGGATCACGTAGAGGACGACCGCGATGGGCGACTGGAAGAAGACCGCCAGGCTGCCATCGGAGGACAGCAGGGCGTCGCGCATATTCGTCTCCGCCAGGGGCCCCAGCACCATGCCGATCATCAGCGGCGCCAGCGGCACCCCGTAGCGGCGCAGGATGAAGCCCAGAATGCCGATGCCCAGCAGCATGCACAGATCGAACACCGAGGCGCTGGTCGCGTAGATGCCCAGCCCACAGAACACCGCGATCCCCGCGTACAGATACGGCCTGGGGATGAGCAGCAGCTTGGCCCACAGCGGTGCGAAGGGCAGGTTGATGACCAGCAGCACGATCATCGCGATGAAGAAGCTGGCCAGCAGGCCCCACACCAGGTCGGGCGCCCGGTCGAACAGCAGGGGCCCGGGCTGCAGGCCGTACTGGCGGAAGGCCGCCAACATGATCGCAGCCGTCGACGAGATCGGCAGGCCCAGGGCCAACAGGGCGCCCATGGCGGTGCCGGTGGTCGCATTGCCGGCGGCCTCGGGGGCGGCCAGACCGCGAATCGCGCCCTTGCCGAACTGCGGGTCCTTCCGGCGCGTATCCAGCTTGCGCTCCAGGCCGTAGGCCATGAAGGTCGGCACATCGGCACCGCCCACCGGGATGACGCCGAAGGGCAGGCCGATCGCGGTGCCGCGCAGCCACGCTGGGGTCGCCTCGCGGAACTCGGACTTCGACAGGAAGGGCCTGCCAGAGGCCCGGATCTCCGCGCGGTTGGGATCGCGGCGGATCCGGCTGGCGATGAAGAAGACCTCGCCCAGGGCCAGCACTGCCACGGTCACGGTGACCAGCGAGATCCCGTCGAACAGGTTCTGCACGCTGAAGGTGAAGCGTTCGGTGCCGGAGACGGAGTCGATTCCGATGACCGAGATCCCGATGCCCAGCACCAGCGCCACCAGGCCCTTGAGCACGGAGTCCGCGACGACCGAGGAGGTTGCGGCGAAGGCGAACAGCGCCAGGGCGAAATACTCGGCCGGGCCGAAACTGGCCGACAGGTCCGCAAGCACCGGTGCCAGGAAGACCACGACGACACAGGAGATGAACCCGCCGATGAACGCACCGATCGCCGAGGTCGCCAGGGCCTGCGGGGCGCGCCCGCTCAGCGCCATCTTGTGGCCCTCGAAGGTCGAGGCGATGGCCGATGACTGGCCGGGCGTGTTCATCAGGATCGCCATGGTGGAATCGCCGAACAGCCCGCCGAAGTACACGCCGGCGAACATGATGAATGCGCCGGTGGGGTCCAGGGCGAAGGTCAGGGGCAGCAGCAGGGCCACCGCCATCGAGGAACCCAGGCCGGGCAACACGCCCACCGCGGTGCCCAGCAGACAGCCGACCAGCACCCACAACAGGTTCATCGGGGTGAAGGCGTGGCCGAAGCCGTCCATCAAGTGCATGAGCGCATCCATCAGATGCCACCTCCCAGGATGCCGGTGGGCAGATTGAGCCCCAGCAGGGTGTCGAAGGCCAGGTAGACCAGGGATGAGAAGGTCAGTGCCAGGGTCAGGTCGAACAATGGCCTGCGCGATCCCATCGAGCGGGCCACGCACCAGAACAGGGCGGCGGCGGAGATGATCCAGCCGGCGGGCACGATCAACGCCGCGAAGATCGCGAACCCGGCCACCGCCCAGGCCAGGGCTGCGAAGTCCGAATGGGTCCGGTGCTTGACGTCCTTCCTGGCCGCCTCGTACTGGGCACTGCGCTCATCCGCCGAGGCCCCCGCCGGTTCCAGCCGGGAGGCGGCGACCGCGGAACTTCCCGGGTCGGCGAAGGCGCGGGCGGTCTCCTCGGCCCGTTCCGCCCTGGCCGCGGCGAGCGCGGGCGAGGCGTCGTCGGTTGCGGCCATCGCATCGTCAGGGGTGTCGTCGACCGTCTCGGGGTGGCGGATGATCGCCACGGCCAACAGAACGGCCAGGATGTAGCAGGCGATCATGATGAGCATCGGGAAGAAGGTGGGACCGGGCCAGTCCGTGTCCTCGGCCACGTCCATGGTCAGGATGCCGATGAGCAGATAGGTGGCGAAGGCCGCGACGATGAGCGGGACGAGCAGACCGGAGCGGCCCTCCCACCAGGTGCCCTTGCCCCACCGGTGGGCTGTGATGAACGTGCTCATAGTCCCAGCTCCTTAAGGATCTCGTCGGTCTGTTTCTGATCTGCTGCGATGAAGGATTCGAATTCCGGGCCGGTCAGCCAGACGTCCGTCCACTGATTGCGTTTGAGGGCGTCCTGCCAGGCCTCGGACTTCCTGGTCGCATCGAGGATGTCGATGAGCTGGGCCCTCTCGTCCTCGCTGATGCCCGGGGCGCCCAGATAACCGCGCCAGTTGGTCATCGTGACCTTGTGGCCCTGTTCGGTCATGGTGGGGATGTCGATTCCGGCGATCCGCTTGGGTGCGGCCAGTCCGAGGGCCCGCACGCGCCCGGCCTCGACCTGGTCGGAGACCTCGTTGTAGCCCGTGCAGGCGAAGTCGGTGGTGTGCGAGAGCAGGGTCGCGATGGCCTCACCGCCACCGGATTTGGGGATGTAGGTGATGGTGCCGGGGTCGATGTCGTTGACCCGGGCGATCTGGGCGACGGTCAGATGGTCGATGGAACCGGCCGAGCCACCGGTCCATTTGAACTTCTTGCCCGACTTCCAGTCGCCGACCAGCTGGTCCATGGACTGGTACGGGGAGTCGTTGGCGGTGATGAGGACGTCGTAGTCCTCGGCCACCCGGGCCAGCAGGGTCGCATCCTTGTAGCCCACAGGCGACTTGTTCAAGGCGATGCCGCCTGTCATGGCCGAACCGGTGGCCAGGACCGTATCGGCCCGCCCGTCCATGGTGGCGAACTTGCCCAGGCCGATCGTGCCGCCGGCGCCGGGGATGTTGAGCACCTGCGCATTGTTCGTCACCCCCGACAGGCGCATGGCCTGCTGGGTCTCCCTGGCGAAGCCGTCCCAGCCGCCGCCGGCTCCGGCGGGTGCGATCAGGGTCAGATTGGCCGACAGGTCGCCGGCGGCGGCACCCTTCTTGATCGAGAAGCCCGTTGCCGTGGACACCGCGGCCACTGCCAGCACGCCATAGGCGAGATAGCCGAACCGACGGCGGGTCAGATGCGAATCCTGGGTCATCATTGGTCCATTCATCCTGATGAAATTGCGACTGCGTCAGTCTATGCACACAGGATTCTCTAAGACAACCCGAATCAACGGCAGTCGCGGGCTGCGATGACTGCGAAGGCGAACCCGAACATCAGCACGAACAGTTCGCAGGCCACCGCGACGCTGAACACCATGAGGCCAGCACCGGCGCCCAGCCAGATCCAACCGGGCACGCCCAACACCAGGGCCGCCGCGATGATCCACGGCATCGATTTCACATAGATCATCGCGGCGGTGTGCCCGTGCTGCCAGGCCTCATCGGACTTACACGTCGCCTGGGTGCGCAAGCCGCCCCGCCCGTCACGCCTCAGGCGCCCGACGGCGGCGCTGCGCACCGGCAGGTAGACGCCCAGGCCCAGGGCTACGGTGACCAGGGCGAAGACCGCGGCGCCCACATCGAGGATCATCGCGGACCCGCCTGGGGCCACGCCCCGGGCTGCGGCGGGGCCCCGCCCCGGTCGAACAGCCGGGCGAAGTAGAGCAGCGCAATGTACCAGGCTGTGGCGCCCACCGACAGTGCGGTGTTCAGCCAGGGGGCCCAGGTGTATTCGCGCAGGCCGACGGTGATGCCACTGCTCAGGGCCTGGACCACGCCCATGACGACCGCGGCCACCACACAACCGCAGACCACCACGGCATAGGACACGATCCCCCGGTTGCGGACCACCGGCCAGGCGCACAGGAACAGGCAGGTCGCCACAGTGGAACTGAGCAGGAGGATCAGGCTGTATCCGCGCACGGCGCCGGCCCCTCCACCGGTGAGGACGGAGCCCATGAGCACGCTCACCACCATCGGCACGATGAGGCGCAGACCCTCCGCGCACACCACCAGGGCCCCTGCGATCACGCGCCGCACCGTCACCGTGCCCGGCACGGTGCACACCGCTACGAGCGCCAGGATCAGGCAGATGAACACCACCAGGAGGTTCAGGGCTCTCAAGGCCTGCGATAGGACCGTGAGCCGGCCGGGGTCGGCCAGTGAGTAGACCACGGACGTGGCCAGCGAATACACGACGGGCAGGGCCAGCGCAATGCAGAACAGAACGCGTGCGGTGCGGATGGGCATGGTCAGACTCCTAATACGCTTAGCTGCCAAGCGTAATCGAAGGCGATCTCGCGCCAGGCGTCGTAACGTCCGGAGACGCCCCCGTGACCGGCCACCATCTCGGTTTTCAGCAACACATCCGCTCCGACCTCGCGCAGCCGGGCCGTCCACTTCGCCGGCTCCACGTAAAGCACTCTGGTGTCATTGAGACTGGTCAGCGCCAGGATCTGCGGGTACGGGTGGTCTCCCACGTTCTCATAGGGCGAATAGGACTTCATATAGGCGTAGACCTCCGCATCATGGAGTGGATCACCCCATTCGTCCCATTCGATGACGGTCAACGGCAGTTCGGGCATGAGGATCGAGGTCAGGGGGTCGACGAAGGGCACGTGCGCGCTGATCCCGGCGAATCGGTCATAACCGATATTGGCCACGGCCCCCATCAAAAGGCCGCCGGCCGAACCACCGGTGGCGACCAGCCGTTGTGGGACGGTCAGTCCCTTGTGGATCAGGTGATCCGCCGCCGCGACGAAGTCGGTGAAGGTGTTCCGCTTGCTCAGGGTCTTGCCCTGGTCGTACCAGGCCCGGCCCATCTCCCCACCGCCGCGGATATGGGCCACCGCATAGACGACCCCCCGGTCCAGCAGGGACAGCCGGGCGATCGAGAAGTACGGATCCATACTGGCCTCATAGGATCCGTATCCGTAGAGCACAGTGGGTGCGGGGTAGGACACCACCCGGTCGGCGCGCCAGACGATCGATACGGGAATCAGCGTGCCGTCGGACGCGGGAGCCCATTCCAGACGCTGGCTGTAACTGGCCAGATCAGCCCCGCGCACCGCCTGCTGCTTGCGCACCGTGGCCTGATCCGTGAGCACGTCGTAGTCGAGCACCTGGCGCGGAGTGATCCAGGAGGTATAGCCCAGGCGCAGCAGTTCCTGCCCCCATTCGGGGTTGCCGGCAACACCCAGTGTGCCGATCTCCTGGCCCGTGGGGATCTCCCGCAGCTGTGGGTAGGTGAAGGTGTCGTTGCCCAGGACCTGGGCCGCGATCGGCTTCTCGCCCTCTTCCATCTCCCGGCCCACGCCCAGGTCGATCACACCGACCCGGGCGAATCCGCCCTCGCGGTAGGAGATCGCCAGGAACCCGGCGAAGGCGTCGACGCCCTCGATCCGTTTGCCCTCGAGCACCTCCGGCGCCAGTACGGGACGCACCGGGTCCGCGCCGATTTGCTCGAGCACCGGCACGTCGACGATTTCGAAGTCCGCGCGATTCTCATTGTGCGTGATGAGGAAGCGGCTCTCGCCGCCGATCACGGCGTGTTCGACATTGTATTCGACGCCGTCGACCATAGGCCGCACCCGCACCGGATCCTCCAACGGCGCCGAGGTGTCCAGATAGGACCAGTCCGAGGTCACCTTGGATTCGCTGACGAGGAAGATGTACTTCTTCGAACGGCTGATCGCCAGCCCCACGAAGTAGCGCTCATCGGACTGGTGGAACACCTGCACGTCCTCGGCCGCCGGAGTTCCGATCCGGTGGCGCCAGACGGTATCCGGCCGCCAGGCGGCGTCCACGGTCGTATAGAAGAGGTATTCGCCCCTGCGGTCGAAGAACACGGGGCCCACGGTGTCGGGGATCTGATCGGCCAGGTCCTTGCCCGTGTGCAGATCGCGCAGGCGCAGCAGATAGCGTTCGTCCCCGGTGGTGTCGACCGAGTAGGCCAACATCCGGCCGTGGGCGGACAGGGAGAAGGTGCCCAGGGAGAAGAACTCCGCCCCTGCGGCCAACGCATTGAGGTCGAGCACCACGTGTTCGCCGCTCAGCTTGCCGGTCCCGACCACCGGGGGTTCCCAGGCGTCGTCGGCGGTTGCCGGCACGGCGGTGGCACGGCACTGCACCGGATAGTCCTTGCCCTCATAGGTACGGGCGAAGTACCAGTAGCCGCCGATGCGCACCGGCACCGACATATCGGTTTCCTGCGTATGGTCCTTGATCTCGGAGAAAATGGCCTGGCGCAGATCCTCCTGGCCGGCGGTCCGCGCGGCGGTATAGGCGTTCTCCGCCTTCAGGTGCGCGATCACCTGCGGATCGTCCTTATCGCGCAGCCATTCGTACTGATCGATGAACGTGTCCCCGTGGTGGGTGCGGGTGTGCGGTACCTGCTTCGCCTGTGGCGGGGTCACGTTTTCAGTCATGGTGTCACCCTATCGGACGGGGCGGACACGGCCGGGATTCGCCGATAGGGACGACATGGAAAGCCCCTTGACACGTTCGGCCGACGTGTAAAGAAATCGTCGAAGACTTTACACGTCGGCCGAATGATACGGGGCCGGGCGACCCTCTCAGTTCAACGAGCAGCTCAGTCCAACAGGCTGTGGCGCACGATCGACTGTTCGCGATCCGGGCCAACGCCGATCACCGACATCCGGCAGCCGGACAGGCGCTCCAGTGCGAGCACGTAGTCCTGGGCATTGCGCGGCAGGTCCTCGAAGCTGCGCGCCGAGGTGATGTCCTCTTTCCACCCGGGGAAGGTCTCGTAGACCGGGGTGGCGTGGTGGAAGTCCGACTGGCTCGTGGGCATCTCGTCCAGGCGCACCCCGTCGACGTCATAGCCCACGCATACCGGGATCTCCTCGATCCCGGAGAGCACGTCCAGTTTGGTCAGCACATAGTCGGTGAAGCCGTTGACGCGCGCGGCGTAGCGGGCCACGACCGCGTCGTACCAGCCGCAGCGGCGCGGCCGGCCGGTGTTCACGCCGTACTCCCCGCCCGTCTTCTGCAGGTACAGGCCCATATCGTCGAACAGTTCCGTGGGGAAGGGGCCCGCGCCCACGCGGGTCGTGTACGCCTTGATGATGCCCACCGACCGGGTGATCCGGGTGGGCCCGATGCCAGAGCCGACGCAGGCTCCGCCGGCGGTCGGGTTCGAGCTGGTGACGAAGGGGTAGGTGCCGTGGTCCACATCGAGCATGGTCGCCTGGCCGCCCTCCATCACGACGACCTTGCCGGCGTCCAGGGCCTGGTTGAGCAGTAGTTCGGTGTCGGCGACCATGGGGCGCAGGCGCTCGGCGAACTGCAGCAGGTAATCCACGGTCTCGTCGACGTCCACGGCGCGGCGGTTGTAGATCTTGACCAGCAGTTCGTTCTTCTGTTTGAGCGATCCCTCGACCTTCTGGCGCAGGATCGATTCGTCGAACAGGTCCTGGATGCGAATGCCCAGGCGCGATGCCTTATCGGAGTAGGCCGGGCCGATGCCGCGGCCGGTGGTGCCGATGGCCCGCTTGCCCAGGAAGCGCTCCGTGACCTTGTCCAGCGTCTGGTGGAAGGGCACGACCACATGGGCATTGGCGGAGATCTTCAGATGATCGGTGCGGGCACCGCGGGCCTGAAGCGCGTCGATCTCCGTGAACAGGGCCTCGAGGTTGACGACCACGCCGTTGCCGATGACCGGGGTGACGTTCGGGGACAGGATGCCGGCGGGCAGAAGCTTGAGCTCGTACTTCTCACCGCCGACGACGACGGTGTGCCCGGCGTTGTTCCCGCCGTTGGGCTTGACCACGTAATCCACGCGGGTACCCAGGATGTCGGTAGTCTTTCCCTTACCCTCGTCGCCCCACTGGGCTCCGACGACCACAATTGCCGGCATAAGTCATCACAACTTTCACACACTAGGAATCCGCGGTCGGTGTAGATCCGGCCGCGGATGTACCTGCCCATTCTACCGAACGGGCGGGTGCGAGCGGAGGTCGGCGCTCAGAGCGCTTCGATCTGGGCCACTGCGCTGGGGTCGGAGTCGGTGAGGAACTTCCGCACCCGCTGTGCCTCCTCTTCCTCCCCGATCGAGGCCGCCGCACGGCCCAGCGCGTACAGCGCCCGCAGGAAGCCCTGGTTGACCGGATGGCTGAACGGGATGGGGCCCGTGCCCCGCCAGCCGGCGCCGCGCAGGGCGTCCAGGCCGCGGTGATAGCCCACCCGGGCGTAGGCGTAGGAGTCGACCCGACGTCCCTCTTCGAAGGCCTCGTCGGCCAGCAGGGCCCAGGCCAGGCAGCTGGCCGGCAGGTCGTGGGCCACATCGATGGGCTCCTCGCCGCCCTCCAGGCGCTTGGCGGCCTCGACGTCCGGATGGTCGTCGGGCAGGTAGGTGGGCTGGGGGCCCAGCTGCTTGGCGTCCAGGTCGCCGATCAGCGACGGATGGGAGATGTGTTCGCTCATGGTGTCCTCGGTATTCCTCGGGTGGTCCGTTGGGATCTGGCTCCCAGCGTAGTCGGCACCCTCGCACACCCGGCACGCGCCCCGGGCCACCCGCCGTTTAAGAAGCGGCTCATCCGGCGCGGGTACCATGACGGCAGCCGTAGAAATCCCAAGGAGAATGGAAGAACATGACGACTTTGAGCGTGATCGGTGTCGGATACCTGGGCGCCGTCCATGCCGTGTGCATGGCCGAACTGGGACACACCGTGATCGGCCTGGACGTCGATTCCGAGCGCGTCGCCTCGCTCAACGCCGGGCGCGCGCCGTTCTTCGAACCCGGCTTCCAGGAGCTGCTGGACCGCTCGCTGGCCTCCGGACGGCTGCGCTTCACCACCGACTACGCGGATCTGGCCGAGGCCGAGGTGCACTTCCTGGCCCTGGGCACGCCCCAGCGGGCGGATTCCCACGCCGCCGATCTGAGCTTCCTGCAGGCGGCCGTGGCATCCCTGGCCGGCGTGCTGGCGGACCGGGAGCAGCCGGCCGTATTGGTGGGCAAGTCGACGGTCCCGGTGGGCACCGCGCGCACCCTGGCCCGGCAGCTGCGCAACCTGGAGCACCTCGAGCTGATCTGGAACCCGGAGTTCCTGCGCGAGGGCCACGCGGTGGCCGACACCCTGCACCCGGACCGGCTGATCTACGGCACCGCCGATGGCACCGAGGACCCCACCCAGGTGGCCATCCTCGACCGGGTCTACGCGCCCCTGTTGGCCTCGGACATCCCCCGCCTGGTGTTCAACTTCGAAACCGCCGAACTGGTCAAGGTCAGCGCGAATTCGCTGCTGGCCACGAAGATCAGTTTCATCAACGCCATCGCCGAGGTCTGTGAGGCCTCCGGTGCCGACGTCACCCAGGTTGCCCGGGCAATCGGCCTGGACCCGCGGATCGGGCCGGCCTTCCTGGCCGCCGGCGTCGGCTTCGGCGGGGGCTGCCTGCCCAAGGACATCCGCGCCTTCTCCGCCCGGTCCGCCGAATTGGGCGCAACCGGCGCCGTCGGGCTGCTCGAGCAGGTCGACGCGATCAACCTGGGCCGCCGCCAGCGGGTCATCGACCTCGTCGCCGAGGCCCTGCCCGGCGCTGCGGGAGCGGCACCGGCCGTGACCGTGCTGGGGGCGGCCTTCAAACCCAATAGCGACGATGTCAGGGACTCCCCCGCCCTGGACATCGCCTGCCGCCTCCGGGCGGCCGGCTATGACGTGACGGTCCACGATCCGCAGGCCCTTGCCAATGTGCGGCGCCGGTTTCCCGATCTGCGGGCCGTCGACGATCTCGACGAGGCCCTGGCCGGGGCCCGGGTCGTGCTGCTGCTGACCGAATGGCAGGACTACCGCCCCGGCCACCTGGCCGCGTCCCGCGCCGCCGGGCTCATGGCCCCGGCGCCCGTGGTGATCGATGGGCGCAATGCGCTCGACCGGGATGAGTGGGAGGCCGCCGGCTTCACCTTCCACGGCCTGGGCAGGTAAGGCGGGCAACGGCGGGACCGCACCGGTGCGGTCCCGCCGCCCAGAGCTCAGTCGGTCTTGACCGCCGAGGGCTGGATGGCGAAGGGATTGTGCGCCAGCGCGCCGAACACGCCCGCGCCGGCCAGGGAGTCCAAACGGTTCTTATCGGGCACACCCGTGACCCAGACCTTCAACCCCGCATCCGTCCAGGACTTCAGGTCATCCGCTCCCGCGGGCACCGCGACCATCGTCACCCCGGCCCGCTTGAGATCCTCCGGTGTCTGTGCGCCGTCGCCCGCTGCGGCCGACGCGTCCCGCCCGTCGAGCTCGGCCAGCTCGGCGGCCTTCTTCACCGCAGCGTCCGGCGCCGCCTGCGCATGGGCGGCGGGCTGTTCGTAGAGAGTGGCGATCGCGCCCTTGGACCCCTGGGAAACGGCCCGCAGCACCTGCAGGCTGTTCGAGCGCACGATGAGTCCATCGGCGCGACCGGCCGAATCGACATCGGCCAGGAACGGTTCGACCACGTCCACGGAGTCGATCTGCACGTTGAAGACCGTGGCCTTGCCCAACTCGTCCAGGGCCTGGTGCCAGGTCAGCGGAGTACCCTGTTTGGCGTTCTGCGCACCGTCGAATGGTGTGATCTTCGCCGCCAGGAAGTCCTTGGTGCCAGTCCGGGCGACCGGCTGGGCCAGGCCCATCCGCTTCTGCGCCGTCGCCGCATCGGCCACCACCACGTCCTTATCGGCGGTCAGCGCCAGCTGGGGTGCCGGCAGATATCCGAAGCGGGCGTTCTCCGTCAGCGCCTCCTTGGAATTCGGGGCGTAGAGCGCATCGCCTGCGCCAAGCGCAGCCACCGCCGGGGAGTTCAGCGCGTCCACGGTGAGGACCTTGCCCGGTTTGAGCACGCTGTAGGCCACCAGCACGATCACCGCGAGCACGACGATGGCCCCGGCGATCAGCGGGGCATTGAACTTCTTGCGCTCCCCGGTCTCCAGCCGATCGATCCGGGCCTGGCGCTTGGCGTCCTTGGCCGCGCGCTCCAGTGCCGCTGCGTCCGGGGCCTGCTTCCCCTGCTTGCCGGGCCGAACGGACCCGGATGCTGCGGATTTCCTCTTCCGCGCGCTCACCGTGCTTCGTCCCCGGCCGTCTCAGTGGCGGTCAACAGGGTGCCACGGCTGCGATCGGTCACTCCGGTCGCCCCGGTGACCAGGCCGCGCAGGAATCCCGCGCCCCAGGTGATGTGCATGGTCGGCAGGATGAGCATGAACCACGCCCGCTCCAACGCTCCGGCGTCCTCGGCCCGCAGACCCGCGCGCAGTACCAGGCCGGCATAGGCCAGGCTGGGCACGTGCACCAGGGAGGTGAACCGGCGCAGCGGCTTCGGCCAGTGGCCGGTGATCCCGCAGACCTGCAACAGCGCTTCGAGCAGCGCGGCCGAGACCCCCAGCACCAGCAGGGGCGGGGCGAAATAGCGCAGGGACGCCCTGCGCGGATAGCGCCGGGTGATCTCCGCACGCCAGATGCCGGTGGCGTAGAACTGCTGGGCGATCCGCTTGTACGAGGTGCGTGGCCGGTATACGACCTGCAGCTCGGGAGCGAACCGGATCCGCCCGCCGGCGGCGCGGATGCGCAGATTGAGTTCCCAGTCCTGGCCGCGCCGCAGCTCCTCGTCGAAGCCGCCCAACACCTCGAAGACCTCGCGGCGGAAAATGCCCAGATAGGCGCTTTCCGCATCCTGTGCCTCGTCCCCGGCGTGATAGGCCGGCCCGCCCAGACCCAGCGGGCTCATATACGCCCTGGCCACCGCCCGCTGGAACGCCCCGGTGCCGCGGGCGAGCATCAGGCCGCCGCAGTTGGCGGCGCCGGTGGACCGCAGCACCTCGACCCCGCGGCGGGCGTAGTCGGGGGTCAGTTCCGAGTGCGCATCGACCCGGATGATGACGGGCATGCTGGTCTGGGCGACGGCCAGGTTCAGACTGGTCGGGGTGTCACCGGCGGGATTGTGCACGATCTTCACCCGTCGATCGGTCGCCGCGATATCGGTGACGATCTCCGTCGTATCGTCGGTTGAGGGCCCCAGCGCCACCACGATCTCGATCTCGTCGTCGTAGTCCTGGGCCAGGATCGTCGCGATCGCCGCCGCGATGGTCTGGGCCTCGTTGAGCACCGGCATGATGAAGGACACGCCGGGATGGGCCGGCAGTTCGGGCAGGGCCTGGGGCGCCAGCGCGCCGACCGGGGAATGTGTCACTTGTGCTTCTCGTATTCCTTCACGACGTCTGCGGTGGGCCCATCGGCGCGCAGATCGCCCTTCTCGATCCAGATGGTGCGGTTACAGGTATCGCGGATCGATCGCATCGAATGCGACACCAGGAAGACGGTTCCGGCATTCTCGCGGATATCGCGGATGCGTTTCTCGGAGCGCTGCTGGAACTGCTTGTCACCCACGGACAGGGCCTCGTCGACGATCAGGATCTCGTAGTCCCTGGCCGTGGCAATCGCGAATTTCAGGCGCGCGGTCATACCGGAGGAATAGGTGCGCATCGGCAGGTCGATGAACTTCTCCAGCCCGGCGAACTTCACGATGTCGTCGTACTTCGATTCGATGTCCTCCCGGCTCATGCCCATCGCCAGGCCGCCCAGGATGACGTTCTGGGAGCCCGACAGGTCCCGGATCAGCGCCGCGCCGACGCCCAGCAGATTGGGCCTGCTGTTGGCGTAGACGGCACCGCGGGTGGGCGGGATCAGCCCGGTCAGGGTGCGCATCAGGGTCGACTTGCCCGAACCGTTGGAGCCGATGACGCCGATCGATTCGTTCGCGTGTGCGACGAAGGAGATGCCCTTGAGCGCGTGCACGGTCTTCATCGAGCGGCCGCCACTGCGCTTGAGCATGCCGGCCAGGTCGTTGCCCGCGACCCGTTTGCCGGTGGCCAGGGTCTTGAACTCGATGTGCAGATCGTCGCAGATGACGATCGGTTGGTCCTTCTCCGGCTGTGCGGTGATCACACCGAGGCTGCCGGTGGTGGGGCGCGGTTCGCGGAACGGGCGCTCCTTGACCTGCACGGGGACGGGCGTGGGCTGGGCAGCCGGCTCCGGGTTGCGGGCGCGCGCGGCCTCCAGGGCCTGCGCCTGCCACGCCTCGTCCGCCCGAATCGCGGCGACCCGCGCGGAGCGGGGCCGCGGCAGCTCACTCTGCGCGTCCTCGGCCCCCGCCGGCACGGGAACCGGGCGGTCGGCCGGGCGGACACCCGTCAGGATGTACTCCCAGTCCTCTTCCCAATCGTCATTCGCGCCCATATCGCTCCTCGGCCTTCCAGAAGTACACGGTGCCGACGACCAGCATGACGACGGACCAGATGGCCAACATCCACCACATCGAGGGGTCGTAGGGATGGTCGGCCGGCAGCAGGATGCCGCGGGCGATCGACAGCACCTCGTTGAGTGGATGCCAGGGGTAGATCGCCTCCAGCACGGGGTGGCCCGCGACGATCCGCTGCGGGTCGAAGAACACGCCGGAGGTGTAGAAGATCATCCGGGAGATGAAGGGGGTGACCTGGCTCAGATCGTGGAAGTGCACTGTCAGACGGGCGAAGATGAGCGCCACGCCCATGTTGAACATCGTGAACAGGACGATCAACCCGATCATGGCGAACCAGGACCAGCTGGGCCTGGCCCCGAAGATCATCGCGACGATGACCATGAGCAACAGGGTCGGGATGAAGTTCAGCAGGTTCTGCGCCACCTGCGCGATCACCAGCACCATGCGGGGGAAGGGCAGGGTCTGGACCAGGGAGGTGTTCTTGATGATCGACTTCGAGCCGCCGGTCATCGAGGAGTTGAAGAACTCCAGCATGAACACGCCGACGACCACATAGGGCACGAAGTTCGGGGGCCTCGAGCCGCCCAGGATCAATCCGAAAATGCAGCCGTACATGATGGCCGAGAGGATGGGGCGCAGCAGTACCCACGCCATCCCCAAACGGTTGCGCTCGTTCTCGCTCTTGATCCGGTACTTGGCGAGCGAGAGTGTGAAGTCACGGCGCTTCCACACCTCGCGCAAATACGCGAAGAGGTTCGGACGCGCACCGACACGCGAGAGCCCGTACTGGGCCGCCAGTTCAGCACTGGTCGTCATAGGCAGCTGCACACTTCCTTCGGCAAAGATAACCCTCTTAGTGTAGTCAGACCCACGGTTTTGGCCTAAGCCCCTGGATTGTGGCGTTGCTCAACGTGGCCTGTGGGCCGAATGTGGGTTCCTTCGGAAAGACCGGGCTTGCGCATTCGGTCGGACTTGCGCGCTTTGAGCGCCTTCTTCAACTCGAAGCCGTCGGCAGCTGCTTCCGCCCGGGTGATCCGCTCATCGCCGGCGAGCGCCAGGGCCTTCTTGGCGGCATTGTGCGCCGCCGGCGCTCCCAGGGTCTCGACCCCGGTCAGAGGCGCGTGCGGGTCCGCACCGCCGAACAGCAGCACCTGGCCGGCACCGGAGCCGAGGTCGCCCAGGACGATCGGCACGGCAGCGGTTTCCGCCGTGCCGCCCGGCTCCCCCACCGTGAAGAGCCGCAGTGGGCCCTGGAAGCTCCAATGCCAGCCGAGCTCGTGCCAGGCGGCCGCCGTGCTCGCGGGCTGCGCACGTTCTGCCAGGCGTGTGCCCAACCAGGCGCCCTGGCCGTTGGCCAGCGACTCCGAACCGTATGCGGGCTCCGGACCGTCGCTCAACCGGGCGATATCACCGATCGCATAGACCTCGCCGCCGGCCCCGGCCACGCGCAGCCGCCGGTCGACCAGCAGGTGGCCCTGAGGCGTGCGCTGCCATTCGTCGGGCAGACCAGGGGGCAGGGCGGGCACGGCCCCGGTGGCGACCAGCCACAGCGCGTGGGCGCCGGCCGCGGGGGCCGGATCGTGTGCGGCGAAGGCGACACCGGCGGCACTGTGCAGCTCGCGCAGGGCCAGGCGCATGGGGGTGCTCAGGCTCGTCACGGGCAGCTGCCCGCGCAGGTGGACAGTGGGGTGCGCACCGGCCTCGGCGGCGGCCCTGGCCATTTCCAGGGCCAGATAGCCCGAGCCGAGGACGCCGATATCGCGCACGGGCACCACGTGGCCCGGCCCCAGTCCGAGGGCTGCGCGGGCGGCGAGCGCGGAGTCCGCGTCGAAGATCCGCAGTGCCCGCACGCCGTCCAGTGCCGCCGGTACCGGGCGCGGGCGCATCCCGGTGGCCAGGACCAGGACGTCATAGGTCACGGTGGTGCCGTCGTCCAGGTGGATGGCGCCGGCCGCCGGTCTGTCCGGAGCCGCGCCTGGCAGGGCCGGTTCGGGCAGAGCCTCGTCGATCCGGGTCACCGTGCCGGTGCGTCGGCGCACGCGGGGCGCGCCGTCCTGCGTTCCGTCGGCCAAGCCCCCCGGCCGGTCAGCGGGCCACAGTCGGGCGGGCTCCGCCCCGGGGTCGAACAGGGATTTCGACAGGGGAGGGAGCTCCACGGGGTCCGCCCGTGAGTCGATGAGGGTCAGGTGTCCCGTCCGGGGGCCGGCCGCAGCCCAAGCGCGGGCCAGTGCGGTGCCTGCGGCACCCGCGCCCACCACCACCGTGTTCGGGGACGAATCGTTCTGCTCGGAGTTCGATTCCGGATCGACGCGTGCTGCCATACGGCCCACCCTAGCCGGTGGACTAGACTGCTTGGAATGAAGAAGCCTGTCTTCACGTTCACCGGCGGCAATGTCTCCAAACTGCTCGCCATCCCCAAATACGCGGGTTCCTTTCTGCTCTCGAAGTTCGTCCCGCGCAAGAGCGACCGTTGGGTGTTCGGCTCGGGCATCGGCGTGGGCGAGGGTGCCCTGGTCGTCGCCCGGCGCCTCAAGCGCGAGGACGCGCACGCGCAGATCAGCTGGCTGACCGCCGATGCCGACCAGGACCGCGCCGCTGCGGCAGAGGGCTTCGCCCCCGTGCGCCGGAAGTCGGCCGCCGGGTACTGGGCCACGCTGCGCGCCGGCCAGATCGTCATCACCCACGGCTTCGGCGACGCCAACCGCTACGGAGTCTTCGGCGGCTACGTCGTCCAACTGTGGCATGGCGTGCCCCTGAAACTGCTGCACCTGGACTCCCCCTCCGTGACCAGTCTGCCGGGCGCCGCGGGGCGCCTGGCCCACCTGCTGGGACCCGCGCAGAAGATCCTGGCCCAGATGTACTCCTATGGCGATCAGCAGATCTCCCTGTTCGTCGCCGGCGCCCCGGAGACCGCCAGGCGCCTGCGCTCGGCCTTCCGACTGGATCCCGGGAGGGTCCGCGTGCTGGGCGATCCGCGCGTGGACGAACTGGCCGCCCAGGCGGAGAGTCCGGCCAAAGCAGCCGCTGCCCGCGCGCGGATCCTCACGGTGCTGGGCCTGCCGGCGGAGACCTCGGGCCCGCTGGTGATCTACGCGCCCACCTGGCGCAACGGCGATGAGGACCCGGCGGTGCCCACCGATGCCGAGGTCGCCGAACTGCGCGCGGTGCTCGAGCGCATCGACGGGCATCTGGCGATCCGGCCGCACCGCCTGGGCTTCGGCCCCTATGAACGGGTCGCCTCCGGGCGCATCCACCTGTTGGGCTCGGACCTGATGCCCGAGGTGACCGGCGATCTGGGCGCCTTCGACGCGCTCATCACCGACTACTCCTCGATCGCGATCGACTACTCGGTGCTGGGCCGGCCGATCATCTGGTTCGCCCCCGACCTCGAGGTCTACGCCGCGACCCGCGGGCTCTACGAGCCCCTGGAGGACACGGTGGGCCCCGACGGCTCGGTGTTCCACACCTGGGGCACCACGCTGAACTATCTGGAACAGGCGCTCAGCTCCGGATCCACCGCCGGCCGGTTCGCCCACGCCGCCGCCGTGGACCTGTCCTATCGGTTCCACAGCTTCCCCAAGGGAGCCTCGGCGGCCCGGGTGCTGCGCCAGATCCGCCATGACCGGCTGCCGGAGTCACAGCTGGTGGAATCCGGCGGCGTGTTCTTCGAGAGCTTCTACGGCCGCCAGGTCTCGGACAATCCCCTGGCCATCGACGCCGAGGTGGCCCGCCGGTTCCCGGCCCTGCCCCGGTACTGGTCGGTCACCGACGAGGACGAACAGGTGCCCCAGGGGGCACAGGCCGTCCTGGTGGGCAGCCCCGAATGGTTCGCCGCCCGTCGGCGCTCACGCCTGCTGGTGGTCAACGACTGGCTGCGCTACGGCTTCCGGGCCCGCCGCGGCCAGCACGTGCTGCAGACCTGGCACGGCACGATGTTGAAGAAACTGGCGATCGCCAAGCCGGACGCCACCCTGCGTTCGAAATTCGCAGCCGCCAGGGAGTCGGGCCGCTGGGACCTGTTGTTGAGCCAGAACCCGCATTCGACCGCCGAATTCCGCCGCTGTTATGCCTACCGCGGTCCGATCCTGGAGACCGGTTATCCGCGCGACGACCGGTTGGTACACGCCCTGGACGAAACGGGCCGGCCCACCTGGCAGGCGCGCAGTGCTGCGGCCCGCGTGCTCGGCGCGGATCCGGAGACCCGCATCCTGGTCTACGTGCCGACCTGGCGTTACGAGGGGACCCGGCCGGTGGAGCTGCTGGATCCGCAGTGGCTGGCCGAACGCCTGGGCGCCGACTGGACGATCGTGGTGCGCGGGCACACCAGGGCCGCCGGCGGTGCCACCGCCCGTTCCACCCTGCGCGAGGTCGATTCCGAATCGGCCGAGCTCGAACCGGCCGGGCCGGCGCCGGCGGCCACCGTCGCCGAGGTCATCGACGCCTCCGCCCACCCGGATGTCGCAGATCTGTTCCTGGCCGCCGATCTGCTCATCACGGATTACTCCTCGGTCATGTTCGATGCGGCGATCACGGGCGTGCCAATGCTCTTCTTCGCCCCTGACAAGGACAGGTACGACGGGGAGCGCGGCTTCACCTTCGACTTCGACGCCGCAGCCCCCGGACCGGTTCTGACCGACCGGGAAGCACTCATCGGCCTGGTCGAGGCGCTGAGCGCCCAGGGATCCGATGCCGGCTGGGTGCGCGATTACGCCGAACGGGCCGCCGCCTGGCGGGAGCGCTTCATCGTCCACGACGACGGCCACGCGGCCGCCAGGGTGGTCGACGACCTGGTCGAGCGCGGCTGGCTGGGCTGAGCCGTTGGCCGGTCTGAACCGTTAGGGTGGGGGCATGTTACCCACCGTGATGTTCGTGTGCACCGGCAACACCTGCCGTTCCCCCGTGGCCGAGCGCCTGGCCGCCCTGCTCGATCCCGACACCCGCTTCGTCTCCACCGGAACCTATGCGATCTTCCCGTCGATCGATGCGGATATGGCGGCCCAGTTACGTCGCCTGGGCGGTGACGACACCGGTTTCAGCGGCACCCAGCTCAGCGCGGCCAATGCCGCCGCGGCCGATCTGATCGTGGCGCTGACCCGCGAACACCGGCGCTTCATCGTCGAGTCCCTGCCGGGTGCGGCCGAGCGCACCGTGATGCTCAAGCCCTATGCCAGGGCGGTCGCCGCAGGCCAGGCCACGGCCTGGAATCCACCGGCGGACCTCGCGGCCGGGGTCAACGGCGACTCCTCCGACGATGTGGCCGATCCCTACCGGCTGGGCTGGAACGAGGCGGAGCGCGCCGCGGATGAGATCCACGACGCGCTCCGGACGATCCTGCGCCTCTAGTCCGGCGCAACCGGGGTGGGACGGAAGCCGTCCCGCCCCGGCGACACCGACCGTAGGTCACTTCATGGCGTTGCCGGCCGAACCCAGTTGGCCGGCGGCCAGGGTGATGCGCGCGGCCATACCGGCCTCGCCCGCCTTGCCCCAGGCACGCGGGTCGTAGGCCTTCTTGTTCCCGACCTCGCCGTCGATCTTGAGCACGCCGTCGTAGTTCTTCAGGATGAAGTCGGCCACGGGACGCGTGAAGGCGTACTGGGTGTCGGTGTCGATGTTCATCTTCACCACACCGTAGGACACGGCCGCCGCGATCTCCTCGGCCGAGGAGCCGGAACCACCGTGGAACACCAGGTCGAAGGGCCGGTCCACACCGAACTTCGCACCCAGCTCGGCCTGGATGTCTTTCAGGATCTCCGGGCGCAGCTTGACGTGGCCGGGCTTATAGGACCCGTGCACATTGCCGAAGGTCAGGGCGGTCAGATAGCGGCCCTTCTCCCCCAGGCCCAGCTTCTCGATCGTCGCCAGACCGTCGGCGGCGGTGGTGTAGAGCTTCTCGTTGATCTCACCGGTCACGCCGTCCTCTTCGCCGCCCACGGCACCCACCTCGATCTCCAGGATCTGGTGGGCTGCATGGGTCAGTTCCAGCAGGTCGGCTGCGATGTCGAGGTTCTCCGGGACCTCGATCGCCGAGCCGTCCCACATGTGCGACTGGAACAGCGGGTCCTGGCCGCGGTCGACCCGCTCCTGGGAGATCGCGATGAGCGGCTTAACCCAGGTGTCGACCTTGTCCTTCTGGCAGTGGTCGGTGTGCAGCGCCACCTTCACGGGGTAGTTCTTGGCAACGGTCGCTGCATACTCGGCCAGGGCGACCGAACCGGTGATGCGGTCCTTGATGGTCGAGCCGGAGGCGTACTCCGCACCGCCGAAGGACAGCTGGAGGATGCCGTCGGATTCCGCCTCGGCGAAACCGCGCAGGGCTGCGGTGACCGTCTGCGAGGAGGTCACGTTGATGGCCGGGTAGGCGAAACCGCCCTCCTTGGCTCGATCGATCATTGCCGCGTATTCGTCGGGACTTGCGACGGGCATGGGTTCTCCTTAGTTCGGTGGGGCCGGATACTGCTCCCCATCTTTTCAAATGAGCCCCACCATGTCACGCCACCGGCCCCTGCGATCCGCTCAGCGGAGCCGATCGGCCGCCGCGTGAACCGCCCGCGAACCGGCGTGGGCGACCCGCCCCGGGGTGTGCGCGATCCGGGAGCCCGCAGCCCGCAGCCGGTCGCGCTTGCGCACGCGCACGACCTCGGACCCGTCCAGATCGAGCACCTGGCGCGAGGGCGAGGCCCCGGACAGCTTGCGCGCCACCAGCAGGACGGCCACGCCCAGGCAGATGAAGACCACGCCCAGCAGGGCCGGCGCGCGGTAGCCCAGACCCGCCGAGATCAGCACCCCGCCCAGGAAGGCGCCCAGGGCGTTGGACATGTTGAATGCCGAGTGGTTCAGCGCCGCCGACAGGCTGGGGGCGTCATAGGCGTCGCGGAACAGCCGGGCCTGCAGCGAGGTGGCGAACAGATTGCCGCCGGCGGCCAGCAGGAACAGCCCGGGCAGCACCACGACGGCGTGGCCCATGAACAGTCCCAGACACACCAGCACGAGGGCCAGGCCACCGAGCGCCCAGAAGGCCGCCCGGTCGATCGACTTGTCGATCAGGGGGCCCGCCACGAAGGCACCACAGGTCATGCCGACGCCGTAGAGCGCCAGGACCCAGGGCAGGACGGCAGGCGGCAGGCCCGCGACATCGGTCACAATGGGCGAGACGTAGGTGTAGACGGCGAACTGTCCCATGTTCCCGATCGAGCCGGCCACCAGGGCCAGCCAGACGGCGGGCCGTTTCAGGGTCGCGAACTCGCGGCGCACCCCTGCCGGGGTGTAGGCGATGTGTTCGGGCAGGCAGGCCTTGAGCGCCACCAGGGTGAACACTGCGACCACGACGACCAGTCCGTAGGCCGCCCGCCAGCCCAGGTTCGCCCCCAGCCAGGCCGCGATCGGCACGCCCACGATGTTCGCCACGGTCATGCCCATCCCCACCCGGGCCATCGCCCGGCCGCGCCGTTGCGGTTCGACCAGCGAGGCAGCGACGACCGCGGCAGGGCCCAGGTAGCCGCCGTGGGGCAGCCCGGAAAGGAAGCGGGCACCCAACAGCACCTCCATGTTCGGCGCCAGCAGTGCCACCACATTGCCCGCGGCGAACAGGCCGATGAGCGCCAACAACAGCGGTTTGCGCGGCAGCCGGGTGGTCAGCGAGGCCAGTAGAGGTGCGCCCACCACAACGCCAAGGGCGTATGCGGTGACGGCACGGCCCGCCTGCGGGATGCTCGCGCCCAGATCGTCGGCCAGCAGGGGCAGCACGCCCATGGTGGCGAATTCGGTGGTGCCGATGCCGAAGCCACCCAGGGCCAGGGCGGTCAGCGCCAGCACCAGGCGGCGGTCGGTGGAAGTGGAAATGGCCAAAGCGCTCCTTCTGGGCCGGTGGCGGTCGGGATCCGAGATCTGTGATGACTGTGCGGATGACTGTGCACTCCGGGCAACACGGATAGACCCTGGGAACGCGCCGGGGCGCACTCGTGGCAGGGTCTGCAGCATTGCGGGAGGTGGTCCGATTGGACCGATGAATCAATTCTCCACCCCGCCGGGGCGGTCTGTGAAGGGGTTTCCGGTGGTTTTCGAGCCTGCTTCCCTGTGCAATCGGGCACACGGTCTGCGCGCCGATCCCCACGAGTGCGCATGGGTTGTCGAGAGGGCCCAGAATAAGACCATGACAGACACCGACTCGACCGGCGCCGACTTCCTCATCATCGGCGAGGCCGTCATCGACATCGTCCGCCCGGCCCACCATCCCGACGGCTCCCACGATGTGGAACACGTGGGCGGTTCCCCGGCCAATGTCGCCCTGGGCCTGGCCCGGCTGGGCCACCGGGTCCGCTTGGCCACCGCGCTGGGCGCGGTTGCGGGGACCGGCCCCGATCGGCACGCCCGCCGGATCGCCGAAAGGCTGGAGGCATCCGGAGTGAACATCGACGCGGGATCCCATCGGCTGGCGCGCACGCCCACCGCGCTGGCCACCCTGGACGAGGCGGGATCCGCACAGTACCGCTTCGACCTGGCCTGGGAGTTCGACCCCGCCGCCCACCCAGCGCCCACCGGCCACGTCCACACGGGTTCCATCGCGACCTTCCTGGAGCCCGGCGCCACCGCCCTGGTGGACTACCTGCGCGGGCTGCGCACAGGATCCGACGGGATTGCCGCCGCCCACGGCACGCACCCCAGCATCAGCTTCGATCCGAACATCCGGCCCACCCTGGTGGGATCGCGGGAGGAGGCCAGGGCCCGGACCGAGGAGATCTGCGCGCTGGCCGATGTCGTCAAGGCCAGCGATGAGGACCTGGCCTTCCTCTACCCCGGGGTGCCACTGACACGGGTCATGCGCGACTGGGCCGGGCTGGGCCCGGCCCTGGTGGTCATCACCCGTGGCGGTGCCGGGGCCCTAGCCTGCACCGGCGGTCGGGTCGTCGAACTGCCCGCCTCCCCCACCGCGGTCGTCGACACGGTCGGCGCGGGCGATTCCTTCATGGCGGGATTGCTCTCGGGCCTGGCCGATGCAGGCGCCCTGGGTCCGTGGGGCCCCGAGCGCACGCGGCGCCGGCTCGATCCGGCCGACTGCCTGCCGGCCCTGCAGCGGGCGCTGGCCGCGGCCTCGGTCACGGTCGGGCGCGCCGGCGCCGATCTGCCCCTGCGGTGCGAATTAGGGGCCTGAAGCTCCCGTTGCCTTCGAGAGCATAAGCGGCTTAGACTCGGAGATGTCTAAACTGAACGAACGATCGAGGAAGTTCCATGGATAATCTCCTGAACAAGGAAGAACTCGAATTCGCAGAGCACATGCGCGAGTTCTATCGCACCGAAATCCCAGAGGACATCCGGTACCGCCAGGCCATCGGCAGCGAAGAGGGCACCCACGACGATGTGGTCGCCACGCAGCGGATCCTCAACAAGCACGGATACGCCGTGCCCAACTGGTCCGTCGCCTCCGGCGGTCAGGACTGGACCCCGGTCCAGCGCCACATCTGGCTCAACGAGATGCAGCTGGCCTGCGTGCCCCAGCCCCTGGCCTTCAACGCCTCCATGGTCGGCCCGGTCATCGACACCTTCGGCTCGCAGGAGATCAAGGACCGTTTCCTGCCAGCGACGGCGAACATCGACATCTGGTGGTCGCAGGGCTTCTCGGAGCCCAATGCGGGTTCCGACCTGGCCTCGCTGAAGACCTCGGCTGTCAAGCAGGGCGATAAGTACATCGTCAACGGCCAGAAGACCTGGACCACGCTGGGCCAGTACGGCGACTGGATCTTCACCCTGGTCCGCACCGACCCGAACGTCAAGAAGCAGGCCGGCATCTCCTTCCTGCTCATCGACATGAAGTCCCCGGGCCTGACCGTGCGCCCGATCCAGCTGATCGACGGCGGCCACGAGGTCAACGAGGTCTTCTTCGACAATGTCGAGGTACCCGTCGAGAACCTGGTGGGCGAGGAGAACAAGGGCTGGACCTACGCCAAGTTCCTGCTGGGCAATGAGCGCACCGGCATCGCCCGGGTGGGCGAGTCCCAGGTCAAGCTGGCCCGCGCCAAGGCCTATGCCGCCGCCACCAAGACCGCCAAGGGCTCCCTGCTGAACGACCCGGCCTTCTCCGCGCGCATCACCACAATCGAAGCCGAACTCAAGGCCCTCGAGTTCACACAGCTGCGCATCCTGTCGACCCAGGTCGCCGGGGCCGACAAGCCCGACCCCCGGTCCTCGATTCTGAAGCTGCGCGGTTCGCGCCTGCAGCAGGACATCACGGAACTGCTCACCGACATCGTCGGCCCGCAGGGACTCGACTTCGTCGACTCCCGCGAGGTCCGCACCAAGTTCACGACCCTGCCCCACGGCGCGGCCGATGCGCTCAAGACGTACTTCAACTACCGCAAGGTGTCGATCTACGGCGGCTCGTCCGAGGTACAGCTCGGCATCATCTCGAAGGCCCTGCTGGGCCTGTGACGGCCCGACGTTAAGAGGAGGAACACATTTCATGGATCTTGAACTCACCGACATCCAGCAGGAACTGGGCGCGACCGTTGCCCGCCTGCTCAAGGACAAGTACGACGCGTCCGCCCGTGAGGCCATCCTGGCCAGCGAGCTGGGCTACAGCGAGGAGATCTGGCAGCAGTTCGCCGAACTGGGCCTGACCTCGCTGACCATCCCCGAGGAATTCGGCGGAGCCGGCATGGGCTTCGGCGAGGTCGCCGTGGTGATGGAGGAATTCGGCAAGGCGCTCGTGCTCGAGCCCTACGTCCCCACCGTCATCCTGGGCGCCGGCCTGGTCGAGGCGCTGGGCACCGACGCCCAGAAGGAGGAGATCCTCCCCGCCGTGGCCGAGGGCGCGAAGAAGCTGGCGTTCGCCGGCTATGAGCCGCTGGCCCGCTACGAGCTGGCCAGCCCGTCCACCACCTTCGCCGACGGTGTGCTCAACGGCGAGAAGGTATCGGTGTGGGGCGGCGACGCAGCCGACACCTTCATCGTCTCGGCGAACAACGACGGGGTGCTGTCCCTGTTCCTCGTCGATGCCGCTGCTGCGGGCGTCACCGTGGACCCGCGCCGCCAGGCCGACGGCCTGGGCAGCGCAGCGGTGCTCTTCGAGAACGCCCCTGCCACCCCGCTGGGCGCGGGCGACCCGAGCGCCGCACTGGAGTACGTCATCGACACCGCCAATGCGGCGCTGGCCGCCGAAGCGGTGGGTGCGATGGAGTCCGCATTGGCCATGACCGCGGACTATCTGAAGACCCGCGAGCAGTTCGGCGTGGCGATCGGCACCTTCCAGTCGCTGCAGTTCCGCGCCTCGGAGTGCTACGCCCTGCTCGAGGACGCCAGGTCGATGGCCCTGTACGCGAAGCTGGCGATCGTCCAGGACCCCGATGGCACCTCCAAGGAACGCCACCGCGATGTGCTGGCGGCCAAGCTCGTCATCGACAGCTCCTCGCGCCACATCATGCAGGAGTCGATCCAGCTACACGGCGGCATCGGCATGACGATGGAGTACCCGATCGGACACTACGCCAAGCGCCTGACCGTCATCCCGCGCACCTTCGACGAGCAGGGCACGGTCAACCAGGAGCTGGCCGATCTGGGCGGCCTGGTGGAGCCGGCAGCAGCCGATCTGTAACATCCGCTGCGCCGTACCCCGGCCGCACACCTCACTGGGGCCGATGAATCACGCTGATTCCTCGGCCCCAGTGGCGTATCGGCACACGGACGCATCCACCACACCCGGCAAAGGAGAATCGAGAACCATGAGCACCAAGAATCAACGCTTCATCCTGGCGGCCCGCCCGCAGGGCCTGCCCGGCCGCGAACACCTCCACTTGGAGGAGACCGAGGTCCCGGTCCCCCGCGATGGCCAGGCCCTGCTGCGCACCTTGTACCTGAGCCTGGACCCGTATATGCGCGGACGCATGTCCGACGCCCGGTCGTATGCCAAACCGGTTGAGATCGGCCAGACGATGGTCGGCGCCACCGTCGCCGAGGTCGTCGAATCCCGATCCACCGCGGTCAGGGCCGGCGACATCGTGCTGGCCTACGGCGGCTGGCAGACCTTCTCCGTACAGCCCGCAGACACGCTGCGCGTCCTCGATGCCTCCGTGGCACCTGTGACCACGGCACTGGGCGTACTGGGCATGCCCGGTTTCACCGCCTACTCCGGCCTGCTGGCCATCGGCCGCCCGCAGCCCGGTGAGACCGTGGCGGTGGCCGCCGCCACCGGCCCGGTGGGCCTGACGGTGGGCCAGATCGCCCGTCTCAAGGGCGCCAGGGCGATCGGCATCGCCGGTGGGCCCAAGAAGACCGCGCTGTTGGAACAGGTCGGCTTCGATGCGGCCCTGGACCACCGGGAACCCGATCTGCGGGGACGGCTCAAGGCCGCCGCGCCCCAGGGCATCGACGTGTACTTCGAGAACGTCGCCGGCCCCGTCTGGTGGGATGCTGTGCTGCCGCGTTTGAACACCTTTGCGCGCGTTCCCGTGTGCGGCCTGGCAGCACAGTACAACGGCGTGGACCACCCCACCCCGGCCGGCACCGGGGAACGGCTGATGAACGCGGTCCTCACGCGCAGTCTGACCCTCCGCGGGTTCATCCAGAGTGAGTTCGTCGAATCGATGGAGGCGGACTTCCTGCGCGAGATGACCGAGTGGGTGGCAAGCGGCCGGGTGAAGTACCACGAGGACATCACGGACGGCTTCGAGCACACCCCCGAAGTCTTCGCTGGGATGCTGCAGGGCAAGAACTTCGGCAAGACGATCATCCACGTCGCCGACTGACCCCCTTCGGCAGTGGCTCCACACTGGCACCTGTGGCTCGATAACTCACGACTTATCGAGCCACAGGCCCCTTTGTGGAGCCACCGGCAAGGCGCGGGCACTTACCCGAGGGCGCCCGACTCGCGAGGCCCCCGATGGGGTTGCTGCGGGGTCAGTTCACCCGCTGGCCGAATTCGTGCCTGCGGATCCAGGCGTGCATCGCGATCGCGGCCGCCGCTGCCGCATTCATCGACCGGGTCGACCCGTACTGCTCGATCGACAGCACGGCCCGGCATGCCGCATGGGCCTCGGGGGTCAGCCCCGGACCCTCCTGCCCGAACAGCAGCACGCACCGCTCGGGCAGCTCATAGGTCTCCAGCTGCTGGGAGTCGGGGAAATTGTCGATCCCGATCAGGGCCAGCCCGTTCTCCTCACACCAGGCGGCGAACTCCTCGACGCTGCCATGGTGGTGCACGTGTTGGTACCGATCGGTCACCATCGCCCCGCGCCGGTTCCAACGGCGCCTGCCCACGATGTGCACAGCCGCCGCGTTGAAGGCGTTGGCGGTGCGCACCACGGATCCGATGTTCAGATCGTGCTGCCAGTTCTCGACGGCCACGTGGAAGCCGTGGCGCCGCGTGTCCAGGTCCGCGATGATCGCGTCCATCGTCCAGTAACGGTAGCCGTCGAGCACATTGCGGCGGTCGCCCGTGCGCAGCAGTTCCGGATCGTAGCGCTCGTCGTCGGGCCAGGGGCCCTCCCAGGGGCCGAGGCCGACCTCCGGTGTCGTGCCCCCGGGCACCTCTGGGGTCGGAGCCGTCGTGGCGGGGGCCCCGGGCCCCGGAACCGGGGTCGCCCCGGCGTCCGCGCTCACTTGGCCTCGGGCTCCTCGGCAGCGGCGTCCGCTGCGTCATCGGCCGCGGACTCCTTGGCCGCCGCACCCGTGCGGTCCTTGGCGGTGGCCGTGAGCTTCTTGCTCTTGCGGGCCCTGGCCAGCTTGCCGGACCGGCCGGTGCCTGCCAGCAGATTCTTCTCATAGGCCGCCGAGGCCATGGCGCGCAGCACCAGCCCCACCACGACCGCGATGACCAGGGACACCAGGCCGACCCACCAGTCGGTCTGACCGCTGAGGTACAGCTTGGGAATGGCCACGGGCGCTGTCAGCGGGATGTAGCCCAGCACCTTCAGAACCAGTGAGTTCGCTGCGAAGAACATCGGCAGGAACGCACCCACCACGACCAGTACACCCGTGACCAGGTAGAACACCTTCGTGGAGCGGCGGCCCGACAGGCTGCCGGCCCACAGATACAGCGAGGGGAACACCAGGGCGGCGGCCAGGTAGACGGTCAGTCCCCAACCAAGGCCCGGCAGCATCTTGACCACCGGCTGGCTATAACCCAGGATCGACATGCCCAACAGCAGGATGACATAGGCCAGCAGGATGTAGATGAGGGCCGGGGTGAGTGCCCCGGTGACCCGGCCGCGCGCGATCGAGCGCACGGGCACTGCGGCGGCCATCACCTCGGAGATCCGACTGCGCTTCTCCAGCCGCAGAGTCTGGTAAACCGCCTGGCCCAGGCTCAGGAAGGCGATGATCGTCAGCGCCACCAGGCCCCACAGCACCGGAGTGGCCAGCTTCTGCGATACGGCCGGGGCGTTGAGCAGGGTGACACTGGGCTTGGGCGAGAGCTTGTCGATGATGTCGGAGGGCTCCTGGTCCAGGGCGATGAACGAGGAGGTCCCCGTCGTCTGGTCCTGGATATAGGCGGCGTCGGCCTTGCCCTCGCGCACAGCGTCCTGAGCGGCCTGGACCGATTCGACGTCGAGCACCTTCATGCCGAGCTGCTGCTCGGCCATCTGCTCCTGGCCCTTGACGCCCATCATCGCCAGCGTCTTCTCCGACGCATCGCCACCACCGGATGACGCCTTCGCCTGGTTGAAGCCGACGATCAGGGCCGCCAGCACGCCCAGCGCGATGACGAGCACCGCGACGATGAACAGTGGGCTCTTGGCCACCGCCTGGGTGTCCCTGTTGCCCACCAGCCAGGCGGCCTGACTCGGTTTGAGTTCGCGGAACTCGCTGACCAGACCGGTCGCGGGTTCGTCACCGGTGAGCACCAGATCGGCCAGCTCCTCCGGTACCTCTTCGCCGGGGAAGGTCTGCAGGGGCGCATCGCCCACGGCAGCTCCCAGGTCCTCGGGATCGTTCGCTCCGGCGCCGGGCGCCTTATCGTCTTTTTCACTCACTCAGATCAGCTCCCCGAACATCTCGTCCATTCCCGGTCGGTGGGGACCGAAGGCGCGTAGCCCCGGCAACCCGGCGACCGCCTCGCTCGCCTGTTCTGCGGTCTGCGCCGCGAACTGGATCGTGGCGCCGATCGCGGCGACCTCGGTGATCCCCCGCGCACCCTCCAAACGGGTCACGGCCCGTTCCGCCTGTCGCTCGGCGCTCAATTCCACCCGGTACCCGGCCTGCTCGGCCTGCAGCTCGGCCAGCGTGCCCGCGGCCACCACCTTGCCGGCCGACAGCACCACCAGATCGTCCGCGACCCGGCCGGCGCCGGCGGCGTCGCTCGTGGTGAAGATGACGGGCACGCCCGAGGCCGCATGATCGCGCAGCAGGGAGAACACCAGGTCCAGGCTCTCCTCGTCGAGCCCGGAGAAGGGCTCGTCGAGCACCACCACGTCCGGATCGGCGGCCAGCGCGCCGGCCACATCGACGCGTGCGGCCTCGGCCCCGGTCAGCTGGTGCAACGGGGCGTAGGCGCGGTCGGACAGTTCGAGGCGCGAGAGCAGGGCGATCGCATTGTGTTCGGCCGCACCCAGGGTCATCCCGTGCAGGCGGGCGAAGAACACGATCTGGTCGAGCACCTTCATATCCGGATAGCCGCCGCGCTCGCCGGGCAGATAACCGAAGTTCTGCCGATCGCCGTAGCCCAGTTCCGTGCCCTCGAGGCTGATCGTGCCCTCGAAGTCGAGCAGGCCCATGATCGCGCGGGCCAGTTCCGTCCGTCCCGAACCGCGCCGCACGAGAACCCCGGTGATGCGGCCGGGGGCCGCCTGCAGGGAGACGTCGTCGAGCCAGGTCTTCCGGCCGGATTTCACCGTGATACCAGATAGTTCAAGCAAAGCCGTTCCTTCGTTGGTGTTGTTGGGCCCGCCCCGGACTCAGTCCAGTCCGAGGTCCGCGGTCGTCAGCGCCGACAGGTAGGGAATCCTCTGGGCCTCGACGCGTTCCTTGGCGCCGGTGTTGCGGTCCATGACCACGACCACCGCGACGACCTGCGCGCCCGCCTCCTGCAGGGCCTCGACCGCGGTGAGCACCGAACCTCCGGTCGTCGAGGTGTCCTCCACCGCGATGACCTTGCGGCCGGCCACATCCGGTCCTTCGACCCGACGCCCCATGCCGTGCTTCTTGGCCTCCTTGCGGACCACGAAGGCGTCCAGTGGGGTACCGCGGACCACCGAGCGGTGCATCACCGCGGTGCCCACCGGATCGGCGCCCATGGTCAGACCGCCCACGGCGTCGACCCGATCGAGTAGGTCGTTCTCCGCCAGCACGTCGAGCACGATGTCGCCGACCAGCGGGGCCGAACGGTGGTCCAGCGTGACCCGCCGCAGGTCCAGATAGTAATCGGCCTCCCGTCCCGAGGACAGGGTGACCTTCCCGCGGACAACCGCGAGTTCGTCGATGAGGGCGAGGAGTTGAGAGCGCGTATCCGCCGCGTGGTTCTGTGCCATGGTGCCCATTCTATTTGGATGGGGATCCCCGTGTGCGCAGGCGGGACTCAGACTCGCCGCCCGGACCGAGTCCGGAAGAGTCCCCTGAACAGTGTTCATGACCTAAGTTGACGCAGTCCTGAACGGTGTTCAATAGTGTGGGCATGACACTCACACGACAAGCGCACACACCATCGGCCCCGGGCGATTCCCCGGACCTCGAGGCCATCGCCACCCGCGCCATTCAGGGCTCCCCCGCCACTGCCGACGAGGCCCTGGACATTCTGGGACTACCCGATTCCGCCCTACTCGACGCAGTCCACGCGGCCGGGCGCGTCCGCCGGGCCTTCTTCGCCAACCTGGTCAAGGTCAACTATCTGGTCAACCTCAAGTCCGGCCTGTGCCCGGAGGACTGCGGCTACTGCTCCCAGCGCCTGAACTCCGGTGCCGGGGTTCTCAAGTACTCATGGCTGAAGCCCACGGAGGCAGCCAGGCAGGCGGGCTTCGGGCTGGCCGGAGGGGCCAGCCGGGTCTGCCTGGTCGCCTCGGGGCGCGGGCCGACGGATCGCGACGTCAACCGGGTCGCCGATATGGTCGGTGTGATCAAGGAGGAGAATCCCTCGGTCGAGGTCTGCGCCTGCCTGGGACTACTCAAGGACGGACAGGCCGAACGCCTTGCCGCAGCGGGGGTCGACGCCTACAACCACAACCTCAATACAGCGCGCTCGCACTACCCCGACATCTGCTCCACACATTCATACGATGACAGGGTGGACACCGTGGACCGCGCCAGGGACGCCGGGCTCTCTCCGTGTTCGGGCCTGATCGTGGGCATGGGCGAAACCGATGAACAGCTCGTCGAGGCGATTACGGCACTGCGCGCGATCGAATCCGATTCGATCCCGGTGAACTTCCTCATCCCCTTCGACGGCACACCCCTGGCCGGAACGAACGAGCTCGATCCCCGCCGCAGCCTGTTGATCCTGGCGGTTGTGCGCCTCATGTGCCCTGATCGGGAACTGCGGATCGCCGGCGGCCGTGAGCTCCACCTGCGCAGCCTGCAGCCGCTGAGCCTGCACGTGGCGAACTCCCTGTTCCTGGGCGATTACCTGACCAGCGAGGGCCAGGACGCGCAGGCCGACCTCGACATGATCGTCGACGGTGGATTCGAGGTCGTGGGCCAGACCGATACCCCGGGCCTGCGCGCCGAACTGGCGGCGCACCGGGCAGCCCACGCGGCCGCGACCGAACCCGGTGAGGCCGCACAAGGACCGGCCCGACCCGCGGACGAAACCGGAAACACGCACTCCCCGATGCCGTGCGGCAGGCCGGTGCCCAACGGCCCAGGGGCGACCCGTGCAACCGGGGACGGACGCGTATTGATTCCTGCGATCCGCACCCGTGGCGCCGGGACCGAGGCGCCACCCAATTCCTGAGGCGCCGTCCCGTTCCCGGCGTCGACGCCCCGAGCAGCGAAAAGACCGATGAATGAAAAGCGACCCCGGGGAGCGCAATGCTCAACCCGGGGTCGCAATCGGCACTCCCCTCGAGTACCTTGGACGCATCCCCACACGTCCATGGTCCATTCGATCCCCACCAAATGAACCGGTATAACCATAACCCGAACAGTCGTCCGATGACAAGTGGCCAAAAGGTAATTTAATTCGTTCAATAACCTTTTGACCTGGAAAAACATCGTATGTGAGCGCTCAGCACCCGAGTCGAACCAGAATACTCAAGAAACTCACATTCTGTTCCGAGTCGAATCCCATAGGCGATTCACCTGAATGTCATCGCCGCCATACATTCCCGTCATCCGCGGCCGCATCCGAGGGCCACTGCCCGGCCGGCCCCGCGCCCCATCCCGGACGGTCCGACCGCCAGTAGACTGGATGGATGCGAATAGCGACGTGGAATGTGAACTCCGTCAGGGCCAGAGCCGAACGGATCGGGGCCTTCCTCGACCGTTCCGAGGTCGACGTTCTGGCGATCCAGGAACTCAAGTGCAAGGACGAGCAGTTCCCCGAAGAGGTCTTCACCTCCCGCGGCTACCAAGTGGCCTTCCACGGGCTCAACCAGTGGAACGGCGTGGCCGTGGCCTCCCGGGTGGGTTTGGAGGACCCGCAGATCGGGTTCGCCGATATGCCGGGCTTCGGCCCGGAGGGCTGGGGGCCCGATGCCCCTGCGGAGGCGCGGGCGATCTCCGCCGTCTGCGACGGAGTACGCGTGTATTCCCTCTACGTACCCAACGGCCGGGAACTGACCCACCCGCACTACGCCTACAAACTCGACTGGCTGGCCCGACTCCGCGATGTCTGTGCCACCACCCTGCGGACCGATCCCACCGCACAGTTCTGCCTGGTCGGCGATTTCAATGTCGCGCCCTTGGACATGGATGTCTGGGACATGGCCGAATTCGACGGCGCCACCCACGTCTCCGAACCCGAACGCCGGGCCTTCCAAGAACTGCTGGACACCGGCCTGCGCGAGGTCACCCGTCCCTTCACGCCCGGTCCCGGCGTCTATACCTTCTGGGACTACAAGGGCCTGAGTTTCCCCAAGAAGAAGGGGATGCGCATCGACTTCGAGCTGGCCAGCCCCGCCCTGGCCGAACGTGCCACCGCCGCGCTGATCGACCGCGACGAGCGCAAGGGCAAAGGCGCCTCGGACCATGCGCCCGTCATCGTCGACTACGCGGACTGATCCGGCGGGCCCGTCCGCCCAGAATGCACGGGACACACACGTCCGGACACACGGCGGCCCCGGGAACCGGAAGGTTCCCGGGGCCGCCGTGTGTCCGGACGACCGACTCGGTCCGCCCGATCAGCCCTCCACGTGCTCGGCCGTGATCGTCAGGCCGTCGAACTCATTGGGCCGGTCCACCACCACGGTATCGCCGTCGCGCACGGTCCCCGAGAGGATCTCGCGGGCCAGCTTGTCGCCGATCTCGCGCTGGACCAGGCGCCGCAGCGGACGCGCGCCGTACGCAGGGTCATAGCCCTCCAGTGCCAGCCATTCACTGGCAGCGGGGCTGACCTGCAGAGTCAGCCTGCGCTCGGACAGCCGTGCCTGCATCGAGGCGATCTGCAGATCGACGATGCGGGCCAGTTCGTCCGTGGACAGCGCGTCGAACATCACCACATCGTCGAGCCGGTTGAGGAACTCCGGCTTGAACGAGCGGTTGACGACCTCCATGACCGCCTTGTGCTGTTCTTCGGCGCTCAGGGACTGATCGACCAGGAACTGCGAGCCCAGGTTCGACGTCAGGATCAGAATCGTGTTCCTGAAGTCAACCGTGCGCCCCTGCCCATCGGTCAGTCGACCGTCGTCGAGGACCTGCAGCAGGATGTCGAAGACGTCCGGATGGGCCTTCTCGACCTCATCGAGCAGCACCACCGAATACGGCCTGCGCCGCACGGCCTCGGTCAGCTGGCCGCCCTCTTCGTAGCCGACGTATCCCGGGGGCGCACCGACCAGGCGGGACACGGAGTGCTTCTCCCCGTACTCGCTCATATCGATGCGCACCAGCGAGCGCTCGTCTTCGAACAGGAAGTCCGCCAGGGACTTCGCCAGCTCGGTCTTGCCCACGCCCGTGGGACCCAGGAACAGGAACGAACCCGTGGGACGATCGGGATCGGACACCCCGGCACGCGACCGGCGGATCGCATCGGAGACGGCCGCCACCGCAGCGGACTGGCCGATCAGCCGACGCCCGATGATCTCCTCGGCGTGCAGCAGCTTCTCGCGCTCGCCCTGCAACAGGCGCCCGGCGGGAATGCCGGTCCAGGCTGAGACGACTTCGGCGATGTCGTCGGGCCCGACCTGTTCATTGACCATCCGGGACCCGGTCCCCTCGCCCTGTGCGTCCTCGGCCTCGGCCGCGGCGATCTCCTTCTCCACAGCGGGGATCTCGCCGTAGAGCAGACGGCTGGCGGTCTCCAGGTCGGTGTCGCGGCGCGCGATTTCGGCCTGTCCGCGGAGATCGTCGAGCTTCTTCTTCAGATCACCGACCCGATTCAGCCCGGCCCGCTGGGTCTCCCAGGTGGCGTTGAGCCCGGCGAGCTCCTCCTGCTTGTCCGCCAGATCGGTCCGCAGTGCGGCCAGGCGTTCCCTGGAGGCCTCGTCGGTCTCCTTCGACAGCGCCATCTCCTCCATCTTCAACCGATCCACGGAACGGCGCAGCTGATCGATCTCCACCGGGGCGGAGTCGATCTCCATGCGCAGACGGCTGGCGGCCTCGTCGACCAGGTCGATAGCCTTATCCGGCAGCTGCCGATCGGTGATATAGCGATTGGACAGGCTGGCGGCTGCGACCAATGCGGAGTCCGAGATCGTCACCTTGTGGTGGGCCTCGTAGCGCTCCTTGAGCCCGCGCAGGATGGCCACGGTGTCCTCGACACTGGGCTCGCCCACGAAGACCTGCTGGAACCGGCGCTCCAGGGCGGGGTCCTTTTCGATGTTCTCGCGGTATTCGTCCAGGGTCGTCGCACCCACCAGGCGCAGCTCGCCCCTGGCCAGCATGGGCTTGAGCATATTGCCGGCGTCCATGGAGCCATCGCCCGTGGCACCGGCGCCGACCACCGTGTGGATCTCGTCGATGAAGGTCACGACCTGGCCGTCGGAGTTCTTGATCTCCTCGAGCACTGCCTTGAGGCGCTCCTCGAATTCGCCACGGTACTTCGCACCGGCGACCATCGAACCCAGGTCGAGGCTGATGAGCGTCTTATCGCGCAGGGACTCGGGGACGTCGCCGGCGACGATCCGCTGGGCCAGTCCTTCGACCACCGCGGTCTTGCCCACACCGGGCTCGCCGATCAGCACCGGGTTGTTCTTGGTCCGGCGGCTGAGCACCTGGACCACCCGGCGGATCTCCGAGTCGCGGCCGATCACGGGGTCCAGCTTGCCCTCGCGGGCGGCGGCCGTCAGATCCGTGCCGTACTTCTCCAGGGCCTGGAAGGTCTCCTCCGGGTTCTCGCTGGTGACCTTGCGGCCCCCGCGGATGCCGGGCAGGGCCTCGAGCAGGCCATCGCGGGTGACTCCGGCCGCACGCAGCAGCTCGCCCACCCCGCCCTGGTCCGCGGTCGCCGCGATGAGCAGGTGTTCGGTGGAGACGAACTGGTCGCCCAGCCCCTGCATCTCCTTCTCCGCGTTCTGGATCAGCAGCAGGGTGTTGCGCCCCATCTGCGGATTGTTCACCGTGGCGCCCGAGGCCGCGGGCAGTTCCGCGACCAGTTCACCCGACCGCGCCGCCAGGGCACGGGGATCGGCCCCCAGGTGCTCGATCAGCGATGCCGCGATCGAGCCCTCCTGTTCCAGTAGTGCGCGCAGCAGGTGTTCCGGCTGCAGCTGGGCATTGCCACGCGTTGTGGCGTCCTGTACGGCGGTCTGCAGTGCCTCCTGCGACTTCGTCGTGAGTTTGGCGTCCATCTGGACTCCCCCTTCCAGGTTCTGAACCTCGTGAGTTCTATCGTCTCTGATTGTCTCAGTCTGCTCAGTCCAACGCCAGAAAAGTTGAGTCTATTCCGCTCAACCCACTATTTCTCGCCCGCCGGTCCCCTCGGCGCGGCCTTGGGATCCTTCGTCGCATCCGCCGGGGGCGCGGCCTTGGCAGCCGCCTTGCGCGCTGCGGGACGCGGGCGGACCAGCGGCAGTGTCATGGTGGGAGTGGAGTCGCCCAACAGCACCGTTTGCAGGTCCAGCCGGCGCATCACCTGGTCGGCCGCCTCGGGGTCGACTCCGCGCTCCCCACGGCACCGCAGCACCTCGGCGCGGGCCGCATTGAGCGACAGCGTCTGGTACTTGGCGAAGACCGCGTTGTGCTTCTGGATCTTCTTCAGGGTGGCCTCGCGTTCGACCCCCTCATCGCCGCCGGCCAGTTGGATCTGCAGGGTGCGCAGACGGGCGCGCAGCTCCTCGCGGATCTCCTCCGGCACGTCATCTGCGTGTTTGAGCGCGTTGAGCGAGGCGCGCCTGGCCCTGGCCGCGATCATCTGCTCCTGTTTGTGTTCGTTCTTCGCGACCACGCTGAGCTTGCGGACGGCAGCGGGGAAACTCAGCCCCGCACCCAGCAGGGTCACGCCCAGGACCATGACCACGACCATCAGCATCGCATCGCGGCCGGGGAAGGGTGATCCGTCCGCCGTGGTCATCGGCAGCGACAGCGCCAGCGCCAGGGTCGCCAGTCCCCTCATCCCGCCCCAGGTCATGATCGTCACGCCCTTGAGGTAGTTCTTCAGGCCGAACTGCTTCTGCGCCTTGCGGTCGACCAGGAGCATGACCACGCCGATCCACAGGAAGCGCAGGATGATCATGAACAGTGAGATGACCAGGCCCGCGCGTGCGGCCTCCCACAGATTGACGTTCGTATCCATGATCGTCGCACGCAGCTCGATGCCGATCAGCCCGAAGGCCACACCCGTGATGAGCATCTCCAGGACACTCCACGTCGCCTCCTGCATCACGCGCTCCTCCGCGCGTTCTGCCACATCCTGGCGTCGCGTCTCCAGTGCGGCGACGACGACGGCGATGACCCCGGAAGCACCCACGTGTTCGGCCACCAGGTACACGGCGAAGGGCATGACCAACTGCGCAGTGGACCGGGCGACCGTATTGTGCGAGAACTTCATGAGCCACTTGACCAGGAAGGCCATGACGAAGCCCACCACCACGGCCAGCACAGCGGAGATCACGAATCGCGCGGTCAGCCAGCCGAAGTTCAGTTTCTCCCCTGCGACGGTCGCCGACACCGCCAGCTGGAAGATCACCAGGGCGGCCGCATCGTTGAACAGCCCCTCGCTCTGGAACACCTGCTGGATCTTGCGCGGCAGCGGAGCCGAGGCCGAAACCGCCTCGACCGCCACCGGGTCGGGTGGGGAGACCATGGCGCCCAGCGCGATCGCGGCCGTCACGCCGATGCCCGGTATCAGCCAGACCGCCGAGGCGCCCACGATCGCCACCGTCGCCGCCACCAGGCCGACGGCCAGGAACAGGATGAAACGCCAGGTGGAGCGGAAGAGCATCCACGAGGTCCGCTGCGCGGTGGCGTACAACAGGGGCGGCAGGAAGATCGGGAGGATGAGCTCCGATTCGATGTGAACCTTCTCCATCCCCGGGATCAGTGCGATGGCCGTCCCCAGAAAGACCATAAGGGCCGGCCACGGCAGCGACAGGCGTTCGCCGACCCCGACGACTATCACCGTGCCCATCCCCAGCAGAATCAGCAGGACGATCATCGACATACAGCTCTCCCCTTCCCCCGACTACCCGTGTCCTCCGGCGCCCGCACGCGACGAACCGGCAGAACGGACGTCACGGGGCGCAAAAAATCCTATAAGTACAAGTCACTCGGCTCCTGATTCATTCCATCAGACGAACATTTCCGTTGTTTTTCCCACCGCCTATACTGAGATATCGAATGTCCACAGTCGGTACCCGTGTGCCGACTCATCCGAATCGACAAGGAGTCACCATGGCGCAAGTCGGCGCTTACAAGGGCAACCACAACACCTGGATCACCATCATCGGCGTCGTGCTAATGGCGGTCTTCCTCCTCCTCTCCTTCTACCTCTTCGGCGGGATCGCGGGACAGGGCGACGACCCCCTGGAGGCCTGGTACCTCACCGGCGGTCTGCTCAGCTTCTGCCTGGCACTGTTCACCGGCGTGGAGTTCATCCCGTGGATGGAGCGCCACCTCGGCAAGTGAGCCCTGAATCCCCAGACGACGGTCCCCCTGGTGCGCGCACCAGGGGGACCGTCGTCTGGGAGGCGAACTAAGATGATACCCATGGGCACAGAGACATCCGATCAGACCGACGATTTACACCTTGACCAGCAGCTTTGCTTCCCCATCACGGTGGCATCGCGCCTCCTGGTGCAGGCGTACAAGGGGCCGCTGGAGCCGCTGGGCCTGACGCATCCGCAGTACCTCGTAATGCTGGCCCTGTGGGACCACTGGCAGGACAATCCCTCGGCCGCCGGCACCGGGGACTCCGGCATTTCGGCCTCCGACCTGGCCAAGCTGCTCAACTTCGAGATGGCCACCCTGACCCTGCTGCTGCGCCGGCTGGAGAAGCGCGATCTGGTCACCCGCGTGCCCGACCCCAACGACGAGCGCCGCCGCTACATCCACCTGACCCGCGCCGGCATCGAGCTGCGCGCAACCGCCAAGGACGTCCCCACCCAGATGCGCGCGCGCCTGGGGCTGGATTCTGCGGAACTGGAGGCGATCACCCGCGCATCGCAGAAACTGGTCGACGCCCTGACCCACGACGACCTCCAGCGCCCGGCCGAGCACGTCCACCGGGGAACCAAGCAGGTCCGGGTCCGCCCCAAGGGGTGAGCCCTGCGGACACTCCGCCGGGTTCGTGACAGACTATGACCATGACCGATGAGCAGACACCCCAGCCCACGGACGCATCCGCGCTCGTCCTCCTCGACGTCACGGGACCGATTGCGACCGTCACCCTCAACGACCCGGCCACGCGCAATGCGCTGAGCCTACAGATGATGAACAGCCTCAGCTCCACCTTCCGGGCGCTGGGCAAGCGCACCGATGTGCGCGTCATCATCCTGCAGTCGACCGGACACGTTTTCTCCTCCGGCCACGACCTCAAGCAGATCCGTGGTGCCGCCCACCCGCAGCAGCAGGAGCTGTTCTACACCTGCTCCGCCCTGATGCAGCTCATCCAGCACATCCCCCAGCCCGTAATCGCCAAGGTCCAGGGCGTGGCCACCGCCGCCGGGTGCCAGCTGGCGGCGACCGCAGACCTGGCAGTCGCCTCGGAAGCGGCCAGGTTCGCCACCCCCGGCGTCAACATCGGCCTGTTCTGTTCGACCCCGATGGTCGCCCTGTCCCGTGCGGTGCCGCGCAAGCAGGCCATGCGGATGCTGCTGACCGGTGAGATGATCTCCGCCGAGCAGGCCTACCAGTTCGGTCTGGTCTCGCACTTGGCCGCTGCAACCGAACTCGACGAGGTCACCCTGGAGCTGGCCAGGACCATCTCCGAGGCCTCGAGTGCGACCGTGAGCATCGGCAAGCGGGCCTTCTACGATCAGATCTCCCTGTCGACCACGGAGGCCTACGCCCAGACCGTCCAGGTGATGGCCGACAACGCCATCGAGCACGACGCCCAGGAGGGCATCGACGCCTTCCTGAGCAAGCGCGAGCCGGTCTGGGAACACCGCGGGGCATGAACGTCGTCGTCACCGGCGCCTCCGGATTTCTGGGGGGCCTGATCGCCCGCGCCCTGGTCTCCCGGGGCCACCTGGTCACCAGTGTGGGCCGCACCGACCCCGGCATCGCGGGAATCACCCATGTGGACTGGGATCTGACCGGCCCCGCCCCCGCGGCGATCCGGTCCCTGGCAGAGCGCCGGCCGGCCGTGGTGCACGCTGCCGCCCTGACCCCGCGGGTGCCCGGTACGCCCGAACCCGCGCCCGAGTCCTTCCACGCCGTCAACGTCACCGGCACCCGCGCGGTGGTCGACGCCTTCGCAGCCAGTCGCCTGATCCACTTGTCGACGACCGCCGTCTACGATCCGCAGGTCCCACACGAGGAACTGTTCGAAGAGGCCGGCCCGGTCGAACAGGTGCGGTATCTGAGCCCCTATCAGGCCTCGAAGGCGCAGGCCGAGGCGGTCATCTCCCGGGTTCACCGCGATTCCCTCATCCTGCGCCCGGCGCCGGTCTACGCGCCCTGGGATCACAGCGATCCCTATCTGGTGCCATTCATCGGTGCCCATACGCACAAGGACGTGCTGGCACTGCCCGGTGGCGGGCGGGAACCGGTGAGCCTGTGCGCTCCGGAGAACCTGGTGTCCGCCGTCCTGGCGGGCCTGGAACATCCGGAGGTCACCGGCCCGGTCAACGTCGCCGACCCCAGCGCCTACCTACCCGAGCACGTGGTCAACCCCCTGATGGCCAGGGCCGGCCTGGAGCCGGTGAAGGTGGACGCCCAACCGGCGGATCTGGCCAGGGTCAAGGCAAGGGCGGCCCAGCGCGGGCTGGCCTGGGGCAAGCGGGCGCACCGCTGGCCACTGCCGGCGGTCGTCTGGATCACCGCCTCGCGCACCTACGAGCTGACCCGGCTGGGCCGCCTGCTCTTCGTCGATCCCGTCGACGGCCTGAGCGCGGCACTGGACTGAGCGCGCAGCGCCGGTTACCCTACTTCCCGGATCCGTCCGAGCCAGGCCGCGGCATCGCCGAAGGCCTGCGCCGTGGTGCGCGCGTCGACTGTGACCTTGGCCCCGTCGGCGGCCGGATACGAACCCAGGAACTGCACGTTCCGGGCGAACCGGTAGACCCCGCCCAGGGCCTCGGCCATCCGGGGTTCGGCCACGTGGCCGGCCGCGTCGATCGAGAACTGGTAGAGCCCCAGGCCGTCGCCGGTGGGACGCGACTCGATCCGCGAGAGGTTCACCCCGCGGGCCGAGAACTGTTCGAGCATCTCCAACAGGGCGCCCGCCCGGTCGCTGGCCAGGGCCACGACCGCCGTCGTCTTGTCCGAGCCCGTGGGCGCCGGCAGATGGCCCGCCGGACGGACCAAGACGAAACGGGTGACGGTGTCGGTGCGGTCCCCGATGTTCTCGCCCAGGACTTCCAGACCGTAGGACTGCGCGGCCAGCGCCGGGCAGATGGCGGCCTGATATTCGAGTTCGCCTGCGGCGTCTGCGCCCAGGTCCATGGCCGCCGCCGCGGTCGAGGTCGCGGGCAGGTACTGCGCGGCCGGCAGGTGCGCGGCGATCCAGGAGCGGGTCTGGGCCTCGGCGTGCGGATGAGTCGAGAACGACGTCACGTCCGCCAGTGCCACCCCGGGCCGTGCCGCAATGACGAATTGCACGGCGACCAGGGTCTCTGCGGTGATGCGCAGCTGCTCGAACCGGGCCAGTGAATCGAGGGTGGCGGGCACCCCGCCCTCCAGGGAGTTCTCGATGGGCACCACAGCACCGTCCAGAGTGCCCGCGGCCACGGCCTCGAGAGCGTCCTGCTGGGAGCGCATCGGGACCCGCACCGCATCCTCGATGCCGGCCGCGGCCAGGACCTGCAGCAGGGCGGCCTCGGTGAAGGTCGCCTCCGGCCCCAGGTAGCCCAGCCGCGGCCGGTGCGCTGCGGCCTCCATCAGCGGATCGTCAGCTGCCGGGAAACGACTCCGGCGCGGGCGCGGCGCTCATCTGCGCTCAGCGGTTCGTCCGAGGCGATCGCAGCGGACAGGGACTCGGCGAAGGCCGGCAGCACCGCGTCGACGTCGTCGGGCTGCTGGGCGTCTCCTTCGAGTTCCCAGACGGGGATCGCGATGCCGTGGGCGCGGAAGCAGCCCAGGTACTTGCCCAGGCCGCCCAGGGTGTCGGTGCCGGCGGCGTGCAGGCGGGCCAGCCCGTCCATGACCCTGTCCTCGTCTTCCAGCCGGGCCCAGCGGACGTAGCGGCGCCCGGCCATCTCCGTCCAGTAGGCCCCGGACGCGCCCGCCAGCTTCTCGGTCGGCGCGATGCCCTCATTGGCCTGTTCGAGCGCGGCCTTGACGTCCTCGTCCTGCTGGGATTCGTCGGCCGGCAGCCAGTAGTCGAAGGTCGACTGCACGGACACGGTGAAGGGCACGCTGGTGTCCAGGATGTCCTGCAGGCGGGGGCCGGCACCGGGCTGCCCGTCGGCCTCGATGAAGGTGCCGGGCTCGGCGTCCTTGGCCGCCAGGATGCCGGCGGCCACGTCACGCGAGGGGTCGGGGCTGGTCACGGGGACCTGCAGGCCGGCCAACAGTACGCCGTCGGCACGGTGCAGGGCCTGCCAGGCCCCTGGCAGCAGCGAGGCGAAAGTCACCTCGTCACCGCCGTATTCCTCCGTCAGCTTGGCCGTGGCGGTGGCCGCCGGCACGAGTTCGCGCAGGCTGATGATGTCGAGTTCGCCCGGCAGGCCCTGGAACGGGCGGGCGACGAAGGCGGAGGCCTGCGCCTTGGCCAGGCGCTTGGCGATGATGTCTGCTGTTGATTTCTTGGACTTCTTACCCATGCGCTCAAGTCTATAGGCTGGGGGTATGTCTGTTATGTTCCCAGGGCTCAGCCCGGAAGCCGTCCGCAAGCGCCACCTCCGCTACGCCCAGGCGCTGGCCGACGACGGCGTCGAATTCGAGCTGTTGGCCGGCCCGCACCGGCCGGCGGTCGAGGCCCTGCTCAACGCCTCCCTGGCCGAGGCCGCGCAGGCCGCCGGCGTCGACTCCTTCGTCCCAGCGCTGGGCGCCTTCGCCCCTGCCGCTGATTCGACCGGGGGCGATGTACCCATCGACACGGCCCACGGCGCTTCCGGGGCAGGCGACGCCGAGGACGCGGCTGGGCAGGCCCTGCCCGAGGCCGCACAGCCGGCCGACCGGCCCGACGGGCTGACCCTGCTGCCCCAGGATTCGGGGATCGTGGTCCACCGAGCGGGCACGGTGTTGGCGGCCGCAGTGGTCTCCGCCCTGCAGTTCGACGGGGACGAGACCCGCACCGCGGTGTTCCTGCGCGGGCTGGGCACGCATATGCCCTACCGCGGCAGGGGCATCGCAACCGTGGCCCTGGGACTGATCCCGCAGGTGCTCAGCAGCGCGGGTCTGCCCACCAAATCGCAGGTCATCACCCGGATCCCCACGGTTCGCGCCTCGTTCTTCCACCGGGCGGGCTATATGGTCGAGGGCGCCGAGGCCCAGGTGCCCGAGCCGATCGCCGAGCTGGCGCAGGGGCTGTTGCCGGACTTCGGTGCCGAATCCCGCTGGGCACATCAGAGCCTGGTCTGAGGATGACGCGTCAGGACTCTCCCCTGTAAGCTGACCGAACAATCGTTCAATCAGGTTTCAAAGGAGATAACCATGTCGCAACGCTTCGCCGGCAAGGTCGCAATCGTCACGGGCGCCTCCCGTGGCATCGGCCTGGCCATCGCCCGCCGTCTGGTCGACGAGGGGGCCAGGGTGGCCATCACGGCCCGCGGCCAGGAGGCCCTCGACGCGGCGGCGGCGGAACTCGGCGGCCCGTCCAAGGTCGTGGCGGTCGCAGGCAAGGGCGACGACCCGGAGCACCAGGACGAGGTCATCGCCCGGGTCACCGAGGCCTTCGGCCCGGTCGACTTGCTGGTCAACAACACCGGAATCAACCCCGCCTACGGCCCGATGATCGAGTTGGAGGACCGCGCCGCCCGCAAGATCTTCGAGGTCAACGACCTCGCCAGCCTGCGCTGGATCCAGAAGCTCTACCGCGCGTCCTTCGCCGAACGCGGTGGCTCCGTGGTCAACATCGCGTCGGTCGCCGGGCTGAAGCCGCCGGCGGGCATCGGCTTCTACGGTTCGTCCAAGGCCATGCTGATCCAGATCACCGAGCAGCTGGCCGTCGAGCTGGGCCCCAAGGTCCGCGTCAACGCAGTGGCCCCGGCCGTGGTCAAGACGCGCTTCGCGGAGAAGCTGGTGGAGTCCGGCGAGGACACCGTCGCCGCCCAGTACCCGCTCAAGCGCCTGGGCGAGCCGGAGGACATCGCGAACGCGGTCACCTTCCTGCTGTCCGACGAGGCGTCCTGGATCACCGGGCAGTGCCTGGCCCTGGATGGCGGCGTCACCCTGACCGGCGGCGTCTGAGCAGAGTTCAGCCGCGCAGCCAGGAGCGGATAGCGTCCCCGTCGGCGTCGAGCGCCGGCGGGGCGCTGTCGTATGACGCCGGAGTCTCCGACAGGCGGATGGGATTGGCGATCGAACGCATTCCGTCGATGTCCACCAGCGGTTCCAGGCCGATCGAGGCTGCATAATCGACCCCGCCGGCCACATCGTTGATCGGCGCGCACGGCACACCAGCCGCGCTCAGCGGCTCGTACCAGTCGCCGGCACTGCGGGCCGCCAGCGCCGCCACCAACACGGGCCGCAGCTTCGCGCGGTTGGCGGTGCGCCCGGGATTGTGGACGAAACGCTCATCGTCGAGCAGCTCTTCACAGCCCAGCACCGAGCACAGTGCGGCGAACTGCCGATCATTGCCCACCGCCAGGATGAGTTCCCCGGCTCCGGTGGGGAACGGCGCGTAGGGGTACAGGCTGGGGTGCTCATTGCCCATCCGCGTGGGCACCACTCCGGCCGCCGCATAGGCCCCCGTCTGATTGGCCATGCCCGACAGCGCCGAGGACAGCAGATTCGTTTCGACGTGCTGGCCCTGTCCGGTCAGATCGCGGTGGCGCAGCGCCGTCACGATGCCCAGGGCCGTGTGCAGTCCGGTGACGACGTCGAACACCGCGAAGCCGGACTTGGTCGGTTCCCCGTCCGGTTCCCCGTTCAGGCTCATATAGCCGGACAGCCCCTGAATCAGCAGATCGTAGCCGGGACGCTTGAAGGACGGCCCGAACCCGGTCAGCGAGGCGTAAACGACGTTCGGATTGTCCTGGACCACCGAATCGTAATCCAGGCCGAACTTGGCCAGTCCCCCGACCTTGAAGTTCTCCACCACCACATCGGCCCGCCGAGCCAGCTCCCGGGCCATGGCCAGATCCTCCGGATCGGCGAAGTCCAGGACCACATCGAGTTTGTTGCGGTTGATCGACATGTAGTAGGTCGACACGCCCTCGTGTTCCGGCGGGCGCCAGGAACGGGTCTCGTCTCCTACTGGGCCCTCCACCTTGATCACGGTGGCACCCATATCGGCCAGCAGCATCGTGGCATAGGGCCCGGCCAGCACCCGGGAGAAATCTGCGACCAACACCCCGGCCAGAGGGCCGGTGCCTCCGCGTTCCCGCAGTCCTGCCAGGCGGTCCGGTTCCGGGGTCACGGCTTCGTTCACTTCGCTACGTCCTCTTTCGCTCTCCGGGCCCCCAGTGGGCCCCGTCACCAAGCTTGTCATGCCCGCCATCCGCCCGAGGCCGCGGCCCGGATCCCGGGACGCCTGCACGGGTACTGCCGCCCCGTGCATAAGATGGGACACACGACACTTTCCCCGGCCGTCCCCGGCCGGTCCACGCGCGTTCCAGGAGGCCCCATGACGAAAGCCAGTACTCCCGTCCACGATCAGGACATCGTGGTCTGCCAGCCCCTGCGCACCGGAGTCGGCGCCTTTGGCGGACAGTTCAGGGGGATCGCCCCGCAGACCCTGGGCGCCACCGTGGTGCGCGCGGTCATCGAACGTTCCGGCCTGTCCCCCGACGCCATCGACGATGTGGTCTTCGGCCAGGCCTACGCCTCCTCCGAGGCCCCCAACCTGGGCCGCATCATCGCCCTGGACGCCGGCCTGCCCATCACGGTGCCGGGGATGCAGCTGGAGCGCCGCTGTGGTTCCGGCCTGCAGTCCATCATCACCGCGGCAGGGGCGATCGCCACCGGTGGGGCTGACCTCATCATCGCCGGCGGCGCCGAATCGATGAGCTCCGCGCCGATCTACGATGTGACGTCCCGGTGGGGCTTCAAGGCCGGCGATCTGACCCTGCACGACTCCCTGGCCCGTGGACGCCAGACCGCCGGCGGCCAGTTCTACCCCGTGGCCGGCGGCATGATCGAGACGGCGGAGAACCTGCGCGAGGACTACAACATCGGCAGGGAGGAACAGGATGCCTTCGCCGTCGAATCGCATCGTCGGGCCGCCGCCGCGACTCAGGAGGGCAAGTTCGCCGACGAGATCGTCCCGGTGACCATTCCCGCCACCCGCAAGACCCCGGAGGCCCAGATCACCCGCGATGAGCACATCCGGGCGGATTCCACCCTGGAGAAGCTCGCGAAGCTCAAACCGATGCGCGCAGGCGTCGACCCGGCGGCCACCGTGACCGCGGGAAATGCCTCGGGCCAGAACGACGGGGCCGCGGCCACGATCGTCACGACCCGCGCACACGCGCAGAAGCTCGGGCTGGTCCCCGTCCTCAAGCTGGTCAGCTGGGCTGTGGCAGGGGTGGAGCCGCGGATCATGGGCATCGGGCCGGTGCCGGCCAGCGACAAGGCTCTGACCCGTGCGGGTCTGAGCCTTGCCGATATGGACCTGATCGAACTCAACGAGGCCTTCGCCGCCCAGGCGCTGGCCGTCACCCGGGCATGGGACCTGGGCAAGGACGACTTCGCACGTCTCAACGTCAACGGCTCCGGCATCTCGCTGGGCCATCCCGTGGGCGCCACGGGCGCCAGGATCCTGGCGACCCTGGCCCATGAGATGCGCCGCCGCGAGTCCCGCTTCGGCCTGGAGACGATGTGCATCGGCGGCGGCCAGGGTTTGGCCGCCGTCTGGGAGCGCGTGGCTTTGTAGGGCCGCGCGGGTCCCGCCCGCCGGGCGCGCCGCTAAGGCCGCCCTGACAAACCACTGAACGATTGATAAGCTGATAGGGCACGATGCGTCCGCCACTTGCAGGAGCGGTCCATCAGGCCACGGTTTCTCAGGAAGGATGAAAACCCCACATGAGGATTGTCACTTTTGTCAAGTACGTCCCGGACGCAGCCGGCGACCGTACCTTCGAATCCGATAACACCGTCGACCGCAGCGTCGACGGGCTGCTGTCCGAGCTGGACGAGTACGCGGTCGAAGAAGCCCTCAAGATCACCGGCGGCGACAAGTCAGCCGAGGTCATCGCACTGACCGTCGGCGGCGACGACGCCAAGGACGCGGTCAAGAAGGCTCTGCAGATGGGCGCCACCAAGGGCGTGCACGTCAACGACGATGCGCTCGACGCCTCGGACGCGATCGGCACCGCCCGGGTCCTGGCCGCAGCTCTCAAGCAGGTCGCCGAGGACGAGGGCCCCATCGATCTGGTCCTCACCGGCTTCGCCTCGACCGATGCCGGCATGTCCGTCGTCCCGACCCTGGTCGCCGAACTCTCCGGCCTGCCCGCACTCACCCAGGTTTCCCAGGTGACCGTCTCCGGGACCACCGTGAACGCCCGTCGCGACGGCGACACCTCCTCGCAGTTCCTCGAGGCGGCGCTGCCGGCCCTGGTCTCGGTCACCGACCAGACCAATGAACCACGCTACCCCTCCTTCAAGGGCATCCTCGGCGCCAAGCGCAAGAAGATCGCGGAATACGATCTGTCCGATCTGGGCGTCGCCGCCTCCGAGGTCGGCCGTGCCGGTGCCACGACGCAGGTTGTCGAGGTCGCGGAGCGCCCGGCCCGCACCGCCGGTGAGATCATCACCGACGAGGGCGATGGCGGCACCAAGCTGGTCGAATGGCTGGCCGCGAAGAAGCTGGTCTGAGGAAGTAGCGAAAGAGGTATATGACAATGTCTGAAGTTCTCGTTCTGGTCGAACACTCCGGCGACGCCGTCGCCAAGTCCGCTTTCGAGCTGCTCACCGCCGCCGCAGGCATCGGCGAACCCGTTGCCGTCTTCCTGGGCGCCGGCGACGCCACCGCCGCAGCCGCCGAACTGGGCAAGTACGGTGCGGCGAAGGTCCTGGTCAACCAGGATCCCGCCTTCGACGAATTCCTCGTCTCCCCCAAGGGCGAGGCCCTGGCCGCGCTGATCGAGGCCCGGCAGCCCGCCGCCGTCCTGGTCCCCTCCACCGCCGAGGGTAAGGAAGTGGGTGCCCTGGCCGCCGTCAAGACCGGCTCCGGCATCATCACCGACGCCGTCGAACTGGGCGCCGACCTGGTCGCCACCCAGTCCGTGTTCGCCGGTTCCTACACGGTCAAGGGCAAGGTCGTCAAGGGCACGCCCGTCGTGGCCATCAAGGGCAACGCCGTCGCCCCGGTCGAGGCCGCCGGCGCCGCCGCGCTCGAAGAGGTCGACATCACCGTCAGCGATGCCGCCAAGTCCGTGACGATCGTCAACGTCGAGGAGAAGCCGGCCTCGGGCCGTCCGAACCTGCTCGACGCGCAGATCATCGTCTCCGGCGGCCGCGGCACCGGTGGCGACTTCTCCCCCGTCGAGGCCTTCGCGGACTCACTGGGTGCTGCCGTCGGCGCATCGCGCGCCGCGGTGGACGCCGGCTGGTACCCGCACTCGAACCAGGTGGGGCAGACCGGCAAGGTCGTCTCCCCGCAGCTGTACGTGGCAGCCGGTATCTCCGGTGCCATCCAGCACCGGGCGGGCATGCAGACTTCGAAGAACATCGTCGCCGTGAACAAGGACGAGGACGCGCCGATGTTCGAGCTGGCCGACTTCGGCGTGGTCGGCGATCTGTTCGCCGTCCTGCCGCAGGCCACGGAAGCGGTCAACGCCCGCAAGTGAGTCTGTAACGTTGGGCGTGGGCACGCAAGTTGGGTGCCCGCGCCTGACGGTGGCTCCACACTTACGTGAGTGGCTCGAAAACTCGTGAGTTTTCGGGCCACTCGTGCATTTGTGGAGCCACCGCCGGGTTGAGGGCACATAGACTGTGGTGGTGAAGGAGAGACGTAGCGCCCGGTTGCTGACGCATGCCGAGCACCCTCCGCTGAGTGCCGAGGCGATGGAGGCAAGGGCCGAGGCCGCACTGCCGGGACCCGTCGGCGCCTCGGTCAGGGACCGGACCAGGCAGCGCATCAGCGACTTCACCACGCCAGGGCCCCGGCTGACTCCCCTGGCCAGGTTCTACGCCCTGGGCCGGACCAGTCAGCGCTTCATCGACGAGCGCCGGGTCGATTCCTCCGCCACCCTGTCCTTCTACCTGCTCCTGGCCGTCATCCCCACCGGCGGCGTCATCGTCTCGACCTTCAGCCTGTTCGGCCGCGGCGAATCATCGGTGGCCAATGTGCTCAGCTGGCTGGTGCGCGTGACCGGCAACCCCGAGGTGATGCGGCTGGCCGAGCCGGTGAACTCCCTGGCCCGTTCCCACGCCGACCTGGTAATCTTCATCGTCGGCCTGGTCCTGTCCCTGTGGTCGGCGGGCAAATACGTCGCCGCCTTCGGCACCTTCGTCAACCAGGCCTACGGCATCACCGAGGGCCGGGGCTTCTGGACCCGGCGGTCTCAGGGCTTCATCCTGACCCTGGTGATCCTGCCACTGTTGGTCGCCGTCATCACCCTCATCATCGCCAAGGGCGACTTCCTGGCACGCGCCGGGGTCACGCCCGGACTGGTCCTGACCTGGCAGATCCTGCGCTTCCCCGGTGCCGCGGCCTGCATGTTCATCATCATCGCGGTGCTCTACGCCGGCAGTTCCAATGTCCGCCAGTCACGGCTGATCCCGGTCACCGGCGGCACCCTGATATCCATGGTCGGCTGGTTGATCATCAGCGTCGGGCTGCTGGTGTCCATTGTGGAATTCCACCTGTTCACCACCGCCTATGGGTCCCTGGCTGCGATTATGGTGCTGCTCATGTGGGTCTGGCTGTCGAATTCCTGCCTGGTCTTCGGGGCGCTTTACGATGCGGAACTGGTGCGCGCCAAACAGCTGCTGGGCGGGGTCCCGGCCGAATCGCGGATCTGGGTTTCAACCCGGGCACAGAAGCGGCAGCTGAACCACAATCAGCGCGAATCGACGTTCTCGACCATGGGCGCCTCCCTGCGCGCCAGTTCGGGCACCTCGGTCGGCCGGGTCCGGATCCGCGACTTCTGGGCCAGGGGCCGGGATGCCGACCGGCGCCCGCGCCCCGACCGCTAGGGCCCTGGCGCACCCCTCACAACAGCGAACTGGCCAACCGTGACACGTTCTCCAGGCTCTTCTTCCACACCGAGCGCCTGCGCCATCGGGCCAGGTCCAGTTCCGTGGACCGCGTGCGCAGCTCGGCCTCTTCGAAGGCGTAGAGCTCGGCGGTGAAATCGTGGCTGACGACGAAGGTGGAGACCTCCAGGCACAGGGCGAAGGAGCGCTGATCCATATTCGACGAGCCGATCACTGTGACCTCGTCGTCGACCAGCAGGAACTTCGCGTGCAGCACGGTGGGCGCCGGGTAGCGCATGATGTGCACGCCGGCCTCGGCCAGTTCCTCGTAATAGGATTCCTGGGCCCGCTGCACGATCCCGTGATTACTCGACTCCCCCACGTAGATGCGCACGTCCGTGCCGGAATGGGCCTCGGTGATGAGTGCCGACAGCAGCGATTCGTCCGGCACGAAATAGGGCGAGCAGATGACGATCCGGTGGTTCGCGTTGTAGATCAAGTGGTTGAACAGCCGCAGGTTGTTCTCCAGGGGGAAGTCCGGCCCGCTGGGCACCACCTGGGCGAGCACCCCCTGGCCCTGCTGTCCACCGACCACGGACAGTTGCAGGTCCTCGGTCAGGATCTCGCCGGTCTCCGAATACCAGTCGGAGCCGAACACGGTGTCCAGTTCCACCACCACCGGACCGGTGGCCTCGATCATCAGGTCCTTCCACACGAAGCCCGCCCGCAGGTTCCTGCGCAGGTTGTAGGTGTGGTCGATGATGTTCTGACTGCCGGTGACGGCCACCCGGTCGTCGACGACCAGGATCTTGCGGTGATTGCGCAGATCGGGGCGTTGGTATTCGCCCAGCCAGGGGCGCACCGGCAGTGCCCTGCGCCAGCGAATGCCCTCGGCGTCGAGCCGGCGGACCAGCCGCCGATACCCCGGGTAGCCCAGCGAGCCGATGTGGTCGATGAGCATCCGCACCCGCACGCCGCGGCGGTGGGCGGCGACCAGCTCGTCGATCAACGGCTCGCTGGTCGAGTCCTCGGCCACGATGTAGAAGCAGAAGTGGACATAGGCGGTGGCCCCGCGGACCAGTTCGGCCATCCGGCCGATCGCCGCGTTGTTGTCCGTGAGCAGCCGGAAATCATTGCCGTGGGTCATCGGCAGGGCGCCCAGCGAGTAATTCAGCTGTGCGGCGGTGGCCAGATGCTCGGGCAGCCCGTGCTCGCCGATGATCGCGGTGCCCTGGGTCTGCGCACGGGTCAGTTCGGTGATGGTGCGCTGCCGATCCCGCCGCTTGTGCGGCAGATGGGTCGAGCCCATGAACAGGAAGGTCAAAATGCCGATATAGGGGATGAGGAAGATCGCCATCAGCCATCCCAGTGCCACACTGGGCTTACGGCGGTAGGGCAGCCAGGCCAGGGCCACAACGCGGATGACCAGATCGGGCAGCACCAGGGTCGCGATCACCAGCGGCGACCACTCCGGGGAGAAGGGCAACAGGGTCCAGATGTCCATACTGAACCCAGTCTATGCAGTCGCCCCGGCAGACGGCCGCCGCACAGGGCGGTCGTCTGCCGGGACACGCCTCACATGTAGCGGCCGCCGGTGATCTCCGTGACCGAACCGGTCAGGTAGCTGGCCAGATCACTGACCAGGAACAGCACGACCGAGGCGACCTCTTCGGGTTCGCCGGGGCGGCCCATCGGGATCTCCGCGAGCTTCTTCTCGATCACATGTTCTGGCATCGCGGCGGTCATCGCGGTGTTGATGAAGCCGGGCTGGATCGCGTTGACGCGCACGTTCTTGAACGCGACTTCCTTGGCCACGGCCTTGGTCATGCCGACGATGCCGGCCTTGGCGGCCGAGTAGTTCGACTGGCCCAGATTACCGACCTTGCCGGAGATCGAGCTGAGGTTGACGATCGCTCCGCCGGTGTGGGTGCCCGCGTCGACCTGGGCGCGCATGATGCCGGTGGCGACCTTGAGGCCGTTCCAGGTGCCGCGCAGGTGCACGGAGATGACCTGGTCGAACTGCTCCTCGGTCATCTTGCGGATCGTGGCGTCGCGGGTGATGCCTGCGTTGTTGATCCAGATGTCGATGCCGCCGAAGGCCTCCTGCGCGGTGTCGGCCAGGGCCTGCACGGCGGCCAGGTCGACCACATTGCACACCGCGCCGACCGCGACGGAGTCCCCGCCCAGTTCGGTGGCGGCGGCCGCCACGCCCTCGGCGTTCATATCGCCGAGGACCACCTTGGCCCCGGAGTTCACCAGGGTCTTGGCGATCGCCAGGCCCAGGCCCTGTGCGCCGCCGGTGATGACGGCGACCTTGCCGCCCAGCAGGTCCTTGATTCCGATGGGTGCGCTCATATTGTCTCCTCCAAATGGTTCGTTCGTGGGGTGGGTGTCACAGGGGTTCGGTGAGTCAGAGTCCGAGCACGGGCTTGTGCGCGCCCTTGCCCAGCTGCCGGGCGATCACCGTGCGCTGGACCTCCGAGGTGCCCTCGTAGATGCGGAACAGGCGGGCGTGGCGGTAGAAGCGCTCGACCGTGGTCTCGCGCATATAGCCCATCCCGCCGTGGACCTGCACGCCGGCATCCGCCACTCGGCCCAGGGCCTCGGAGGCGAACAGCTTGGCCGAGGACGGGCCCAGTTTGCGGTCCGTCTCCTCGTCCCAGCGTTGGGCTGCGGCGAGCACCAGGGCACGGGCGGCCGCGGTGTCGGTGTACATATCGGCCAGCATCCCCTGGACCAGTTCGAAGCGGGCGATCGACTTGCCGCCCTGCTTGGCGTCCTGGGCGTAGGTGACGGTCTCGTCGAGGATCCGCTGGGCCTGGCCCACGCAGATCGCGCCGATGTGCAGACGGCCCTTGTTCAGCGAGGCCATGGCCGCGTAGAAGCCCTTCTCCTCTTCCCCGCCGATCAGATTGGCCTCCGGCACGACGACGTCGTCGAAGAAGATCTCCGAGGTCCAGGCTCCGGCCTGGCCCATCTTGTGATCGTGCGGGCCCACAGTCACGCCGGGGGTCTTGGTGGGCACGAGGAACACGGAAATGCCCTTGGACCCGGCCGCGTTCGGATCGGTGCGGGCGAAGACCATGAGCACATCGGAGGATTCCGCGTTCGTGATGAAGCGCTTGGAACCGTTGATGACGTATTCGGAACCGCCGTCTGTGGCGGTGCGCTTAACGGCGGCGGTGCGCAGGCCCGAGGGGTCGGAGCCGGCTTCCGGTTCGGTCAGCGCGAAGCTGGCCACGACCTCGCCCGAGGCCAGCCGGGGCAGCCACTGCTCCTTCTGTTCCGGGGTGCCGTAGTTGACCAGCACCTGCCCTGCGATGCCGTTGTTGGTGCCGAACAGGGAGCGGAAGGAGGGCGTCGTGTAGCCCAGTTCGAAGGCCAGCTGCGCGTCCTGGACCGCGTTCATCCCCAGGCCGCCGTATTCCTCCGGCAGGGCCCAACCGAACAGGCCGAGTTCGGCGGATTCGTCGATGATCTCCTGTGGGAACGCATCGTCTTCTTCGATCTGCAATTCCAGTGGCACGATCTTCTCACGGACGAAGGCGCGGACCGTGGCCAGGACGTCGTCGAGTTCTGTTGCATCCATCTGGGCTCCCTCTCCTGGACCGTCGTTGGCCCTGGTTCGACTCACCACCGTTTCATGTGCAGTTCGCATAAGTGGCGATGTGATTTATGCTTTATCGGTAAGCATACCGTGATTGCGATCGTACGACCAGTGCGTTCCGAGGTCATAACAGCAGGTTATCGACCAGTCATCGTGGTTATTTGCCCCCGCCACACGACGCCCCTAACGTTGCGCCAGTCACGAACCGCCCCACGCAATCGCGCAATGAAGCATTAAGGGCACTGCCGCCCGAAAAGAGGATTCCATGGCAACGGCTCCATCAACTCCGGCGATACCGGAGAACGACCAGGCCAAGAAGGCCAGACGCGCAGGTATCGCGGCCTTCATCGGCACTACCATCGAATGGTACGACTTCTACATCTACGGCACCGCCTCCGCGCTGGTGTTCGGCAAGCTCTTCTTCCCCGACTCCCTGCCCGACGGCGTCGGCACCCTGTTGTCCTTCGTCACGCTGTGGGCCGGTTTCATCTCCCGCCCCCTGGGCGGGATCATCTTCGGGCACTTCGGGGACAAGTACGGCCGCAAGGCCACACTGATCGTCACCCTGATGATCATGGGCATCTCCTCGACGGTGGTCGGTCTACTGCCCGGCTATGCGCAGATCGGCATCCTGGCCCCGATCCTGCTGACCTGCCTGCGGGTCATCCAGGGCGTGGCAGTGGGAGGCGAATGGGGCGGCGCCGTCCTCATCGCCAGCGAGAACGCGCCCAAGGGCAAGGGAATCCTGTACTCGGCATTCGCCCAGCAGGGCTCACCGGCGGGTAATCTGCTGTCCTCGGCGGTGTTCTTCTTCCTGGCCTTCCTGCCCACCCCGCAATTCGTCATGATGGGCTGGCGCTACGCCTTCCTGGCATCCGTGGTGCTGGTCATCGTGGGCCTGGTGATCCGACTCAAGCTGGAGGAGTCGGAGACCATGCAGGCGGTCAAGGAACAGGACGATACCGTCAAGATCCCCCTGTTCGAAGTCATCCGCAAGCACTGGGTGCTGGTTCTGCTGGGCGCCGGCGCCATGCCGCTGGTCCAGGTCACCTACCTCAAGACCACCTTCGCCACCTCCTGGGCGACGAGCAGCGCGCACAGCTGGGCCTTCGACAAGTCGACGTTCCTCGGAGTGGTCACCCTGGGCCTGATCGTGCAGTTCATGGTCCAGCCCTTCGGCGCCGTGATCGTCAGCCGGGTCAAGGACATGCGCAAGGCGATCTTCTGGATGGTCGTCCCCGAATTCATCCTCATGCCGCTGATGTTCTTCGCGATCGAGACCGGCAAGTTCGGACTGGCCCTGCTGGGCATGTGCCTGGCGACGATCCCCCATTCGCTGTTCTATGCGGCAATCGGCGGAATCGTGGCCCGCGCCTTCCCCACCCGGGTGCGCTATTCGGCCATCTCGCTGTCCTACCAGCTGTGCTCGATGACGATCGGCGGCGGCACCCCGGCGATCGCCCAGTGGCTCTTCACCTCCACCGGCAGCATTGTGCCGGTGGCAGTGCTCTCCGCCGTCTACGCGCTGGTATCGCTGATCTGCACGATCATCCTGTTGCGCCTGACCGGCTGGAACGCAGCCGAGTCCTCGAAGGCCGAGCTGGCCGACGAGGCCGAGCTGCAGGCCTCCTGACCCCTCCCCGAATTGCCCGCCCCGGCCCCATCGAGCCGGGGCGGAGCGGTCTACCGGGCCAGGGTGGGCAGGACCTCGGCGGCCACGTCGAGCACCGTGGCCAGGGCGGGCTCGACCCGCTCGCGCGGATGCGCCAGGTAGAGCAGATTCGCCTCGGACTCATCGTCGATGGGCACCGTGACCATATCCGGTTCACGGCTGCCGGTCACCACCGAATCCGAGGTGATCGTCACCCCCAATCCCGCCGAGACCAGTGCGGTGACGGTCTGGGAATCGGGTGCCTCCTGCACCACGTGCGGGGAGAACCCGGCTTTCAGGCACAGCCGCAGGGCGGTTTCGCGCAGGCTCGAGTTCGGATGGGCCGGGAGCATCACGAAGTCCTCATCGGCCAGCTCGGCGATGCGCAGACTCTTCCGCCCCGCCAGCCTGTGCCCGGTGGGCAGGGCCACCGCCGGGTGTTCGACGAGCACGGGGCGCCCAGAGACGCCGGGCGGCTGTGCAGCCCAGCGCACCAGCGCCAGGTCCAGCCCCCCGGAGATCAGTTCGGCCACCCCCTCCTCAGCGAAGACTGTGGAGTGCAGTTCGAACTCGATCCCCGGATACCGCAGCCGCACCTGGGCCACCAGGCGGGCAGCCAGGGACTTCGAGGAGACATTTGAGAAGCCGAACCGGACGAACCCGGCCTGACCACTGGTGGCCCTGCGCACCACCTCCCTGGCCTCCCGCTCATCGTCCAGCAGGCGCCGGGCCGGGTCCAGCAGGGCGTATCCGGTGGAGGTCAGCGCGACACTGCGGGTGGTCCGGGCGAACAGAGAGCAGCCCAGATCCTCCTCCAATGCCCGGATGGTCCGCGATAGCAGGGGCTGCGCCATACCCAGTCGTTCGGCGGCTCGGCCGAAGTGCAGTTCCTGGGCAACAGTCAGGAAGGCACGGGCCTGTTGAACTTCCATGACACATATTGTTGCATATTAGGAATGAATTCCCCTTTGTTTACTTCCAAAAATAGGTTTAATCTGTACCAAGACGACGAGGTCTTGAAAATCGATCCGAGGGAAACCCATGCATGACGACAAAGTAGTCGATCTGACTACGGCCATCCGCACCCATGTCCAACCGGGGTCCAGCATCGCGCTCGAGGGGTTCAGCCATCTGATCCCCTTCGCCGCCGGCCACGAGATCATCCGCCAGGGCATCACCGACCTCGAACTGTGCCGGATGACCCCCGACCTGCTCAGCGACATGCTAGTCGCAGCGGGCGCGGTCTCCTCGATGGTCTGCTCGTTCTTCGCCTCCGGTTCGGCCGGCAGCCTGTACGAACTGCGCCGCCGGATCGAACACCACGACCCGGCCCCGCTGCCGGTATCCGAATACTCCCACCACGCGATGGTGCTGCGCTACCATGCCGGGGCCGCGGGCCTGCCCTTCGTGCCGATCCGCTCCTTCACCGGCTCGGACATCCCGAAGATCAACCCGGAGATCCGGTCGGTGCCCGATCCGTACTCCGGCGGCCGCGCCTACGTCGTGCCGCCCCTGAACCCGGACGTCACCATCATCCACGCCCAGCGTGCCGACCGCCGCGGCAATGCCCAGATCTGGGGCATCACCGGCGCCCAACAGGAGGCCGCCTACGCCGGCCGGAAGACGATCGTCACCGTCGAAGAGGTCGTCGACGACGAGGTGATCCGCGCCGACCCCAACCGCACGCTGATCCCCGCGCACGCCGTCGATGCCGTATGCGAAGTGCCCACCGGCGCCCACCCCTCGTATGTGCAGGGCTCCTATGACCGCGACAACGCCTTCTACCGCGAATGGACTCCGATCTCCAAGGACCCGGAGGCCCTGCACGCCTGGTTGGACCGGTACGTCCGCGGCACCGGCGACCACGCGGAGTACCTGGCGGCGATCGGCGCCGAGCGCCTGGCCGGGCTGCGAATGGCGCCGCGCCCCTCGGGCAGCGTCGACTACGGCCGCCGGATGACCGCCGCACCCTCGAAGCGAAAGGACGCCTGAGATGACCGCTCCCGAAACCACCCCGGCCGCCGACTACTCGCAGACCGAACTCATCGTCTGCGCCGCGGCGAAGATGCTGCGCGGACGCAACACCGTCTTCGCCGGGGTGGGACTGCCCACCCTGGCCGTCGATCTGGCCGCCCGGACCGTCAACCCCGATGTCGAGCTGATCTACGAATCCGGTGTATCCGGTGCCCATCCGGAGGCCATGGCCGAGGGCATCGCGGACTCCGTGGTCGTCTCCGGCGCCGAGGCCGTGCTGAGCATGCAGGGCCTGTTCGGCTATGTGCTGCAGGGCGGCAATGTGGACGTGGGCTTCCTGGGCGCGGCCCAGATCGACCGCCACGGCTCGCTGAACACCTCGTTCATCGGCTCCTGGGACAAGCCGACGGTCCGCCTGCCGGGCTCCGGCGGGGCGGCCGACATCATGGCCAACGCCGGCGAGGTCTTCGTCATCATGCGCCGCCACGACCCGGCCGCCCTGCCCGCGCAGCTGGACTTCGTCACCTCGCCCTCGCCGGTGGCCGCGGCCGCGGACCCCGACGGCATCCCGCCGGTGGGCTACGGGGTCAGCACCGTCATCACCCCGCTGGGGATCCTGCAACGGCCGGACCGGATGGCGGAACTCGAACTCACCCACGTCCACCCCGGCGTGAGCGTCGACGAGGTCCTGGCCCAGACCGGCTGGGACCTGCGGGTCGCCGAGAACCTGAGCCGGACCCAGGAGCCCACCGCGCACGAGGTCCACCTGCTGCGCGACGAAATCGACACCGTGCGCCTCTACCTGCGCTGAAAGGAACAGCATCCATGGAAATCGTCATCTGCGAACCCCTGCGCTCCCCCGTCGGAGCCTTCGGCGGACAGTTCAAGGACGTCCCCGTCCAAGAACTCGGCCGGCAGGTCCTCACCGGTCTGCTGGAGCGCACCGGCCTGCCGCCTGCCGTCGTCGACGATGTGATCTTCGGCCACTGCTATCCCCAGATGGAGGCCCCGGCCCTGGGCCGCGTGGTCGCCCTTGACGCGGGCATGCCGGTGACGGTCCCCGGCCGGCAGGTGGACCGCCGCTGCGGTTCCGGCCTGCAGGCGGTCGCCGACGCCTACGCGATGATCAATGCGGGCTTCGCCGAGGTCGTCATCGCCGGCGGAGCCGAATCCATGAGCCGCGCGCCCTTCTTCAACGAGGAGATGCGCTGGGGCATCCGCCAGGGCAATGTCACGATGAAGGACAGCCTGGTGCGCGGACGCCTGACCGCGGGCGGCTCGGACTACCCGGTGCCCGGCGGGATGATCGAAACCGCCGAGAACCTGCGCGTCGAATACTCGATCGGCCGCGAGGAACAGGACCGCTACGCTGCCGCCTCCCACCGCAAGGCCGCAGCCGCCACCGCAGCGGGTCGGTTCGCCGATGAGATGGTGCCCATCATCCTGCCGGCCACCCGCAAACAGCCGGAACAGCGGGTCGTCCTCGACGAGCACATCCGCCCCGACTCCACCGAGGAGAAGCTCGCCCGTCTGAAGCCGCTGCGGCGCGGGGTCGACCCGGAGGCCACCGTGACCGCCGGCAACGCCTCGGGCCAGAACGACGGCGCCTCGGCCTGCATCGTGACGACCAGGGACCGTGCCGAGGCCCTGGGGTTGAAGGCCTATGCCAAGGTCGTGGGCTTCTGCGTGGCCGGCGTGCCGCCGCGCACCATGGGAATCGGACCGGTCCCGGCGACCGCTGCCGCCCTGGAGCGCGCGGGTCTGAGCCTGGGCGATATCGACCTGATCGAACTCAACGAGGCCTTCGCCGCACAGGTGCTGGCCTGCACTAGGGAATGGGAACTGAGCGAGGCCGATATGGCCGAGCGCCTCAACGTCAACGGTTCCGGCATCTCCCTGGGCCACCCCGTGGGCGCCACGGGCGGCCGGATCCTGGCGACCCTGCTCCACGAGATGGACCGACGCGGGTCCCGCTATGGCCTGGAGACCATGTGCATCGGCGGCGGCCAGGGCATCGCCGCGGTCTTCGAGCGGCTGGAGGCCTGAACCATGGGCGAAGCGCAGACACCGAAAGGCCGGACCGCGGCCGGGACGCCGCCGGAGGGGACCCTGCCCCTGGCCGGGACCACCATCGTGGAGAACGCCTCCTTCGTGGCCGCCCCCACCGCCTGCCTACACCTGGCCAAGCTGGGCGCCAGGGTGATCCGGATCGATCCACTCGGCGGTGGGCCCGACTTCGGCCGCTGGCCGCTGGCCGATAGCGGGGACTCCCTGTTCTGGCACACGGCCAACCGGGCCAAGGAATCGGTCGCGCTCAATATGCGCGACCCCCGCGGCAAGGAATTGGCGCAGGCACTCATCACCGCCCCCGGCGACGATCGCGGCGTGTTCGTGGAGAACAGCGTGGGCCGCGCCTTCCTCGACGATGCGGTGCTGCGCGCGAACCGACCCGATCTGATCCACGTCAAGGTGTTGGGTTCCACCGACGGCGGACCCGCGGTGGACTACACGGTCAACGCGGAATCCGGTATCCCCACCATCACGGGACCGGCCGCGGACCCCCGCCCCACCAGCCACGCCCTGCCGGCCTGGGACCTGCTGTGCGGGCAGATGGCCGCGACCGCCGTGGTCACCGGACTGCTGCAGCGGGCCACCACGGGCCGCGGCGTGTTCGAGGAGATCTCGCTGGAGGACGTGGCCCGCACCTCGGTGGCCGACCTGGGCTGGTACTCCGAGACGCTGCGGGCAGCCGGCGGCCGCCCCAAGGTGGGCAACCACGTCTACGGCACCTTCGGTCAGGATTTCGCCACCCGCGACGGCAGGATCATCGTCGTGGGCATCACCAAGCGCCAGTGGGCCGCACTGCAGAAGGTGACGGGCACCGAAGAGGTGTTCGCCGCCCTGGCGCAGAGCCTGGACGTGGACTTCGCCGACGAGGGCGTGCGCTACACCCAGCGCGAGCTCATCGTCGCAGTGGTCTCCGGCTGGTTCACCGCCCACACCACTGACGAGGCGCTCGCGGCCCTGCGCGCCGCCGGCGGCCTGGCAGCGGCCTACCGCACCCCGACCCAGGTGGCGGCGGCTGTCGGCACGGCGCCCGCCGCCGGACTGTACCGGACCGCTGGGGGCCAACTCGGCGATCTGGTGGTCGGGACCTCGGCCATCCGGGTCGACGGATACGCGCCGCGGGCGGACCGGCCCGTAGTCTTCGGCGCCGACACCCAGCGCGTACTGGCCGAGGATTTGGGCATGAACGACAAGGAGATCGCCGGTCTGCGCGACCGCGGGATCATCTGAAGAAGGGATCAACCATGACGCACAAGCCACGCCCCCGTCCGGGAACACCGCACTATATGACCGAGGACCGCGTCGAACTCCAGGCCATGGCCAGGCAGTTCTCCGACGAAGTCGTCCGGCCCATCGCCAACGAACTTGACCCCGTTGAGGGCCAGTTCCCGGAAGAACTCGTCGCCCAGATGGGCGAGCTCGGATTCTTCGGCATCATGATCCCGGAAGAATACGGGGGCCTCGGCCTGGGCGTCTTCGAATACTGCCTCGTGGCCGAGGAACTCTCCCGGAACTGGATGTCGGTGGCCGGCCTGCTGGCCCGCGGCAATGGCATGGGCGGGGGGTTCACCCCCGCACAGGAGGCCCGCCTCCTGCCGAAGGTGGCCACCGGCGAATACCTGGGCGCCTACGCCCTGTCCGAGGCGGAAGCGGGCTCCGACGTCGCCAACATCCAGTGCAAGGCAGAACGCGACGGCGACGAATGGGTCATCAACGGCACCAAGATGTGGTGTACCTACGCCGACATGGCAGACTACCTCGTCCTCTTCGCCCGCACCTCGGTCGACCCCGACCCGAGCAAACGCCACCGCGGCATCTCCTGCTTCCTCGTCGAGAAGGAGCGCGGGAAGTTCCCCAAGGGCATCAGCGGCAACCCCGTGAAGAAGATCGGCTACTTCGGCTGGCATACCTGGGAGCTGTCCTTCGATGACTTCCGGCTGCCCGCCGATGCGCTGCTGGGCGAAGAGGACCGCGGCTTCTACCTGGCCGTCTCCGGCTTGGAAGTCGGCCGCGCCCACACCGCTGCGCGCTCCATCGGCCTGGCCCAGGCCGCCCTGGACGCCGCGATCGACTATGTGCACGTGCGCAGCCAGTTCGGCCACGAACTGGCCGACTTCCAGCACCTGCGCTTCAAAATCGCCGATATGGCCGCCAGGATCGAGGCCTGCCGCCAACTCATGTACTCCGTGGCCAGCGATATCGACACGGGCAACCGCTGCGACAAAGAAGCGGCCATGGTGAAGTACCTGGCCGGTGAGATGAGCGAGTACGTCACCAGCCAGGCGCTCCAGATCCACGGCGGCGCCGGCTATACGAAGGACTTCCCGGTGGAGCGCTACTGGCGCGATGCCCGCCTGACGAAGATCTTCGAGGGCTCCTCGGAAATCCAGATGCGCATTATCAGCGATCAACTGTTGGGCCGCTGACCCCACCCACAGCACCGACCCGTCACATATGTGGGTTCTCCGGGTGGAGGACCCACATATGTGACGGGTCGGCGTGCTCAGCGGGCCTGTTCGGCCGCCGGGTGCCGGTAGGTCGCCGGGGTGCGCGTCAGTTTGATCGGCGAGGCCACCTGGCGGGACCCGTCGTCGAACTCGACGATCATCCCCCTGTGCGCGGTGTGCGGGTGCTGCACCACCTGGGCCGCGTTCAGGATCGGACCGGCGGGCACGCCGATGGCCATGAGTTCCGCCGCGACCTCCTGCGCATCGTGGTCGGCCAGCAGCCCCTCGAGGGCCTCGCGCAGTTCCGCCCGATGGCCCAGTCGGGCCGCGTTATCACAGAACCGCGGATCGGCGGCGAGGTCAGCGGCCCCCAGGAACTCGACCAGCCGGGCGAACTGCCCGTCATTGCCCGCCGTGATGTAGACCGGGCCCGTACCCGTGAGGTAGGCGGAGTAGGGCGCGATGTTCGGATGGTCGTTGCCCGTCAACCGGGGTTCGGCCCCCGAAGCGAAGTAATTGGGCAGATGCGGGTGCATCACGGAAAGCCCGGAGTCGAACAGCGTGGCCTCGACCCGCTGGCCCGACCCGCTGCGCTGCCTTTCCTGCAGGGCCATGAGGATCCCCAGCGCGGCATTCATACCGGTCACCATGTCCACAGCCGGCATCCCGATGCGCGTCGGCCCCGAATCCTGCGTGCCGTTGACCGACATGAGTCCGGACATCGCCTGGATGATCGCATCGTAGCCGGGCAGTCCGCCCAATGGACCGTCGTCACCGAAGCCGGTGATGCTGCAGTGGACCAGCCGCGGGAACCGCTCGGGAAGCACCGTGACCGGGTCCAGCCCCCACTTCGCCAGGGTGCCGGTCTTGAAGTTCTCCACCAACACATCCGCGCCGGCCAGCAGCTCCTCCAGCTGTGCGATCCCGCCGGGCGTGCGCAGATCGAGGGTGATGCAGTCCTTGTTCCGGTTGATCCCGGCGAAGTAGGCCGACACCCCTTCTCTGATGAACGGCGGGCCCCAGCTACGGGTGTCATCGCCTGACGGCGGCTCGACCTTGACCACGGTGGCGCCGTGATCGGCCAGGATCTGTGTGCAGTAGGGCCCACCCAGGATCCGCGAGAGGTCGACGACGACAATGCCCTCAAGCGCCCCGCTCATCGGGTCCCCGCCAGGATCGATTCGACGGCCGCCCGGGCCCGTTCCCGGTCGAACGGAACGCCCGCGACCAGGTCGTCGATCACCTCGGCGTCGTCGGCGGCGGGTTCCAGCGGATCCTGCGGCAGCAGTTTGTGGCGCACCACCAGGGCCGCCAGGACCAGGCGCGTCCAGTCCCCGGACCGCTGCCCGACGTGGGCGCCCTCCCAGGTCAGGACGATGGCGCTAACCAGGTGGTAGGTCGCCGAGGCCGCCTGCCGGACCCGCTCCTGCTCCGTTCCCATGGGCAGCAGTTCGAGCAGGTGCATGATGCGCCCGGTCAACTCCTCCAGATGCCCGTGCAGCACCGCCGGCACGCTGCCGGCGGGCGCGCCATCACCGGCGGCTCCGGTGCCTGCGGCCTCGGCCAGCAGGTCCTGCAGATGGCCGATCAGCGGTTTGAGCGATTCGGACCGGTGGGCCGCCCTGATCACGTCCAGGGCCACGATGTTCGAAGTGCCCTCCCAGATCGAGCCGAGCTGGGCATCGCGGAAGACACGGGCGTCGCCGAACTCCTCGATGTAGCCCACTCCCCCACGCACCTCCATCGCATCCGCGGTGACCTTGCGCGCGTCGCGGGTCGTGCGGAACTTCAGCAGGGGTGTGAGGATCCGCAGCACCGCGGTGGCACGGGAGTCCCCGGCCTCGGATTTCGCATAGACGTCGGCGGTATGCAAGACCATGGACAGGCCCTGCTCGGTCGGCAGCAGCAGCTTCGCCAGCTGTCGGCGCTGCAGCGGCAGCTTGTTCAGGGTGCTACCGAAGGCCTCGCGGTTGGCGCACACATAACGGGCCTCGGCGAAGGCGCGGCGCATCAGCCCGGCCGAGCGGACCCCGTTGGACAGGCGCGAGGGGTTGATCATATCGGTCATCTGCTTGAAGCCCTGGCCCAGCTCCCCCACCAGATAGGCCGTGGCACCGTCCAGGCTGACCTCGCCCGACGGCATCGAACGGGTCCCCAGTTTGTCCTTGAGCCTGACGATCCGCTGGGCGTTCTGCGTGCCGTCGGGCAGGTGGCGCGGCAGCAAGAACAAGCCGATGCCCTTGATGCCCTCGCCGGCCCCGGCCGGGCGGGCCAGGACCATGGAGAGTTCGGCGTCGACGTTCGAACAGAACCACTTCTGCCCGTGCAACGACCAGGTGCCGTCACCGTTGTCCACAGCACTCGTCTCGATCCGGCCGGTGTCGGAGCCCGCACCCTGCTCGGTCATGAACATCGCGCCCTGGAGCAGGGTGTCCAGATCGGTGCTGGTCAGCCCTGGCAGATAGCGCTCCTGCAGCTGCTGCGAGCCGAACTTCCGCAGCACCCGGGTCAGCGAATCGGTCATGGACACAGGGCATTCCAGTCCGAACTCCGCCTGTGCGAAGAGGTAGAAGAACAGGTATTTGACCACCGGGGGCATCACCTCGGGCCAGCCCAGGACGCCGGGCCGGTGGCTCATCGCCGCCATCCCCAGATCTCCGTATGCCACCTGCTGCAGGGCGCGGTAGGCGGGGTGGACCTCGACGGATTCGAGGTCCTGGCCGGTTCTGGTGCGCGGGCGCAGCACCGGCGGATTGCGGTCGGCGATCCCGGCCAGCTCATCGAGCTCGCCGCCCAGCCGCGGGCCCAGCGCTGTCAGGGTCGGGCGCAGATGTTCCAGCAGCCGGTCGTCGATGTAGAGGGGCAGCAGGCTGCGCAACGAGGTGTCGTCGGCGAACCGGTCGATCCCGAAGCTGTCCGGCACCACCGACGTATCGTCGGCCACGGTCGTATCCACCATAATCTCCTTTGATAGGTTGAAATCAAGCTATCGCGTGGGAGACCGCGGAAACAAAGAGGTTGTGACTATGGGATATAAGCAATGGCTATCGTCGAGCCCAGCCTGAAACGCCTCCGATACTTCGTGGCGCTGGCCGAATACGGCAAGTTCCAGGCGGCCGCCGACGAGGTGGGGATTTCGCAGCCGGCGCTCAGCGCCGAACTCAAACGGCTCGAGGACTTCGTCGGCACGCCGCTGTTCCATCGGGCGCCCGCGACCGTACTGACCGCAGCAGGCGCGGCACTCCTGCCGTACGCCAAGGCGGCGGTGGGCGCCGCCCAGGATTTCAACGCGCGCGCACTGCAGCTGCGCACGGGGGCGGCTTCGACCCTGACCGTCGGAACCGTGATGACCTTCGTCCACCGCGGGCTGCCCGAGGCGATCAGGAACTTCACCCGGCACAATCCGGGAATCATCGTCAAGACGGTTGAGGCGTCCTCGGCCGCGCAGAGCGATATGCTGCTGGGCCACGAGATCGATGTGGCCTGCGGGCACATGCCGCTGGATTCGCCCCTGGTCGACTGCCGTGAGGCCTCGCAGGAGGGATTCTGGCTGTGCACGGGGGCGACCGAGACGGTCACGACCGTCGCGCAGACCGCTAGCCTGCCCTATGTCATCTTCCGGCGCAGCGCCTCTCCCCTGTACTACGAGCACGTGGTGGGGATCTGCCGGGCCGCGGGCTTCGAGCCGCGGATCGAACACGAGACGACCAGCTGGGCCGCCGCCGTCGAGATGGTGGCACACGGGCTGGGCGTATCCCTGGTACCGGGGCCGGTCGCCGGCAGTTACCGCACCGACGCCCGGCTGCGCCTGCACCGGATCGACCGAGGCGCCGAGGCCCCACAGGCCTGGGTTTCCGTGCGCCGGGAGGCGGCCGGGACGCCGGCCGACCGGCTGGCGCGCGGCATCATCCGCGCCGCCGGCCGTGCTGCGGAGTCGGTTACTCCTCGACCATGACGGTGACCGATTCCGCCACGCAGGCGGGACGTTCGGCGCCCTCGATGGCGATCGTGTGTTCCATCACCACCTGGATGCCGGAGGGCTTCCGGTTGACCTCCTTGAGCACGATCGTGTCCTGGACCTTCGAGCCCACCGGCACGGGGCTGGGGAAGCGGACCTTGTTGCAGCCGTAGTTGATGGCCATCTTCATACCGGTGACCTTCTGCACCTGGGCGCCCAGGACGGGCAGCAGGGACAGGGTCAGGAAACCGTGGGCGATCGTCGTGCCGAAGGGGCCGTTCTTCGCCTTCTCCTGGTCGATGTGGATCCACTGGTGGTCGCCGGTGGCATCGGCGAACATGTTGACACGCTCCTGCGTGACCTCGAACCAGTCGCTCTTGCCCAGCTCCTGGCCGACCAGTTCCATCAGGCCGTCATAGCCCTTGATCTCGCGCACCATAATGGTCTCCTTCGTCCTCGTGCGAATCATTGTCGAATCATCGTGCGGATCGTCGTATCGATCCATTGCGTCGATCCTGCCGCGGGTTCCAAGACCCGCTAGTGAGCGTTCGTTCAGCGCTCGACATCATCCTAACCAGTCCCACCAGACGATTCCAAGATGTGGCCGGTGGCGACTTCTGGCACTCTGGGGAATGACCATCCCCTTTGAAGGAGCCCCCTTGTCCTCCCAGATCTTCCTGTACACGGCACTGGGCCTGTACTTCGCCGCCATGCTGTTCATCGGGTACCTCGGCTGGCGCAGGACCAGCGACCACGAGGACTACATGCTGGGCGGGCGGAATCTGCCGCCGTGGGTCGCAGCGATCTCCGCCGGGGCCTCCGATATGTCCGGCTGGCTCATCATGGGACTGCCCGGTGCCATCTACGCGACCGGCCTGATCGAGGCCTGGATCGCCGTCGGTCTGCTCATCGGCTCGTACCTGAACTGGCGGATCGTCGCGCCCCGGCTGCGCTCCTACACCTACATCGCGAACAATTCGATCACCCTGCCCAGCTTCTTCGAGAACCGACTGCGCGATAGGTCCCGGCTGCTGCGCACCGTCTCCAGCATCATCATCCTGGTCTTCTTCACGCTCTACGCCTCTTCCGGAATGGTTGCCGGCGGCAAGTTCTTCGAGAGCTCCTTCGGCGGGGACTACATGTTCGGCATGCTGCTGGTCACCGTCATCACCCTGGCCTATACGCTCTTCGGCGGCTTCCTGGGGGCCTCCATGACGGACGTGGCCCAGGGGCTGATGATGGTCGTCGCCCTGGTCGCGGTGCCCATCGTCGCCATTGTGACAATCGGCGGGTTCTCCCAGACCGCGACGATCGTGGAGACGGTCAGCCCGGCGAACCTGTCCTGGTTGGGCGCCGGCCACTTCGATGCCACCACCGTCGTCATCACCATCGCATCGGGCCTGGCCTGGGGCCTGGGCTACTTCGGCCAGCCGCACATCGTCGTGCGCTTCATGGCGCTGCGCTCGTCCGCCGAGGCCGCCTCGGCCCGCCGCATCGCCACCGGCTGGCAATTCCTGTCCCTGGCCGGCGCCGTGGTTGCGGGCTTCGTCGGCATCGCCTACTTCCAGAAGTTCGGGTCGGCCCCGGCCGACCCGGAGACCGTCGTCCTATTGCTCAGCCAGGTGCTGCTGCACCCCTTCGTGGCGGGCCTGGTGCTGGCGGCCGTGCTCGCGGCCATCATGTCGACCCTGTCCAGCCAGCTCATCGTGTGCTCCTCGGCCCTGGTCGAGGACATCTATCGGGCCTTCCGGCGGACCCCGCCATCGGGCCGGACACTGGTGGTGCTGGGTCGTGTCGGGGTGCTGGTGATCGCGCTGATCGCCATGCTCATGTCGATCAGCCCCAATGACACGATCCTGGGCCTGGTCAGCTTCGCCTGGGCGGGCTTCGGCGCGGCCTTCGGCCCGGTCGTCCTGCTCAGCCTGTTCTGGCCGAAGCTGACGAACTGGGGCGCCCTGGCCGCGATGCTCACCGGCACCGTGGTTGTCTTCGTCTGGCACTATCTGCCCGGGACCCTCTTCGAGCTCTACGAGCTGCTGCCGGCCTTCATCCTGGCCACGGCAGTGGGTATGGTCGTCAGCATGTGCACCCATCGCCACGATCCCGAGATCCACGCGGAGTTCACGGCCGCCGCGGCCGAGGCCTCATCCAAGAGGAGTGCAGCATGAACGTCCCGACCGGTACACCCGTCCCGATCCGTCCGGCCGTCAGCGTCCTGGTCGTGCGCGACGGTTCCTCCGGCCCCGAGGTCTTCGTCCAGCACCGCGTGCAGACGATGGACTTCGCCGCCGGCGCGGTGGTCTTCCCCGGCGGCCGCGTTGATCCGGTCGACTACGCCAGGGCCCAGGCCAGGGCCGCCGAGCAGGGGTTCGACTCCGCACGGTTCGCAGCGCACGAGCGGGCCTGGGCCGCCACCGATATGGCGGCTGTGCCGCTGCACCCTGCCGTGCTGCTGGCCTGCGGCAGGCGCGAGGTGGAGGAGGAGACCGGTTCCCTGTTGCCGAGCGACTGCCTGCTCCCCTGGGCCAACTGGGTCACCCCGCCCGGACCACCGCGGCGCTTCGACACGTACTTCTACGTCGCCCCGGCCTCGGCCGCCGGGCTGCTGCGCAACACCACGACCGAGGCCAAGCGCTCGGAGTGGCTGCCCGCGGCGGTCCTGCTGGAGCGCGGGGGTGCCGGCGAACTGCTGCTCATGCGCCCGACCCGCACGCTGCTCGAAGAACTGGTGGACCTGGGCGGCTGGGATGCGGTGCGGGCTGCGAGCGCGCACCGGTCCATCGTCCCGGTGCGCAATGACCGGCCCCAGGTCTAACCGGCGGGCTCTCAGCCCTTGCGGGCTTTCAGCTGGGCCATCCGGCGGGCCACCACCCGTTCCTGTTCGGCGCCGCCGATGAGCTCGCCGATGGCATCCTGTTCCCTGGCGAAACCGGTCTCCAGGGTCGCGGAGGGGTCGACCGCCAGATTCGTCAGCTCCTTGGCGTAGACCAGCGCCGGACGTGAGCCGGCGGCCAGTTCCCCCGCCAACTCCAGTGCCCGCTGGGCCGCCTGCTCGGCCAGTTCTTCGACCAGGCCCAGGCTCAGGGCCTCGCTGCCCAGCACGGTCCGCCCCGTCATGATGAGGTGCTTGGCCCGGCCCAGGCCCACCAACGGCGGGAGCAGCTGGGTGCCGCACATATCGGGGACCAGGCCCCAGTTGATCTCCATCATCGACAGCTTGGCGTTCGGCTGGGCCACGCGGATGTCCGCCGCCAGTGCCAGCTGCAGGCCCCCACCCATCGCCACGGTGTCGATGCCGGCTACCACGGGGACCTCCAACAACTGCCAGACGTAGACGGCCTGCTGGGCCAGGGCCTTGACCGGTCCCAGGGGCGCGAGGTCCTGCACCAGGTGAGCGGTTCCGTCGACCATTTTGGAGAACTCCCCCATGTCCAGCCCGGAGCAGAAGCCGCGGCCTGTGCCGGTCAGCGCCACGGCGCGCACCTCGGCCCGGCCCCGCAGCCCGGTGCCGGCCTCGACCAGGTCGGCGAAGACCTCGGCGGTCAGCGAATTGAGGCTGTCGGGCCTGTTCAACCGCACATGGGCCACCCCGTCCTCGCGCAGGGTGGTCACGACGGTGCCGTGGGTGGCCGTGGTGGTCTGTTCGTTCATGATGCTCCTTTGCATGGACTGAATCGGCTGCAGGGTCCGCAGCCGTGCGCAGTCGCGCGGCCGGACCATCCACAGCTTAACAAGCGTTCAGCCAGGGGTTCGACTCACCAGGGATTCGGCTCAAGCGGTTCAGGCCAGCAAGAAGACGCCGCGTACGATCGTCACGACCCCGCCCAGGCCGGCCAGGACCACGGCGGTGCCGCGGGCAGTACCCATGGTGACGACCTTCGCCACGGCCCCGCCGATCCACATCCCCACCAGCACGGTGGCCACGATGATCGGCAGGATCCACCAGGGCGGCAGCTGTGCGGTGGTCACCGTGCCGGTGAGCAGTTTGACCGTCACGGAGAAGATGCCCATTGTCATGAAGGTCGGCTGCATGGTCGCGGCGAAGGACCGCTGGTTCCAGCGGGCGAACTTCGAGTAGATCACCATCGCAGGGGCCGCGACTCCCGCCGTGGTGTTGAGGAAGCCACCGATGATCCCGGCCGCGCCGGTGAGTGCGGAGGACGACAGATGCGGCAGGCGGGGTACCCCGAAGGTCAGCAGCAGGCCGATGACCACGATGACGCCGATGATGATGTCGAGCCAGGCGGGGTCCGTGTGCCCCACCAGCGCCGCGGCGGGAAAGGCGCCCACCAGGGCGGCGGGCGCGATGATGAGGTAGCGCTTCCAGTCGACCTCGTGGAAGACCGCCAACATGATCAGGAAGCCTGACACGATGGTCGCGGTGTTCGTCACGAACACGCCCAGTGCGGGCCCCAGCAGCAGGGTCAGCACGGGTGCGACGACCAGTCCCACTCCGGTGCCCGAGAGCCGCTGCAGGATCACCCCGATGAGCACCGCCACAATGATGAATGGCAGCAACGGCACAAAGGACACGTGCCTTCCCCCTTCTCCCCGACTCCGCATCGTCCATCCGACCGCGGAACAGTCCCACCCTGGACCTTCTCATTCTTACATCAGCCCGGCGCGCTCACATCAGCCCACCGGGTCCTTCCCCCGGCCGGGACCGCACCTGTAGGCTGGGCCACATGTCCACCGTCGTACTGTTCCACTCCGCCCTGGGACTGAACCCGGGTCTGCGCGAGATGGCCGAGCGCCTGCGCACAGCCGGCCACACCGTCCACACCCCCGATTACTACTCCGGCCATGTCTTCACCGACACCGCCGCCGGGATCGCCTACCGTGACGAGGCGACCTTCCCCGAATTAGCGCGCCGGGCCGCGGCCGAGGTCGAAGCCCTGCTCGCCGATGTCCCCGAACGCTCCGTGGTGTTCGGCGGCTTCTCCCTGGGGGCGGCGATGGCCCAGTCGATGGGCAAGCGCAATCCGAAGGCCGCGGGCGCACTGCTGTTCCATGCCGGCGGGGCGCCCAAGGCCACCTCTTGGCCGGCCGAGGTCCCCCTCCAGATCCATCACAGCGTCGACGATCCGTGGGTCGAATCGAGCCAGGTGGCGACCCTGGTGGACTCGGTCGCGGGGGCGGGCGCGCAGGCCTCCCACTTCGTCTATCCAGGGTCGGGGCACCTGTTCGCCGACCCCACGACGCCCGACTACGATGCGGCCCTGGCCGAACTCATGTGGGGCAGGGTGCTGCGCTTCCTCGACGCCGAGGTGTGACCCGCCGGTGACACCACGGGGAGAACCACCGGCACGGCCGCGGACGTCACCGCCTCGGATGTAGCGGCCCTCACGGGGTGGATCAGCAGACGTTCAGGGGTGTCGCGCTAGGATTGTTTACAGACTTTTTCAGGCTGTCCGGTCACAGCGCTCACAAATTACGAACGGATGCTTTTGAACGGCAACACGACATTCCGGCACTCAAACGTGGCTCTTCTCTCGGTCGTGGAGGTCACGGCCCCCAATGAAGTGACATCCGATTCGTTCGACGAGGAGCTGGCCTCCACGCTCGAACACCTGCACCTGCCCAAGCGCCTGCTGCAGCGGGTGGCCGGGGTGAACGCGCGCCGCAACTGGGACGATCCGCATGATTTCATCGCCGGTGCCGCCCAGGCCGGCCGCGATGCGCTGGCCCGGTCGGGGGTCCCGGCCGAGTCGATCGGCCTGATGATCAACACCTCGGTGACCCGCGAGTCCCTGGAGCCCTCCGTCGCGGTATCGGTCCACCACGGGATCGGGCTGCCCACCTCGGCGATGAACTTCGATATCGCCAATGCCTGCCTGGGCTTCGTCAACGGCATGACGCTGGCCGCGACGATGATCGATTCGGGACAGATCGACTATGCGCTCATCGTGGCCGGCGAGGACGCCTCCCGGGTGCAGCGCGCCACGATCAACCGGCTCTCCCGCGACGGCATCACGCGCGAGGAGTACCTCAACGAGTTCGCCTCCCTGACCCTGGGCTCGGGCGCCGCGGGCGCTGTGCTGGGCCGGGCAGACCGGCACCCGGAGGGCCACCGGATCCTAGGCGGGGTGACACGGGCGGCCACGTGGAACCACGGACTGTGCGTAGGCGACCACAACGGCATGTTCACCGATACCCAGGGCCTGCTGTCCAATGGCATGGAACTGGTCACCGCGGCCTGGCACGAGGCCCAGGCCAACGGCTGGGACTGGTCCGATATGGACCGCTACGTCACCCACCAGGTGTCCAACGTCCACTCCAACGCCATTTCCCGCGCGGTCGACCTGGATCCGGCGAAGATGCCCAAGACCTATCCCGTGCTGGGCAATGTGGGCCCGGCCTCCCTGCCCATCACCCTGGCCCGACAGGTCGACTCCCTGTCCGCCGGCGACCGGGTGCTGGCCATGGGCGTGGGCTCCGGTCTGAACACCGCGATGACGGAGATCATCTGGTGAGGCTTCCCGCACGGCCCGCCACCACAGTCGACGGCCTGCCCGAATGGGACGCGCGCTGGTCGCGGATCCTGACGGTGCGCACGGCCGATGGCCCCCACACCTTCCACCTGCTCGACACCCTGCCGGCGCTGCGCGAGGCCGGGATCGAACCGACCGGCACCATCGTGGCGGTGCACGGGAATCCGACCTGGTCCTATATGTGGCGCCGGCTGGCCGCCGAGTCCCTGCGCCGTGCGGGCACAGGGACATCGGGCAGCACCGGTGCCGAGGCGAACGCCGGCGCCTGGCGCGTGGTCGCGGTGGACCAGCTGGAGATGGGGTACTCCGAGCGCCTCGAACACGACGCCCTGCCCTCTCCCCGGGGCGAGGGCTACCGCCGGCTGGCCGAGCGGGTGGGCGACTTGGACGCCGTGGTCCACGCGATCCTGCCCGAAGCGCCCTCCACCCAGCGGCTCGTGACGATCGGCCACGACTGGGGCGGGGTCATCAGCCTGGGCTGGGCAACCCGCAATACGGACCTGATCGACGCGGTCATCAGCTGCAATACCGCAGTGCACCAGCCGGAGTCGGCCCCGGTGCCCGCTCCCCTGCAGGCGGCCCTGGCCGGCGGCCTGCTACCCACCTCGACCGTGCTGACCGACGCTTTCCTGCGGGTGAGCCTGTCGCTGTCGGAATCCATGGACCGGACCACTCGCAGGGCCTTCCGCTCGCCGTATCGACATCCGCGCGATCGCGGTGGGATCGGCGCCTTCGTCGCCGACATCCCGGTGGACGCCTCGCACCCCTCCGATGCCGAACTCCAGCGGATCGGTGCGGACATCGCCGCCTATGAGGGTCCCGCGCTGCTGCTGTGGGGGCCGAAGGACCCGGTTTTCTTGGAACGCTATCTGCGGGATTTGCGCCAGCGCCTGCCGCAGGCTGACCTGCACCGCTTCGAGAAGTTCAACCACCTGTTCACCGAGGACGTCCCCTATGCCGGGCTCGTCTTCGACTGGTTGGAACAGCACGTCCCCCACGCGGACACCCCTGCCGGCACTGCATCCGGTACCGGCGCCGCGGCCGGAGCCGGAGCCGAGGCGCCGGACCAGGACGGTACAGGCGCCCGGTCCGATGCGGCCTCGGCCCCGGCGGGGGCCGCTGCGGCCGATACCGACCCCGAGGCCGACGATCCGCCCTTCATCTTCGACGCGCTGGCCGCCCGCGGCGCCGAACGCGCCGTGGCCAGCGTCGATATGACCAAGCGGCCGGCCCAGGCGATCAGCTGGGCCCACCTGGCCGGCGTGGTCGATGCCATCGCCAAGGGCCTGGGGCAGCTGGGCCTGCAGAAGGGCGACCGGGTCAGCCTGCTGGTGACCCCCGGCAACAATCTGACGGCCGCGGCCTATGCCGTGCTCAAGGCCGGCGGCGTGGCCGTCGTCGCCGACGCCGGCCTGGGCCCGGCGGGGATGACCAGGGCGATCAAGTCCGCCGACCCACAGTGGATCATCGGCGAGGCCCCCGGCCTGGCCCTGGCACGCGGCGGCAATTGGCCGGGCCGCCGGATCTCCGTGAGCCCCATGGGCCTGCTGGCCCGCAAGGGCCTGCGCGTGGAGACCAGCCTGACCGAACTGTCCCGTACCCCGGTACCCCGCCAGGATATGAAGGCACCGGGCCGCAGTGCCGCCGCGCTGGTGGGCGAGCAGGCTCCGGGACTCGACGACGACGCCGCGATCCTCTTCACCTCCGGCTCCACGGGCCCGGCCAAGGGCGTGCGCTATACGCACCGCAGGCTCGGCGAACTGATCCGTCTGCTGGGCTCGCGGTTCCACGTGGAACGCGGATCCGGCCTGGTGGCGGGCTTCGCGCCCTTCGCACTGTTCGGACCCGGTCTGGGCGCCACCAGCGTCACCCCGGACATGTCGGTGACCAAGCCGCGCACCCTGAGGGCCGCGGCCCTGGCCGATGCGATCTCCGCGGCCGACTGCACCATGGCCTTCGCGTCCCCCGCCGCCTGGACGAACGTCGTGGCCACCGCCGATGAACTCGACGCCGAACAGCTCGAGGCCTTCGGGCGCATCGATCTGGTGCTCTCCGCCGGCGCCCCCGTACCGCTATCGCTGATGGACGAGCTGACCCACTGGTTCCCACGCGCGCAAATCCATTCGCCCTACGGAATGACCGAGGGCCTGCTGCTGACCGACATCGATCGCGACGGAGTGGCCGCGGCAGCCGCCGACCAGGACGATCACGGGGTCTGCGTCGGCACTCCGATCCCCGGTGTGCACCTGGCCCTGGCACCGCTGGACTCTCAGGGCGTGCCCGCCGAGGAGCTGCTCCTGGATCGGGAAGCCCACGGCAAGCTGGGCGAATTCGTCGTCAGCGCCCCGCACATCAAGGCCGGCTACGACAATCTGTGGAAGACCGATGAGCAGTCCAAGCGCGATACCGCCCTGGGGCTGACCTGGCACCGCACCAATGACATCGGCCATATCGACACCTCCGGGCGGGTCTGGCTGGAAGGACGCGTCCAGCACGTCATCACCGCGCCGGCGGGCCCCGTGGGCCCCGGCGGGATCGAGGCAGTGGTCGACGAACTGCACGGGGTCACCCGTTGTGCCGCGGTGGGCGTCGGGCCGGTGGGCACCCAGGCGATCGTCGTGGTGCTCGAACCCACCGCCGAGATGCCGGAGCCGGGCCAGGCTCCCCTGGAGATCACCGAGCAGGTCCGCTACACGGCGCAGCGGGTCCTGGGCCTGGACGTGGCAGCCGTACTGGTCCCGCCGAAATTCCCCACGGACATCCGCCACAACTCCAAGATCGACCGCTCGGCACTGGCCGACTGGGCGGCCTCAGTGCTGGCGGGCGGTCCGGTGAGGAAGTTCTGATGCGCGTCCTGGTGACGGGGGCCTCGGGCCTGCTGGGCTCTTCGGTGGCACGCGCCCTGGTGGCAGCCGGGCATACGGTGACCACCCTGCAGCGGCGGCCCTCCGGGGTGGACGGCGCACACGATGTGTTGGGCTCCACCACCGATTCCGAGGCGGTGGCCAGAGCCATGGCCGGCGCCGCCGCTCCGGGCCCGAGGGCCGGCCAGGACGGTGCTGCGCAGAGCGCCGCCGACGTGCCGGGTGCCGGCCAGGACGCCGTGGTGCACCTGGCGGCCAAGGTGTCCATGGCCGGTGACCCGGCCGATTTCGATCGGGTCAACATCGACGGCACCCGCAATGTCGTCACAGCCGCGCGGGAAGTCGGAGTGCCGCGCTTCGTGCACATCTCCTCGCCCTCGGTGGCCCATGCCGGGACCTCGATCGTGGGCGAGGGCGCGGGACCGGCGGATCCGCAGCGGGCCCGCGGCGACTACGCCAGGACCAAGGCCGCCGGCGAACTCATCGCCCTGGGCGCCGACGCAGATGACTTCCGGGTGCTGGTGCTGCGGCCCCATCTGATGTGGGGTCCCGGCGATGCCCAGTTGACGGAGCGGATCATCGACCGCGCCAAGGCGGGCAGTCTGCCGATCCTGGGCAGCGGGGCGATGCTGGTCGACACCCTGTTCGTCACGAACGCCGTGGACGCGATCGTTGCCGGACTGACCGCGGTGGACCGGGCGCACGGTCAATCCCTGGTGGTGACCAATGGGCAGCCCCGGCCGATCGGCGAACTGCTGCGGCGCATCGCGATCGCCGGAGGTGCGGCCGAACCGCACCTGCGGGTGCCCGCCGCGGTGGGACGGGCCGCGGGAACGGCGGTGGAACGGGTCTGGAACCTAAGCGAACACGACGACGAACCGCCGCTGACGCACTTCCTGGCAGAACAGCTGTCGACAGCGCACTGGTTCGACCAGCGCCGCACCCGTGAGGTCCTGGACTGGACGCCGGCGGTGTCGATCGAGCAGGGGCTGGAGCTGGTGGCCCGGGCATACGCCTGAAACCGGAACACGTCGTTTCCCCGCCGACACGGCCCTACAGTGGCGTGTTCATGGGCAAACGACGTGTTCCGACGTCCGGGCCCCTATTCCCGGGTGGCGCGGCGCAGCAGCTGTGCCTGCTGGGTGCGCACCGAGTCGCGCATCGAGTCCGCGCTGCGGCGCACCCTGGTGTCGCGGTCCCCGCCGCGGATCGCAATGTGCAGCCACTCCATCTGCCCGTCGAGCCGGCCGGCGGACTCCGCAGCATCGCGCAGGCCCTCCAGTAGGTTTTCCGGAACCTCGCGGTCGTACTTGTAGTAGATCTTGTGCTCCAGGCTCGCCCAGAAGTCCATTGCGATGGTGCGCAGCTGGATCTCGACCACGGTGTCGACCTGGCCGGTGGACAGAAAGACCGGTACCTTGACGATAAGGTGCAGGCTGCGGTAGCCGTTGGGCTTGGGCCGGGCGATGTAGTCCTTGACCTGCAGAATCTGGATGTCGTCCTGCCCGCTGAGCAGTTCGAACACATGGTAGACATCTGTCACGAAGCTGCAGACCACGCGCACTCCGGCGATATCGGTCAGATTCTCCCGCAGTTCATCCAGGTCCCCCGACAGGCCACGGCGCCTGATCTTGTCCATGATGGATTCCGGGGACTTCAACCGGGAGCTGATGTGCTCGATCGGGTTGTACTCGCCCAGTTCTTCGAATTCCTCGACCAGATTGTTCAACTTGGTCGTGACCGTGTCGATGCCGAACTTATAGGGAAGCAGGAACCGGGTGACCTCGGATTTGAGATCCTGGAACCGACCGCGCAGTTCCTCCCGCCCGTCTTCGGTCAGGGCCGGCGCGCTACCGCCGTCCAGGGCGCGGCCCAGCATTCGGCCGAGTTCGCTCAGGACCTTGCGTTCGCGCGGGGTTATGTCGGGGGTCATCTCACTCACGTGAGCAACCCTAGTGCCGGAAATTGAAACCTGGCTGGGTCTTGCGGGGGTCTGCGTTCCCCGCACGGGCCGGCACGTTGAACCGACCGGCGGTGCGCGCAGGCGTACCAGCTCGGACGCGGTACCGCCAGTTTCCGTGATGCAACGCACGTCGGCTACTGTGGGCGCTACAGACAATCCCCAGCCCATCGAGGAGGATCGGCACCCCATGTCAACGACACCGAATCCCTATGAAGTGGCCGCAGCGCGCGCCGCAACCGACCCGGAGTCCTTCTGGCTCGAAGCCGCAGACCTGATCTCGTGGACCAAGAAGCCCACCAAAGCGGTCGACGACAGCCGTGCGCCCATCTACCGCTGGTTCCCCGACGGCGAACTCAATGTCGCCTACAACGCACTGGACCGCCACGTCGAGGCCGGCCGCGGCGCCGACGCGGCCCTGATCTACGACTCGCCGGTCACCGGCACCAAGCGCACCTACAGCTATGCGGAACTGACGGACTTGGTCGCCCGCTTCGCCCAGGGCCTGGCCGATCACGGCGTGGTCAAGGGTGACCGGGTCGTCATCTACATGCCGATGATCCCCGAAGCGGTCATCGCCATGCTGGCCTGCGCCCGGCTGGGAGCGATCCACTCGGTGGTATTCGGGGGCTTCTCCGCGGCGGAACTGGCCGTGCGCATCGACGACACCGCCCCCAAGGCGATCGTGGCGGCCAGCTGCGGCGTGGAGCCCAAGCGCATCGTCGACTACAAACCGCTGCTGGACCAGGCGATCGAGCTGGCGGCCGCGAAGCCGGAGTTCGTCGTCGTCAAGCAGCGCGAGCAGCAGCCGGGCGACCTCGTCGCCGGCCGCGATCTGGACTTCGACGAGCTGCTGGAGGCCACGCAGAAGCAGGCGCCGTGCACCCCGGTGAAGGCCACCGACGAGCTCTACGTGCTCTACACCTCGGGCACCACGGGCAAGCCCAAGGGGATCGTGCGCGACTCCGGCGGCTATGCCACCGCGCTGGCCTGGTCGATGCCCAACCTGTTCGACCTGCACCCGGGCGACACGATGTTCACCGCCTCCGATGTTGGCTGGGTCGTGGGCCACAGCTACATCGTCTATGCTCCCCTGCTGGCCGGAGTCACCACGGTGCTGTTCGAGGGCAAGCCGATCGGCACGCCCGATGCCGGCACCTTCTTCCGCGTGGTCAGCGAACACAAGGCCAATGTCTTCTTCGCCGCGCCCACCGCCATGCGCGTCATCCGCAAGGAGGACCCGGAGGGCGAACTCATGAAGAAGTACGACATGGACCAGCTGCACGCCTGGTACATGGCCGGCGAGCGCCTGGACCCGGACACCTACGAGTGGACCACGGAGAAGCTCAAGGAGGCCACGGGCCGCGATATCCCGGTCATCGACAACTGGTGGCAGACGGAGACCGGCTGGCCCATCGCGACGAATCCGATCGGCCTACACAAGTACCCGCTCAAGGCCGGCTCTCCCACCCTGCCGACCCCCGGCTACCAGGTGGAGATCCTCGACGCCGCGGGCAACCGGGTGCCGGCGGGCCAGGACGGCCTGGTGGTCGTCAAGCTGCCGCTGCCGCCGGGCACCATGGCCACGGTGTGGGGCGATGACGAGCGGTTCATCTCCTCCTATCTGTCTGCCTTCGACGGCTACTACCTGACCGGTGACGGCGGCTATCTGGACGAGGACGGCTACGTCTACGTCATGGGCCGCACCGACGATGTCATCAATGTGGCCGGCCACCGCCTGTCCACCGGTGTGCTCGAGGCCGCGATCGCCGCGCATCCGGCCGTGGCCGAGTGCGCCGTGATCGGCGTGTACGACGAGACCAAGGGCCAGGTTCCGCGCGCATTCGTGGTGTTGAAGAATCTGCCAGACGGTGTGCCCCAGGACATCCGGGATTCGCTGGTCAAGCAGGTGCGCACCGAGGTGGGCCCGGTTGCGGCGCTGAAACAGGTCGACATCGTCGATGCCCTGCCCAAGACCCGCTCGGGCAAGATTCTGCGCAAGACGATGCGCGAGATCGCCGACGGCAAGGCGAATGTCGTGGTGCCCTCGACGATCGAGGACGCGGGCGTATTGGACAACCTGCGCGGGGCCCTGTCGGGCAACTGACGCGCAGTCCTGCACCGTTCCACACGGATGCCCCGGAAGCGGGGTGATGACCAGGTATACCGGGTCATCACCCCGCTTCCGGGGCATCCGTGGTCGTCTGTGGTGTGGAGCGTGCCCGTCAGTCGTTGGCGATGTCGAAGGGGTCGGTGACATCCGACCGGCCCAGGGCACGGGCGGCTGCCAGGAAACCGGTGCGGATGTGATCGGCCATCAGTGCGCCGGCACCCTCGGCGTCGACGGCATGGGCCGCGTCCAGCAGTTCGGCGTGTTCATCGGTGGATTCGCCCGTGCGCACATCGTCGTCGAGGGTCAGGTCCCATGGGAAGGCGTCCCATTTGTTCGCGATCTCCGCGGCGAGGCCCGGTGAACCGGCGCGCTCGTAGAAGAAGAAGTGGAAGTCCCGGGTGAGTTTGTTACGGCCGGGTCCGTCACCGGCGGCCACCGCCGCGCGCAGATCTGCCAGGATGCGCTGGGCGCCCTGGAGTTCGAACCGGGAGATCCGCAACACCGCCCTGCGCATCGCATAGGGTTCGAGCAGCATCCGGATCTGGTAGAGGCCGGTCACCCAGCCGAAGTCCACCCCGGCCACCCGTACTCCACGGTGCGCCTCGGAAATCACCAGGCCGTCGGACTCCAGGCGTTGCAGGGCCTCGCGCACGGGGGTGATCGAGGCGTCGAACCAGTGTGCCACCTGGTCCTGGCGCAATCGCACCCCGCGTTCCAGCTCGCCGGAGAGGATTCGCCGGCGCAGTGCCTCTGCGATGATGTCGCGTTTCGTCTGCATCGGGGACTCCTTGTTCGTCGCGGCATATCATGCATTATCCTTAAGAAAATATATCAACGAAGATACGCGCCGTCGTGCGCCTGGGAGGAGTTCCGTGATCAGCGAAGAAGAACAGGCCATGGTCGACACCGTCGCGGCCTGGATCGACGCCGAGGTCAAACCGACCGTGGGCGAATTCGAGAAGTCGGGACAGTACCCCACCGACTGGATCGAGCAGATGAAGGAGATGGGGATCTTCGGCCTGGCGATCGCGGAGCCCTGGGGCTACGGCGGAGTCTCCGGCGAGGCCTACGCCATGATCGCCGCCGAGCTGGCCCGCGGCTGGATGACCCTGGCCGGCGCCATGGGCGGGCACACCGTCGTGGCCAAGCTGCTCCAACTCTACGGCACACGCGAACAGCAGGACAAGTACCTGCCGGGGATGGCCACCGGCGAGATCCGCGCGACCATGGCACTGACCGAACCCGGCGGCGGATCCGACCTGCAGGCCATGACGACCCACGCCGACTTCGACGAGGCCGCCGGTGAGTACGTCATCAACGGCGCCAAGACCTGGATCACCAATGCCAGGAAGGCCGACGTCACCGCCCTGCTGCTCAAAACCGACCCGAGCGCGCAGCCGCGCCACTCGGGGATCTCGATCCTGCTGGTGGAGAAGGTCCCCGGCTTCGAAGTCTCCCGCGATCTGCCCAAACTGGGCTACAAGGGCATCGAGAGCTGCGAACTGTCCTTCGCCGACGCCCGTGTGCCGGCCGATGCCCTGCTGGGCGGGGTCGAGGGCAAGGGCTTCGCGCAGATGATGAAGGGCCTGGAGACCGGCCGGCTCAACGTCGCCGCGCGCTCGGTCGGGGTGGCCCAGGCCGCACTGGACGACGCGGTGCGCTACGCCCAGGAACGCGAGTCCATGGGCAAACCGATCTGGAAGCACCAGGCGGTGGGCAATCTGCTGGCGACAATGGCCACCAAGACCGAGGCAGCCCGCCAGCTGCTGCTGCACGCCGCGCGCACCTACGACGCCGGCGGCCGGGTGGACATGGAGGCCGGGATGGCCAAGCTCTACGCCTCCGAGGTGGCCGCCGAGGTGGCACTGGACGCGATCCGGGTGCACGGCGGATACGGCTACTCCACGGAGTACAGCCCGGAGCGCTACTACCGTGACGCGCCACTGATGATCGTGGGCGAGGGCACCAACGAGATCCAGAAGAACGTCATCGCCGGCCAGCTCATCAAGCGCAACAAGATCTGAACGCACTACGTCCGAACGCACCACAATCCGAATGCACGACAACCCGAAGGAGACCAATATGACCACGCACTTCGGCTGGCAGGGCCGCTACTTCGAGGACTTCACCATCGGCGACGTCTTCGAACACCCCCTGGGCCGGACCATCACGAGCACCGACAACACCTGGTTCACGCTGCTGACCCAGAACACCGCGCCCGTGCACTTCGACCACGAATACGCCAAGCGCACCGAATTCGGCAAACCCCTGGTGAACTCGACCCTGACGGTGGCCCTGATCACCGGGCAGAGCGTCACCGATGTCTCGCAGAACGTATTCGCCAACCTGGCCTGGGACAAGATCGTCCTGCCCCACCCCCTGTTCGAGGGCGACACCCTGCGCTCGCGCTCCACGGTGACGGCCACCAGGGAGTCCAAGTCCCGGCCGAACATCGGGATCGTCACGGTGCACTCTGAGGGCTACAACCAGCACGGGGACGTGGTGTGCGCCTTCGAGCGCACCGTCATGGTCTACCGCCGCGGCCACGGCCCCAATGCCGAGCGGGTCGCCGAACTCGAGGGCTGAGCAAGGCAGTCCGGTCGCCCGGCACTGGCGGTGCAAGCCGCGCAGGCAGTGCGTGCTACACAAGCAGTGCGTGCCGCGCAGGCAGTGCAGGGCGACCAAGCTCACGCCGAATATTACGATTTGGTCACAGCGTCCGTTCGGGTTCGGCTCCTACACTGGGAGACATGCTCTCGACGAACTCGACTAGAAGGCGTCCCGCGCGCCGCCGAGGCGCCGGTGCGACGGGCGCTCGTGCAACCTCGCGCGCAGCGGCCCGACAGAAGCGATCGGGAAGGGCCGGGCACAGGGCCACCGCGATCGCGGCATCGGTCATGGTCGTGCTCATGGTCGCAGTCGGCGGCATCGTCTGGGCCGGCAATGTCCTCAGCTCCCCGCATGCCCCGCAGACGGTGCGCAGCCTGCATCTGACGGCCGATAACCTGACGTCTGCGCAGTCGACGAACGCGCAGACGATCATCGGCGTGGGCAAGACCGCCAAGGTGGGCGAGGACGGGATCGTCGTAGCGCTGATGACTGCGCTCCAGGAGAGCACTCTGTACAACCTGGATCACGGAGACAGAGATTCCAGGGGCCTGTTCCAGCAGCGCCCCAGCCAGCAATGGGGCACCGACGAGCAGGTGCAGGATCCGGTCTACTCCGCCCGTGCCTTCTACGGGATCAACCCGCAGTGCCCCAATGTGGGACTCAAACAGGTCAAGGGCTGGAAGACCATGAAGAAGAACGACGCGGCCCAGACCGTGCAGGCCTCCGGCTACCCCGAGGCCTACGCCAAATGGGAGCAGACCGCCTATGACATCCTGTCCAAGTACGGCGACTCTCCGGCGATCTGAACGCACTGTTCAGCCCCAAGTTCTCACAGTCCCAGCGGCAACGACCCCGGTGACAGGTTCGGGCTGCTCAGGGACGGGTTCGGGGGCGGCTGCTGTATTCGCGGCGGCCTCGACTAGAATCCGGTGACGTGGACAACTCTTCAGCGCATACGCACCAAGTCGACGCCCAGCTGCCGGAAAAGGTGGCCCCGGGCGCCCTGGAGCATGCGGCCGAGGTCTTCAAGGCCCTGTCCACCACCTCGCGACTGCGCATCCTGCTGACCCTGACCGCCCGCAGCGCCTCGGTGTCCGAGATCGTCGACGAGACCGGCTTGTCCCAGCCGTTGGTATCCCAGCACCTCAAGCTGCTGCGCGGCCTACACCTGGTGACGGTGGAGCGCGTGGGGCGCGAGGCCATCTACTCCCTCGCAGACGACCACGTCAGCCACGTCATCATCGACGCACTGGCACACGTGGAGGAGTAGGGCGGATGCGGGCCGAACGGAGATACTCGCCCGGCCCCACCCCGGCGCATCACCCAGCCTGATAGCCCCGCTGGAACGCCTTGATCCGCTCCAGGGCCTCGGCCACGGCCTCGGGTCCGGCCGCCAAGGACAGGCGCACGGCGGAATTGCCCTCGATCGTGTCGAAGTCGGTGCCCGGTGACAGCGCGACAGCCTGCTGGTCCATCAACGCAGAGCAGTACTCGGTGGCGTTGGCATAGGGGCCCAGGATGTTGTCGACCTTCGCGTACATGTAGAAGGCGCCATCGGCCGGGGCCACGTCATACCAGCCCAGTTCCGGAATCGCGTCGAGCACCATCTGCCGGGCCTTGGCGAAACCGTTGAGGGCCTCGAAACCCTCCTGGTAGGACCGCTCGGTGAAGGCCTCGACCGCTGCGACCTGGCTGGGCACGGGCGGGCACAGCGTGAAGTTGCCTGCCAGGCCGGACATGGCCGAGGCGACGTTCTCCGGCACGATCGCCCAGCCCAGACGCCAGCCGGTCATACCCCAGAACTTGGAGAAACTGGAGATGACGATGGCGTCGGGGTTGATTTCGGCGGCCGTCACGCCCAGCGCATCGGGGGCGGACAAGTCGGTGGCGAAGGTCAGGCCCTGGTAGATCTCATCGGAGACCAGGCGGACGCCGTTGGCCGCGCACCAGCCGGAGATCTCGGTCAGCTGGGCGCGGTCGAGCATCGTGCCCGTCGGATTCGCGGGGCTGGCGATGACCAGGCCGGACAGCGGCGACTTCGCGTGTTCGGCCGCCAGTTGGGCGACCGTGGGCTGGTAGCGTTCGGCCGGGCCGCAGTCGAGTTCCACGACCTCCAAGCCGAGGCCGGCCAGAATGTTCTTGTACGCCGCATAACCGGGCCGGGCCAGGGCAACGCGCTGGCCCACATCGAACACGGCCAGGAACCCCAGGGTGAAGGCACCGGACGATCCGGTGGTCACGAAGACCCGATCAGGGTCCAGCTCGAGGCCGTACCAGCGCTTGTAGTGCCCGGCGATGGCCTGGCGCAGCACGGGAATGCCGTTGACCGGGGAATAGCCCAGGTTCGTCCCATCGGTGAAGACCTTGGCGGCGCGTTCGCGCACATCGGTGGGCGCGCCCTGACTGGGCTCCCCCACGCATAGGGAGATGACATGTCGGCCCTCGGCAGCCATCTTGGCAGCACGGGCGACGATGTCCATGACAAAGAACGGGCTGACTGCGCTGCGTTCGGAGACTCCGAGGCGGGGAACGGTGTTTTCGGTCATATCCTCACACTAACGCGTCCACCGGACCCGGCCGACAGGATACCCCGATTCGTTCGCCGGCTATCGGTGGTCGTCCATCGGGCATCGTCTATCGGGCATCACCCGAACAGGTGTCCTTTGAGGTGGGCACCGCTTAGGCCGCTCAGGTTGAGTCCCAGCGTCTTTTCGGTGGTACTCGCCAAGTGGGTGCCGGTTGGGTTGGGTGCCCGAGCCTTGCCGGTGGTACTCGCGGGTTGGGTGTTCCTCGGGTGGGGTTCCGGCGCCTTTCGGTGGTACTCGCGAGTTGGATGCTAGTCGGGTTGAGTTCCTGCGCCTTGTCTGTCGTGTCAGATGCGCGCGCATACCCTGCCACCCAGCGCATCTGCTACCACCGAAACAGACAACCATTACTCGGCAAACATCGGAAACCAGTTTCGAATAAACCCTTCCCATTATGAGTGGCCTGCGCTACACTTGAAGTAGGTCAGGAAACCCGATTCGGACAGTGAAGTCCCCTTCGGTTTTACGGCTCGTCTTCCCCGACATTCATCAAGCACGCACGCGTGTAGCCAGTTCGGCCGGCGTCTCGGTCGGGATACAGGAGGAGGGAAGAAGTCATGACCATCGATTCCACCCTCCCACGTGCTGGTTCCCCCGATCCGGATGAACCCGTAGGCTCGTCCGGAAACCGTCAGGATTCTGTAGGCGGCAGTCCTGGCCATCTTCCGGACTCGGCTGATGGTGCCAGGGTCTTCGCCCGCCCGGCGGACCCCTTTTTGACTTCTGAAGATTGGGAGCGTCTACAGGAGATCGCTCCGGAACTCGCTGTTGCGGCTGAGTCACTCGCTGGTCTGGGTGCCGGTGTGGGCACGGATCCCAGTCTCGACGCTTCCGACCTGCTCCTGGTGCTCAAGGGAATCGAACACCTGTCCCGCGTGACCGCCTCAACGGAGGCTGTTGTTCTGGCGCGGGCCGAATACGAGGTGCCCACTGTTGATTATGGTGCGAAGACTCTTCCGGCCCTGGTGACTCGCCTGTTGAGGATTGATGGGGCGGCCGCGAGGCGGCGGGTGCGGTTCGCACACGCGATCGGTGCCGGCCGGTCTCTAACGGGTGTGCGTCTGGAGCCGGCCTACCCTGAAGTTGCCCACGCGGTGGCTGGTGGGGGTGTGTCGGTGGATCAGGCGCAGGCGGTAATCCGCGAAATCGAGAAGATCCCCACCCAAGTGCGACACGTCCACCACGCCACGGCCGAGAGACTGTTGGTTCAGACGGTGCCGAGTGTTGATGTGGACCAGGTTCGTGTGTTGGGTTCTCGGATCCGGGACTACCTGGATCCTGATGGACGCTTCGCCGAGGTTCCACCGTTGGTTGATGAGTATCACGTGACCGTGACGCCGCGGAGGAATGGTGCGTGGAATCTCACGGGTCTACTGGATCCGGTGACGGGTGGGAAGTTGCATGGGCTCTTGACGAATCGGCAGGAACCCGGACAGGACACGACGGGAGTGGACGCCGGGGATACCACCGCGTCCGGCAGGCCGGACATGAACTCCAAGGAGACTCCGGGAGAGGGCACCGGTGTGCCCGGTGACGGGGCTGACCCCGCTATGGCCGACGCGCCGCCTAGTGGCCTTCCAGCCAGCGCGGTGACGGTCGATGGGCAGACTACGACTAAAGCCGACCACCCGTTCGGGTATCGGGATCGGCCCGATGGCGCGCGGCGGCATGACATGTTCGCCACGCTCATCGACCGGGCTGCCGCGTCGGGTCCGCAGGGTGCGGGGATGGCCCTGGTGGTCACGGCGACTGCTGAAGAGTATGCGCAGGACAAGGCGGAGGTCGAGTCCACGGCAGGCCCGATCGGGTTGCAGGATCTGGAATCCCTGTCTCCGGGTGCCCTCGTGTACTTCCAAGCCACACAGCCAGGTACCCGGGAAGTCACCGTGCACAGTGCTAGTCGGTTTGCTACGCGGCGGCAGGTTGAGTTGATCGCCGCTCGTGATCGGGGGTGCACGTTCCCGGGGTGTGATATGCCGGTGGGGTGGTGCGATGCCCACCATATGATCCCCTGGTCCTCTGGTGGACCCACGACGGTGGCGAATCTGACCTTGGCGTGCCGGTTCCATCACACGTGGCATGACCAGCATGGGTGGAGGGCCGAGTTGATCGGTGGTTTGCCTGCCTGGATTCCTCCCCGGCATGTGGATCTGGAGCAGCGGCCGGTGTTTCATTCCCGGTTCGCGGCTGCCCTGGTGGATGTGAGTGCTGCGCGGAACGCTGCGGGTTTGCCGCCGGTGTGGGTGCCGGAGGATTTCTCCCCACCTGACTGGAACGCAGAATCGGACCTGTCGGATTCACCCGATCCACCAGGCCCGCCAGACTCGTCTAAGACTTCGGGTTCACCGGGTTCATCCACGACATCGGGGACCGGCACTCCGCCTGCCACAGGTGCTCCGGGTGCCTGCACATCCGGCACCGGTCCTCCGGACCCCGGCACGCCGTGGGGCACTCATGGGTCCTACACCGGGGATGCGGGCATCGACCCCGATGCCGATGACACGGATCTCCCACCCTTCTGAACCACGGTAGGGTCTACTCCAGGCCGGCCACGGCCAGGACCTCAACGTGCCCTCGTCCGACGTCCCATCCGTAGTACTCCAGGAACGGCGTCAACAGCATTCGCTGCAGTGTCCTAACTCACCTCCACATGATTTGTAATTTCCCCCGGCCCCCCGTAGAGTTATACCTGTTGACGCGGGGTGGAGCAGTTCGGTAGCTCGCCGGGCTCATAACCCGGAGGTCGTAGGTTCAAATCCTGCCCCCGCCACGGAAACCCTGGTTGCACCAGGTTGCTGAAAGCCCCGAAGTTCTCACTTCGGGGCTTTTCCCATGTCTGGCCGAGAAAACCCGTAATCCACGCCAGCCGCCCGAGCCCGGCGGAAGACCGGCCCCACCTCTCAGGGGATAACATCCGCCAGGTGCACCCCATACCTCTAATCGAACGTCTAACGACGCTCTCGAGCGCCCGCACTCCGTGGCAGAATCGAGCCATGGTCACACTCACCGTTGAGCTCGGAGACATCACCACCTACCCCGTCGATGCGATCGTCAACGCGGCGAACAATGCCATGCGCGGAGGTGGCGGCGTCGACGGGGCGATCCACAGGGCGGGCGGACCCGCAGTTCTTGCCGACTGCATCGCCCGTTTCCCCCAGGGCCTGGCCACCGGCGATGCCGGCTGGACCACCGCTGGCGAACTGCCGGCCCGCTGGATCATCCACACCGTGGGCCCGAATCACAATGCCGGACAGCGCGACCGCGGTCTGCTCACCTCCTGCTACCGTCGTTGTCTCGAGGTCGCCGACGACCTGGGCGCTGCGAGCATCGCCTTCCCCCTCATCAGCGCCGGAGTCTACGGCTGGCCCAAGGACGATGCGATCGCGGCGGCAGTGGGCACGATCCTGGACTCCCCCACCCGGGTGGAACGCGCTCTGCTCATCGCCTTCGACCAAGCCACCCACGACAGGATCCGGCGCGCCCTGGACCAGCGCACCGGGCCCACCGTCTGAGGCGCCGACCATGCCCCGCGGCCCCGTATCCTCAGGACCCACAGGCTGGAGGAGTCCGCGCGTCCTGCGCCCAGCCCTCATCGCGCTCTGGTGCCTCGATGGGCTCATCGCCTGCGTCCTCGGCTGGATCACGCCGGCGGCCCTTGACGCAAGCACCGTCGTGAACTTCGGCAGCGCCGTCTACGGCTTCCTCCCGGCAGACAGTCCTCTCGGCGCGCTGACCACCGGCGCCGCCCTCGCCGTCGGAGTGCTGGGCCTGGTGGGATTGGCCGGGCAGGGGGTCTACGGAAACGCGACCGGCACCGGCACCGCCTGGGGCGCGGCGAATCTGTTCGGAGTGCCCATGCTGGGGGCGGGAGCCGCAGCGGCCCTCAACCTCGGCCTGAACAGGGCGAACCCCGGCACGGTACTCACCGCCGGCGCGATCGCGCTGTGCGGGTTGGTCCTCGTCTGTCTCCCGATCCTGGCCCGGCGCGGGGTCGCCCGCCTGGAAAGGCTGCGGGAACATACCAAGGACATCGGCACTCGCACCACCGCCCGGGTAGCGAAGGCCACGCGTGTGACACTCAACGACGTCGATCGGTGGAAGATCTGGTTGGAGTACCAGGATGCGCAGGGACAGGCCTGGCACATCACCCACGTCCTGCCGATCGGATCGTCAGACCGGCCCCAGGCGGGCCACTTGTACTCCCTCACCTACGATCCTGCACACCCCGGCAGCAAATCCCGCACCTTCGTCCACGGTCCGGTAGGACGCCGGATCCCGGGAACGGGGAGGAACCGGCGGCCGGGCAGGCTACCCTGAACCACCCGCGCGTTCCCGCAGGCCGGGAGCCCCATAGGATTGATGGGGACAGGCCCCAACGCAGCACCGTGGCAACGTAAGGAGACCCATGTCCATCTCACTGGTGACCGGCGGCGGCATCGCCCTGGTCGTCCTCGTCATCCTGGTGGTGGCAGCCCTCTTCGGCTACATCACCTTCCGCCGCGCATATCGGGTCGCGGCGCCCAATGAGGCACTCATCATCACCGGCGGCAAGGCCAAGAAGGCCAAGGGCGATATCGACCTGGAGTCCGCAACCCGGATCGTGGTCGGCGGCCGGGTCTTCGTGCGCCCTCTGCTCGACCGCGCCTACTCCATGGATCTGTCCTCACGCCAGATCGGCGTGCAGATCGAGGCCATGAGCTCGAATTCGATCCCGCTGGTCCTCGAGGGCGTCGCTCAGATCAAGGTCGGCGAGGACATCGCCGATATCCGCCGTGCCGCCCAGCGCTTCCTGGATCAGCAGGACGATATCGACAAATACTCCAGGGAACTGCTCTCGGGCACGATGCGTTCGGCCGTCGGTACGCTGACCGTCGAACAGATTCTGCGCGATCGCGCGACCTTCGCGGAGAAGATCCGCGAGGATGCACTGGAATCGATGAACAACCAGGGTCTGGTGCTCGATACCTTCCAGATCATCTCGATCGAGGACCGCGACGGCACCTACCTGCGCGATCTGGGCCGACCCGAGGCCGCGGCCGCCGCCAAACGTGCCTCGATCGCCGAATCCGAGGCCAACCGCGAGGCCACCGAGGCACAGAACCGCAACGCCCAGCTGATCGCAGACTCGCAGAAGGAACTGGAACTGCGGCAGGCCGCGATCCAGCAGGAGACGGCCAGCCAGAAGGCCGAAGCCGAGGCCGCCGAACAGCTGGCCAAGGCCGAACAGCAGCAGCGGATCCTGGCAGAACAGCAGAAGATCGCCGAGGCGAACAACGATCTGAAGGAACGCCAGCTGGTCGCCGAGGTCCGCAAGCCGGCGGACGCGAAGAAGTACGAGTCCCAGCAGACCGCCGATGCCCAGCGCTATGCGCGCGAGCAGGCCGCGGAAGCCGAACTGACCGAATCGCAGCGCCGCGCAGACGCAGCCCAGGCCAAGGGCCGTGCCGATGCCGCGATCGTCCAGCAGCGGGCGGAAGCCGAAGCCTCCGCGACCCGTGCCAAGGGCGAGGCAGAAGCACTGGCGGTCGAGGCAAGGGGCCGGGCCGAGGCCTCGGCCGCTGCGGAGAAGGGCCGGGCGGAAGCCGAGTCGATTGCGGCCGCCGCGGACGCCTACGCCAAGTACACCGACGCCGCGCGCCTGTCCGAGGTCCTCAAGGTTCTCCCGGAGATCGCAGGTCGCCTGGTGGAGCCCTACGGCAATATCGAGAAGCTCTCGGTGATCTCCACCGATGGGGAATCGAAGCTGACGCAGAATGCTGCGGTCAACCTCGAGAAGACCATCGACATGGTCTCCTCGACGACCGGCTTGGACGTCCACGGGCTGCTCGGATCGCTCATGGACAGGTCCGCGGGAACAGATCCGGCGGCTACCCCGCGGACCCGCACACGGAACGAGGCGCCCGGCGCCCCCGCAGGGACTCCGGACGCCTCGGATGAAGCCGCGCAGAAGCGGGACGAGCCTACTTCTTGACCTTCTTCACGACCTTCTTGTCACCGGCGACGATGAACAGCAGTCCGCCGATGATGGCCGCGTTCTTGGAGAACTGAACGATATCGCCCGGCCGGGCATCCGCGTCCTTCTCCCAGAAGGAGTGCCCGGCCAGGGTGGTGGGCACCAGCGTGGCGGCCAGGCCCAGGGCGGAGACCCGCGGCAGGAGGCCCAGTGACAGGGTTGCACCGAACAGAGCCTGGGCAGCACCGTTGAGCCGCACAGCGGTCTCATCGTCGAACGGCAGGGGGACGACTCCGCGGATCTGATCCAGCGTCTTCTTGGCGACCTCGGGCCGCTGCCCCGGGTTCAGGGCCGCCTGCGCGCCCAGATAGGCGATGCCACCGCCCAGCAGGGTACGAGCGCCGGACTTGAGAAGCTTCTTCACAATCATGATTCCCCTTTGGTATCACCGTTGGTCTGCATCTCCAGCCTAGCCGTGCCGTGGGCTGCCTGCCACTGGCGCACCCAGGACCTGCCGTAATCGTTTCCATTGGGCACCCGCATGACCGTGTGCACATGGAACCGCTGCGGGAAGTCGTAGTCGAGGAAGACACCGCAATGGTGGTCGAGTTCGACGATGAGCACCGGGGACTGAAACCGGTAGTAGAAGACATCGCCCACCTGGTGCCCGCCGATCCAGCTGAAGTGCGCCTCGTCGAGGTGGTCGGCGACCTCACGCAGTTTGGCCGCCCGGGGGCCTGCGGGCAGGCTGATGAGGAAGGTCCCCACCAGGTCGAGCACCGCCTGTTTGGCCACATCGTCCAGTTCTGCCACCGGCACGCCCTCGTAGGGGATGACCCGATTGTCCTGGAAGGCTCCGGCCAGGTGGCGCTCATCGCCCGGGTGGACGCGTCCTTCGGGCATCGCCGGGTCGACGATCTGCTCATAGGTCACGGCGCGCTCCAGCTGTTCCGGGCTCAGCAGTGCCATCAGGTCCGTGCCGGCATCCACCCGGTCGTCGAAGGAGCGCAGGCCTGCGTCCGGACCGGCGTCGATCTCATTGGGTTCGGCCCCGTGGAACACCGGGCCCAGGGTCATCCGACCCTCCACCACCAGGCAGTTGACCGCGCAGTGGTGGCCGTAGAGCTGCCAGCCCCAGGGCGCGATGGGATCGGGTGTGCCGTAGACGGCGAAGTTGTAGCTGAAGTCGCCCAGGATCGCAGGCAGGCCCACGACCTCGCCCAGGAAGCCGTGGATCCGCATCATCGCCCTGGTCAGCTCATAGCCCTCGGGGCTCAGGCTGGCGCGCACCAACTCCAGAGCCGCCTCTCGGACCGCCTGCGAGGCGAATTCCAACCGCACACCCGTGTCGAACTGCATGAACTCCGGGTTCGCCCAGGTCTGCCACTGCGCGGCATCGACCTCGTAGCGCAGCTTGTCCCTCTCCTCCGGGGTGCAGACTTCGAACAGGGCCGAGGCCGTGGTCCAGCAAGAGGGCGGAGAGTTCCACTTCCCTGCCGAGGGGGCTTCGGCAGAGCCCAGGCGGAACTGGACCTGGTCGTCGTGGGACCGCCCCCTGACACCCCGGACGGGCGCTGAGGCCCATCGACGCACATCATCACGCTCGCATTCCCTCAGCCGGCGAAGTCTCACCTCTGCTGGTGGTGGCTCCACACACGCGCCGGTGGCAGCAAAACCCACGAGGTTTGCTGCCACCGGTGCACGTGTCGAGCCACTCCCCCAGAACACCCCCCCAAGCACTCCCCGAGGGATCCAGGCGGATGCGTCCACTGGGTGGTCCTCAACACCCACAAAAAGAAGAGAGCCCGCGTGCGAGCCCCACCCCCTACAGGGCGGCTCAAGCACACAGGCTCCCTCATATACAAAAAATTGCGGCGGTGACCTACTCTCCCACACACTCCCGCATGCAGTACCATCAGCGCAATCGGGCTTAGCTTCCGGGTTCGGAAAGGGACCGGGCGTTTCCCCAACGCTCTCACCACCGCAAAAC
>NZ_JANIJY010000069.1:0-463 GCF_024580695.1 Brevibacterium sp. 91QC2O2 | reverse complement strand
CTGCCAAGGGCATGGCTGGTTTGCTACGTTCGGGAGGGATAACCGCTGAAAGCATCTAAGTGGGAAGCCTGCTTCGAGATGAGGTCTCCTTTAAGGTGTCCTAGAGATGATGGGGTTGATAGGCCAGGTGTGGAAGCGGAGTGATTCGTGGAGCTGACTGGTACTAATACACCGTTCACTCACCCAAACAACACGACTCGGTGAGACTGTGGTCTTGTCGGGGTGTGTGGTGGGTTGGGTAACACGAGTAACAACAATGAGCGTATGAGAGAGCGTGTGTGCCGGTTGGCGCGCATGTACATGCATAGCCCCGTGTGGGGTTGGTGTTCACGTCTACTAGTTTCACTGCACGATCCAGTCACGCATTTCTGTGTGTCCTGTGGTTTTGCGGTGGTGAGAGCGTTGGGGAAACGCCCGGTCCCTTTCCGAACCCGGAAGCTAAGCCCGATTGCGCTGATGGTAC
>NZ_JANIJY010000068.1:0-466 GCF_024580695.1 Brevibacterium sp. 91QC2O2 | reverse complement strand
CGTCTTCCGGGAAGACGAACCGGCACAGGCTCAACCGTGGAGGAAACCGGCAGGCCAATCAGGCACTCCACCAGATCGTGCTCGTGCGCATGTCCAGTGACCCGCGGACACGGGCCTACGTGGCACGCCGGACCGCGGAGGGCAAGAGCAAACGCGAGATCATGCGGTGCCTCAAACGCTACATCGCCAACGAGGCCTACCGGCACATTGTCCGGCCCGAGCCGGTACCCGCCGTCGACGACCTGAGGCCACTGCGCCAGTCGAAGAAGATCAGCTTGGAAACCGCAGCCGGGCACTTCAACACGTGGCCCACCACGATTTCCTACCTTGAACGCGGTAAACGCCGAGACGATGACTTCGTCATCGCCTACCGTGAATACCTGCTCGCCGCGTAGGCCACCTCGCCATGGTCGATCACCACCACCATGATCACGACCGGGCTTGACAACCTATAGGAGCATCACGG
>NZ_JANIJY010000067.1:0-473 GCF_024580695.1 Brevibacterium sp. 91QC2O2 | reverse complement strand
CGCCTCCATGATGTCGTCGTCCTGCTCGACGGCCATCTCGATCAGCTCCGAACGCGCCTGGGCGGCGGCATCCTTGAGGTTGTCGGGGATATCCTTGTACTCGAACTTGGCGCCGAGGCTCTCCTCGAGCCACACGATGGCACGGTTCTCGACCAAGTCGACGAGGCCGATGAAATCACCCTCGAGGCCGATCGGCAGGTACAGGACGGCCGGACGCGCGCCGAGGCGGTCCTTGATCATCTGCACGCAGCGATCGAAGTTGGCACCCGTGCGGTCGAGATTGTTGACGAAGCACATCCGCGGAACCTTGTACTTGTCCGCCTGGCGCCACACCGTCTCCGACTGCGGCTCGACGCCGGCAACGCCGTCGAAGCACGCGACCGCACCGTCGAGCACGCGCAGCGAACGCTCGACTTCGATGGTGAAGTCGACGTGGCCGGGCGTGTCGATGATGTTGATGCGGTGGTCGTTCC
>NZ_JANIJY010000066.1:0-476 GCF_024580695.1 Brevibacterium sp. 91QC2O2 | reverse complement strand
ACTCTGGGGCCATCACCGGAATTTTGCCAATCACTACCGATGGCCGGAGAAAATTAAAAGACTCCTTTCTGCCACCCCCATCACGCGCGCTGATGGCACTTACCGTGTCACCGGACTACTTCCACAACGCTATGGCGTTCATTTAGTTGGCTTTCCCTATGGCAACCGCGCCCCTGCTGGTTGGCTGCCGCCAGCTCGTGTGGAGAGATACAGAGGAGTCACCGCCGTCGCGAAGCAAACTCGTCAGGCACCTGATATTGTGCTGCGACGCAGCGCTTTGATTCGAATCCGCACGCTCGACCGCGACACAGTCGTTCCAGTGGAAGGGGTAAGGTGGGTTGGTTTCAATGAGGATGAAACCAAGGGTGCTCTCACAGCCATGTCAGTGGATGCGCACCGAGGCAGGCGTCGGATGAAGGATTACCGTTTCACGGCAGTCACCGATAAAAACGGCACCTGCACTTTGAGCCTGGACG
>NZ_JANIJY010000065.1:0-480 GCF_024580695.1 Brevibacterium sp. 91QC2O2 | reverse complement strand
GGCTTAGTCAACTAAGTTATTTCCACATCTATTCTAAGTCTGTAATAACAAAATTTTCTACTACCTTCTTGTTATAGCCTTTGTAACCACCCTGAAAATCCCGTCCGGCAATAGCGATAAAATCCGCCATTCTCTGAGAATTTAATTGTGATAATAATGCCTGATAATCACCATTGTACTTGATAAAATAACCTGAATATACTGTGGAATCCCTATTTTCATGAAGAATAAAATTAGGAAAACGATTCATTGGAGAAAAGATTATTTTCTTTCCAAACGAAGAGTCCAGACCTTGTGCACGACCGAATGCATACCAGGAGACAGAATTAATCTTTCCATTATCCCGCTTACTAAGTTCTTCTTTTACTTTTTTTAAATATGAATAAGCATGGGGATATTCGTTTTTTAGTTTGATTTCAGGAATAATTTTATGTTTGTTTTCACTATTTTTTTCATAAGGGAAAAGAATATATTCAGTAA
>NZ_JANIJY010000064.1:0-485 GCF_024580695.1 Brevibacterium sp. 91QC2O2 | reverse complement strand
ATGCCTATCGGAACCCGGTGACAACACCCCCCGGATCATCAATGACTGGGGGCATAAGTCATGCCGGGCCCGACGGGCCAGCAGTCCTGATCCTGTCACGAACCAGGGCTACTAAAAAGGTAACGGGTTAGCGGCAAGAATGTGTGTACAGGATAGGGCGCTTGCCCAGTAGACAGACGGGCAAGACCGGGTTGAACATGGTCTGCAAGCATGTTCAGTGCCCAATCCAAGGAATCAACCCCGCTGTGGTGTATGCGCAAACAAGCTCGTCAAAAACGGCAAGACCACCGCCGGGCGGACACGCTGGCGCTGCAAACACTGCGGCGCCTCGGCCACCCAGTCACGCATCGACATCACACGCAAGGCCGAGTTCACCGACTTCCTCACCTGGCTGACCGGCACCACACGACAAGGCGGCACCACCGAATCCGGCCGGACATTCCGCCACCGTGTGGCCTGGTGCTGGAACGTGCGCCCAACGATCA
>NZ_JANIJY010000063.1:0-577 GCF_024580695.1 Brevibacterium sp. 91QC2O2 | reverse complement strand
AGCTATTGGTATCCATAATGGTAGATCGCGTATTCATCTACTATTCCTCTCTCACAAACTGTTTTTTAGTGCATTTGAATGATTTTTATATTGCACACTGCTCATTTTAAAGACTTGACTTTAGAGCGCGATATGTAATTTTTGAAGTCAAATCTTATAAGATAATAGGACTTACGCACTATTATTTATAGATTCTCTGTGGTAGCAGATGATTTTTATCGAGAATAAAGTCATCAATGAAGTTTTTGATAATTGGTCTAAATAATTTCTTCTGCCAACGATATATATTTTCAAAGATCCGCTCAAACTGGTTCTTTTGTATCTCAACGTAGGCCATCAAGGCTGAAAAAATATGATTCAAAATCAGTTTAGATCGTCTTACTTGAAACTTTTCAATATGACAAACCTGTTTAATCACCCGGTGATATTGCTCTATTTTCCAATGACTTGAATGTAATTCATGAAAACCTTCAAAGGACAATAAATCATCTTCATCTTGATGCACAATATAAAACCTCTGCTGTTCTTTTAACTGAGTCTTAAATAATTGTACAAAGCCAAAATCTTTGAGCCAGAC
>NZ_JANIJY010000062.1:0-615 GCF_024580695.1 Brevibacterium sp. 91QC2O2 | reverse complement strand
GCCGCGGCGGCAAGTCCGACCCGATCGACGCCTACGCCGCAGCCAAGGCCATCGCAGCTGACGACCACGACCGCCTGCCGATCCCGAAACTCCTCGGCGGCGTCATCGCCGGCCTGGCCAACCTCTTGTGCGCCTACACCACCGCCGTCAAAGCCCGCACGACTGCGATCGTGCAGATCAAGAACAAACTCGTCACCGCCGACACCGCCTTTCGCCAGGCCCACCGCGGCCTGAACGACAAGACGCTGATCGCCCGACTCGCCGCCACCCGACCGGTGGCGACGGACTACCAGCGCAAGGCATTGCGCACGCTGGCCCGCCGCTATCAGAACCTCACCGGTGAGATCGACGAACTCCTGACCGACATCACCACCGTCGTCGCCGACACCGCACCGGCACTGGCAGCGGCCAAGGGAATCGGACCGATCAGCGCGGCGAAACTGCTGGTCACCGCGGGTGAGAATCCTGAGCGTATCCGCAGTAAGGAAGCCTTCGCCGCCTTATGCGGGGTGAGTCCACTGCAGGCGTCTTCCGGGAAGACGAACCGGCACAGGCTCAACCGTGGAGGAAACCGGCAGGCCAATCAGGCACTCCACCAGATCGTGCTCGTGCGCA
>NZ_JANIJY010000061.1:0-754 GCF_024580695.1 Brevibacterium sp. 91QC2O2 | reverse complement strand
GTAAAGCAGCCAGTCGACTCCGCGCCTGGCATGGTCGATCGACATGCCACGGTGGTGGCGTAGGAAGTCTTTGATCGCCTTGTTCGGTCCGCCTTCTAACGCGTTCGTCGTCTTCGCGATCGTGTAGTCGTCTTCGGCGAGTTTCAGCCAGGTGAATAACTGGTCGGCGCGGATCAGGTTGGCCAGCAGCTTGTGGGCTCTGCGGGTACGGATGTGGGTGTACCACCAAGACTGGTTCGCCCCGACGTGAGCCGGCCGGCTCGCTCCCGATTTCGCGCGGGTGCGGTGTTTGAGGAACGTTTCCCAGCGTGCTTCCCACGTGGCGAACTCGGCACTCCAGGTAGCGGCTTGTTCCAGCGTGGTGACGCGGCTCAGCGTCTTGTACAGGCCGAGGAGTTCCTTGTTCGCCGGCAGGCTGGGATGCCGGGTGAGGTGCTTGTGCGCGGCTTGGCGGATGTGGAAGTGGCAGCGGTGGATGCGCGTGTTCGGCCAGAGGCGTTTGATCGTCGAGGTCAGTGGCCCGTTGCCGTCGACGATCGCGGTGACCGGTGCCGGGATGCGTTCGATGAGTGCGGTCCAGGAGGCGGTCTTCTCCTGGTCGCACCATTGCCAGTCGATGACGTGGCCACCGGTGTGGGCGATGAGAACACACCAGCCGTTGAAGTACGTGCCGTCGAGCATGATCTGGTCGTGGATTTCCCCGGTCGGTGTGATCGTTGGGCGCACGTTCCAGCACCAGGCCACACGGTGGCGG
>NZ_JANIJY010000060.1:0-942 GCF_024580695.1 Brevibacterium sp. 91QC2O2 | reverse complement strand
GACCTGACTTCCACAATGTTGGGCGATTTCTGGGATTTCGAGATTGTTTGTGCTGGTGAGAGGCCTACGCTTGGGGGGCGTGGGTAACTAACGGGTCGCCTAAAATGGCCGGTATGAGCCCGTTCGTCCGCCGCGTGCCTTCAAAATCCGGAGCCACTGTTGTGCAGGTCGTGGACAAGACTGGTGGGAAGTACCGGATCGTCAAGCACATCGGATCGGCTCATACCGATGCCGAACTGGCCGCGAAGATGGCCGAGGCCCGCGAATTCCTCCATCCTGAGCAGGGAGTCCTCGATTTCGACGCCGTGGACTCCGCGTCGGTAGGGCAGGCTGCGGTGCTGGGCCCGAAGCGCTCGGGCCTTCTCATCGACGTCATCCGCACCGTGTACGACCGGCTCGGCTTCAATGTGGTCGATGACAATGTGTTCTTCCAGCTTGTGTTGGCGCGGCTGGTCGAGCCGACGTCGAAGCGCGACAGCATCCGCGTCCTGAACGAGATCGGCGCGAACCCTCCGCACTACAACACGCTGCTCAACTCTGTTGCCCGGGCACACGACCGGAAGTACCGGGACCGGATCGCCGAGAAATGCTACGCGTACGCGGAATCCACGGGCGGTGTCACGCTGTGCCTCTACGACGTCACGACCCTGTACTTCGAGGCGGAGAAGGAAGACGACCTGCGCAAGGTCGGCTACTCCAAAGAGCGCCGCGTCGATCCGCAGATCGTCGTGGGCCTGCTCGTCGACCGGACCGGCTTCCCACTCGAGATCGGCTGCTACGAAGGCAATAAAGCCGAAACGCACACGATCATCCCGATCGTCAAGCAGTTCCAAGACCGCCACGGCATCGCCGACATGGTCATCGCCGCCGACGCCGGCATGCTCTCATCCAAGAACCTGAGGGACCTCGACGATGCGGGCCTGCGGTTCATCGTCGGGTCCC
>NZ_JANIJY010000006.1:0-173132 GCF_024580695.1 Brevibacterium sp. 91QC2O2 | reverse complement strand
GTAAACGCCGAGACGATGACTTCGTCATCGCCTACCGTGAATACCTGCTCGCCGCGTAGGCCACCTCGCCATGGTCGATCACCACCACCATGATCACGACCGGGCTTGACAACCTATAGGAGCATCAGAGGGTGCGACCTTGTGACCCCTGTCGCACCGAGTCGGTGCGGAGTGCTGTAATAGAGGCATGAGCGAATCGCTGCCCGACCCCCTGCAGAGCCTGCTGAAACGCAAACTGGGCCCGGCCACAGGTGCCCCGGGAGGTCGGTCCGCAGCCGATCAGGGTCCGCGTCCGCAGATCCTGCATGTCGCGGGCACCGGCCCACGGGAACGCGGGCTCGCACGGGCCGCGGCCTCGGCCGCCAGGATCCGGGCGGCCCAGCGCGGTTATGCGCAGCTGTTCACCACCCTGGGCATCGACGAACGGGCACAGCGAACGGCCGCCAAGGCCTCGCTGGCCGCGCTCGAAGCCTGGGACCCGGCCCAGGCGGCCGAATTGGCGGGGGTGGCCACCGGCTCCGGCCTGCAGATCGCTGACCTGATGACGACGGTGGCGCGCACGGAGATCCTGACCCTGGCACCTGCCGCGCCGCAGCAGGATGCCGTCGACGGTACCGAGTCGGCCGGCGGCACCGAGTCCGCGGGTCCGGCCGCGGCGGGAGCCGAGATCGGCCAGGAGTGCTCGACCCTGGGCCTGCAGCGCCCCGGTTCCAGCCTGGTCGGCCAGACCTGGGATTGGCACGCGCAGTTCCAGGACTGCTGGCACTTCCACTACGTCGAGGGTCTGCCGGATCCGGCGGAGGACCCGGCCCGGGATGCGGCAGCGGGCACGGTGGCGGCCGCGGCCGAGGACCCCGCGGCCGGGCAGAACCCCTCACCGCTGAACCATGCGGGCTTCGCGGAGTTCGGGATGCTGGGCAAGATCGGTATGAACTCGGCCGGGCTGGCCGTGGACCTCAACATCCTGTCCCATGAGGCGGACGGCCCGGGCGGGGTGCCGATCCACGCCGTCCTGGCCCGGATCCTGGGTTCGGCCCGCACGATCGAACAAGCGCTCGACATCATCGCATCCGCCCCGGTCAGCGCCTCCTCGCTCATCACCATCACCAGCGCCGACCGCGTGCTGATGGTCGAACTGACCCCCGGTGGCCACCGCATCCTGGAACCGGGCCGGACCGATCAGCGCGGAGTGCACGAATCCGGCCGGGATCAGGCGATCTGGTTCTGCCACACCAATGACTTCCAGGACTCCGGACTGGCCGCAGGCCAGAAACGCGGGGGAGTGTCGAACTCGCCCCAGCGGTTCCGAGTCCTCAACGACCGCGTAACGGGGGCCGCGCCCGCCGCGCCCGCCTTCCCCGAATCCGCGGACGGGCTGTTGAATTGGCTGGCGACCGACCCGGGCGCGGACCTGGTCGCCCGGCGGCCCAAGCCGGATGCCCCGCTGGGGCTCAACATCGCGACCCTGGTGACCGTCCGGATGGATCCCGCCCGCAAACTGGTGCGGATGAACGCCGGCCTGCCACAGGACGCGGCGCTGGGCACCGTCGAATTCGCCCTCTGACTCAGCCGTGGCCCCGGCTGCACCATCGTCCGCAACCGTCCGACCACCACACCGACCCCCAGCCACCAGCCACAACCCAAGGAGAACCATGGCACTGCACCAGAACCTCGAACAGGCCCTGACCGCCGACGCGCCGGCGATGTTGGAGACGTACAAGCACTTCCACGCCCATCCGGAACTCTCGATGCAGGAGACCCAGACCTCGGCGGAGATCGAACAGGCCGTGCAGGCACTGGGCTATGAGACCTTCCGCTGCGCAGGCACCGGCGTGGTCGCCGTGCTGCGCAACGGCGAGGGTCAGACCATCGCCTACCGCGCGGACATCGACGGTCTGCCGATCGAGGAGGACACGGGCAGCGACTTCGCCTCGCGGGCCCGCGGCACCCTGGCCGATGGCACCGAGACCTTCGTGATGCACGGCTGTGGCCACGACACCCACATCACGGTGGGCCTGGAGACGGCCAAGCTCATGGCCGAACACCAGGACCTGTGGTCGGGCACCCTGGTGCTGCTGTTCCAGCCTGCCGAGGAGACCGCGGCCGGGTCAGCCGCGATGGTCGCCGACGGCCTGTGGGACCGCGCCCCGCGCCCCGATGCGATCTACGGCCAGCACGTGTGGCCGGGTCGCGCCGGCACCGTCGACCTGATGCTGGGCACCGCCATGGCCACCGCTGACTCGCTCGAGGTCACCGTCTACGGCAAGCAGGCCCACGGGTCGCAGCCCGAGGCCTCGATCGACCCGATCGTGCTGGGCGCGTCCATGGTCACCCGGCTGCAGACGATCGTCTCCCGTGAACTGGGCGCCCAGGAATCCGCCGTCGTCACCGTCGGCTCCTTCCACGGCGGGCTGAAGGAGAACATCATCCCGGACAAGGCGGTGTTCACCATCAACGTGCGCACCCTGGACCACGGGGTGCGGGTGCGCGTGAACGATGCGATCCGCCGGATCATCGCCGCCGAGGCCCAGGCCTCCGGCGCCCCGGAACCGCAGATCCGCGAGCTCTACCAGTTCCCCGAATGCGACAACGACCCGCAGCTGGCCGCGGACCTGGACGCCGCCCTGCGCGCTGAACTGGGCGAGGACTCGGTGATCAACCCGTCCCCGCGGATGGGCTCGGAGGACTTCGGGACCTTCGGCGCCGCGATCGACGTGCCCTACGTCTTCTGGTTCTTCGGCTCGAACGACGCCGCCCAGCTCGAGGCGGCAGGCGGGGTCAAGGGCGTGCCCGGCAATCACTCGCCGTTCTTCATGCCCAGCGATGTCCCACTGACCCTGGCCACCGGTGCACGCGCGGCGCTCACCGCCCTGTTCGGACGCCTGGGCAAGTGAGCGATTCGACCGGACCAGGAGGAGGAACACACCCTATGACCGATGACCTGACCTGGCTGTCCATGCGCCGGCTGGCGCACCTGATCGCCACCGGGGAGGTCTCCAGCGAGGAGGCCGTGCGCGCGCACTTCGAGCGGATCGACGCGGTGAATCCGGCGCTCAACGCGGTCATCACCGAGGATCGTGAGCGCGCCCTGGCCGAGGCCCGCGAGGCCGACGCGGCGCGCTTGGAGATGGGTGCGGACGGGGAACTGCCCGCCCTGCACGGCGTGCCGATGACGCACAAGGACACCCATGAGACCGCGGGGATGCGCACGGCCTTCGGCTCGCCGCTGTTCACCGACAACATCCCGCAGAAGGACTCGCTCATCATCGCGCGGCTGCGCGCGGCGGGCATCATCACCACCGGCAAGACGAACGTGCCGGAACTGGCCGCCGGCTCCCACACCTTCAACCAGGTCTTCGGCACGACGGTCAATCCGTACGACCGGAGCAAGTCCGCGTCGGGCTCATCCGGCGGGGTGGGCGCGGTGATCGCCGCCGGCATCCAGGCCGCGGGCGACGGTTCGGACATGGGCGGTTCGCTGCGCACCCCCGGATCGTTCAACAACGTGGTGGGCTTCCGTCCGTCCAACGGCTTCATCCCGCACGCCCTGCCGGGCGATCCGTGGGCGTGGCTGGCGCAGTCGGGCTTCATGGCGCGTGAGATCGGCGACGTCGCGCTGCTGATGAACGTGGCCTCGGGTCCGCACCGGCTGGCCCCGCAGTCGCAGCCGCCCACGGACTTCGACCTGCCGGAGTTCGCGCTGGACGCGGACTACCAGCCCAATCTGGCCGGCGTGCAGATCGGCTTCGCCCCGGACCTGGGTGGCCGCCTGAACGTCGAGGCCGAGGTCGCGGCCGTCGTAGGCGCGAGCCAGGACGTGTTCGCGGAACTGGGCGCGGAGCTGACGGAGGAGTGCATCAACCTAAGTGCCGCCGCCGAGGTCTTCCGGGTCCAGCGCGCCTACGATTTCGCGGCGCTCTACGGGCAGCTGCTCAAGGCGCAGCCGGAGAAGTTCAAGGACTTCGTCGCGTGGAACATCCAGATGGGCCTGGACCTGGGCGTGGAGGAGATCATCGCCAAGGACAAGGCGCGCGGCCGCCTGCTGCGCGCGGTGGACCGGTTCTTCGCCGATCACGATGTGCTGGTCACGACGACCAGCCAGGTGCTGCCCTTCGACGCCTCGATCGAATACCCCACGCAGATCAACGGGGTCGAGCAGACGGACTACCTGGACTGGATGCGGGCGGCCACGCTGATCTCGCCCACCGGGTGCCCCTCGATCAGCGTGCCCGCCGGGTTCAGCGAGGCCGGGCTGCCGGTGGGTATCCAGATCGTCGGCAAGCCGGGTGCCGATGTCAAGGTCCTGCAGGTCGCACACGCCTTCGAGGCCGCCACCGGCCACGCCCAGCGCCACCCCACCTTCTAATCTGAGGGTTCCACTACGACATGAATTGTCGATATATCGGCTGTTTGGGCCAGAAGTCGACAATTCATGTCGTAGTGGAACTCAGGTTGGGGTCTGCTCAGACGAATTCGATGAAGGCGAGCAGGACGCGGATGGTCTGCTCCGGGTCGAAGGCCGCGGTGTCGGAGTCGGGATTGGCGACCAGAGCTGTGAACTGCCGGTCTTTGCCGACCGCGGCCAGGATGCCCACCAGTTCGTCCATCGGAATCGTCGACTTCGCCCCGTGCTGGGCCAGGATGGTCGTGACGATTTCGGCGATCCTGGCCAGCTGGGTGTCGACGAGTTCCCGGAAGCGCGTCTGCAGCCCGGGCGTGCGCAGGGCGTAGAGCTCGATCTCCCGCTGGGCGATCACCCAGTCACGGCTGTCGGGGACGAAGGAGACGGCCTCCTCGCTCAGGGCGTCGATCGCCTCGGCGGCCAGCTGTTCGGCGCGTTTCGCGCGCTCGGCGGGAGTCGCCTCCGCCATGATCGAACAGCTGTTCGGGGTGCCGTCGGCCGACATTCCGCCTGCGGCCTCGGCCCGGTCGGTGATGTGCCCGATCGCCTGGTCCATCTGCTGTTCGATCAGGGCCAGGACCAGTTCCTCTTTGCCCTCGAAGTTCGAGTAGAAGGCGCCGCGGGTCAATCCCGCGGCCTCGCACAGTTCCTCGATCGAGGCGCCGGCGACGCCACGTTTGGCGAATACGGGTACTGCCGCGGTCAACAGTTTTTCGCGGGTCCTGGCGCGGCGGGCCGTGATGGTCATGCGGGGGCGGGCGTCCTTTCGGGCGTGTCGGGTCGGAATGCGGGTGACCGACCCGGATCTGGGGTGTTGTGGGCCGGCTGCGTTGCATCGGCCCCTGCCTAAAGAATACACTTCTGTATCGGATACACCAATGTATCGAACGGGGTCCCCCGCTCGAACCGTATCCGCTCACGACCCACCCCGGACACCTGCCGTCACGAAAGAGAACACGTGTCATCCTTCCTGTATGAACTGGGACGCAGAGCGTTCCGACACAAGAAAACCGTTCTGGCCACCTGGTTGATCATCCTGGTGGCCATCGGCGGTTTCGTCGGGGCGTTCTCCAAGCCCTTCGCAGACGATTTCACCCTGCCCGGCTCCGAGGCCCAGGAGGCCCTGGACTCGATGAAGCTGAGCTTCCCGCAGGCATCCGGGGCGTCCGCGCAGATCATCATCGTCGCCCCCGACGGGCAGCGCGTCGACCACAACCCCTATAAACAGGAGATGAAGGACGCCGCGGAACGGATCGGCGATCTGGACCATGTGGAGACGGCCAGCGCGCCCTTCAACGCGATGATCGAAGGCGGCATCAGCGACGACAAGTCCGCCGCGATCATCAACATCAGCTACGACACGGACCGCTTCAACCTGCCCGATGACACGCAGGACAAGTTGCAGGCCCAGGTGGACGAACTGCAGAACGATCTGCCCAAGGGCAGCCAGGTGGAGCCCGGCGGCGAGGTGTTCCAGATGACCGGGGTGTCAATGGGCGCCACCGAGGTGATCGGCGTGGTCATCGCCTTCTTCGTCCTGGCCATCACCTTCGGGTCCTTCCTGGCCGCCGGCCTGCCGCTGATCACCGCGATCGTGGGTGTGGGCGTCGGCATGCTGATCCTGGTGTCGATGACGGCGTTCACCACGGTCTCCTCGACCTCGCCCACCCTGGCGGCGATGTTGGGCCTGGCGGTCGGCATCGACTACGCCTTGTTCATCGTCTCCCGCGCCAGACAGAACATGCGCCACGGGCAGGACCCGGAGGAGGCCACCGCGCAGGCCACGGCCACCGCCGGCTCGGCCGTGATCTTCGCCGGCACCACGGTCATCATCGCCCTGGTGGGCCTGAGCATCGTGCGCATGTCCTTCCTGACCATCATGGGCGTGGCCGCGGCGATCACCGTCGCCGTTGCCGTGTTGGTGGCGCTCACCCTGGTGCCCACCCTGTTGGGCTTCCTGGGCACCCGGGTCGATCCGCACCGCAAGGTCGCCAAGCGGGCGCAGAAGGACGCGCTCGCCCAGGGGGCTTCCAAGCACGAGGCCAGGGCCGCCGGAGAACGGGCACTGGCAGCCGCGCGGATCCGGGCCGCCGAGGCTTACGAGGCCGCACAGGCCCACCAGGGCGCCGAGGACGCGGCCCCGGCGGGTGCCGACGCTCGCACGGGTGCCCCGGCGAGTGCCGCCGAGCCGGCCGGAGTCGAGCAGGAGGGTGCGGCTCTGCTGAGCGCGGCCTCGGCCCCGAAAGCCGGGGGACGACCCCGCAAGAGTTTCGCAGAACGCTTCTACGGCGGCTGGGTGAAGGCCGCGACGAAGGTCCCGATCCTGACGATCGTGGTGATCGTGGTGGGCCTGGGCCTGTTCGCGATCCCCGCCTCGAAGATCCAGCTGGCCATGCCCAACAATGGCACGGAGGATCCAGGCACGCCCGCGCGCGTCACCTATGATCTGACGACCGAGCACTTCGGCGAGGGCTTCAACGGTCCGCTCATCATGCTGGCCGACGGTCTGGCGACCTCGGACGAGCCGATGGACGTGATGGACGATATGAAGGCCGACATCGAGAAGGTGCCCGGCGTCGTCAAGGTGCTGGCCGCTGTGCCCAATCAGAACGCGGACACCGGCATGATCCAGATCGTGCCGCAGACCGGCCCGTCCGATCCACAGACGGAGGAGACGGTTCAGGCACTGCGCGATATGAAACAGCACTTCAAGGACGACTACGGTGTCGACACATCGGTCACCGGCGCGACGGCTCTGTATTCGGATATCTCAGCCCAGCTGGGCCGCGCCCTGCTGCCCTTCGGCGCCTTTGTGGTGGGCCTGTCCTTCATCCTGCTGATGATGGTCTTCCGGTCGATCGCGGTGCCGATCAAGGCGACCCTGGGCTTCCTGCTGTCGGTCGTGACGTCCTTCGGCATCATCTCGCTGGTGTTCGTCCAGGGCCACGGTGCCTCGTTGATCGGGGTCGATCAGGCCGGCCCCGTGATCTCCTTCCTGCCGATCATCGTGATGGGCATCCTGTTCGGCTTGGCGATGGACTACGAGGTGTTCCTGGTCTCCGGCATGCGCGAGGCCTACGCACACGGCGCATCGGCCAAACAGGCGATCCTGCGCGGTTTCACCGGTTCCGCCGCGGTCGTCACGGGTGCTGCGATCATCATGTTCAGCGTGTTCTTCGCCTTCGTGCCCGAAGGCGCCGCGATCATCAAGTCGATCGGCCTGTCGCTGGCGGTGGGCGTGTTCACCGATGCGTTCATCGTGCGCATGACCCTGGTGCCGGCAGTGATGGCACTGCTGGGCGACAAGGCCTGGTGGATCCCCAAGTGGCTGGACAAGATCCTGCCGCACTTCGACGTGGAGGGCGAGGGGCTGTACCACCAGGTCAAGCTCAAGGACTTCCCCGTGAAGGATTCCCCCTACGCCGTCTACGGCGAGGGACTGAGCCTGGGCACCAAGCGCCACCCGATCTTCGAGAACGTGGACGTGGCGCTCAAGCCCGGCGAGGTCCTGGGCATCACCGGCCACGGCACCCCCGGACTGGTGCTGGCCCTGTCGGGCCGCGCCAAGCTGGACGGCGGGGAGCTCAAGGTCGGACCCTATGTCCTGCCGGAGCAGGCGAACAAGATCCGCAATTCGACGCCGTACCTGAATATGGACCCGGCCGAGGACGCGATGGTGCCGGCGCTGAGCAAGCTCGAACAGCTGGCGGCCAAACCACCCAAGCTGTTGGTGGTGGACCGGGCGGACCAATCCCGTGATCCGCAGACGGCCCAGGCGGTGCGCACCCTGGTGGGCAATGCGCTGACCAGCGGATCCGCTGTGGTGCTTGGCCTGACGAATCCGAAGGCCCTGCAGATGCTGCCGGCCGAGGTCGTCCTGCACCGGCTTGACCTGGACGCGATGGCGTCCGGCGGGCCCCGCGGAGAGGAAACGGAAGAACTGACAATGAACATCGCCGAATCCATGGGAGGGGCGAACTGATGGCACTGTTCGAACGCGCGGACGCCGGCAAGAAGGTGACCTGGGTATCGGTCATCGGTCTGATCCTGGTGCCGCTGATCATCGCCGCCGGCTTCGTCTTCGCCACCTGGAAGGTCTCCGACCGGATGGGCGAGGTCAAGGCCGCGATCGTCAACGACGATGACGGCGCGAAGATCCAGGGCCAGCAGGTGCCCCTGGGCAGGATGCTGGTCTCCGGCCTGATGGACGACGACACCGACGGCAACTACAAGTGGTCACTGGCGGACGTGGATTCGGCCGAGGCCGGGCTCAAGTCGGGCGAGTACGTCGCCGTCGTCCACATCCCCAAGGGCTTCTCCCGGGCCGTGGCCACGGGTACCAAGGACGATCCGTCCGAGGCCGTGCAGGCGACCATCAGCGTGACCTCGTCCAAGGTCTCCCCGCTGAGCGATTCGATGATCTCGCAGTCCATCGGCAATGCCGCGCGCGATAAGTTCAACCGCGAATGGGCCGAACAGGTGCTCGACGGCATCTACGTGGGCTTCAACGATATGGGCAAGCAGTTCAAGACCCTGGCCGATGCGGGCAATAAGCTGCACGACGGGGCCGACGGTCTGGCCGACGGCAATAAGGAATTCGCCAAGGGTGTTGGCAAGTTGGGCGACGGTGTGGGCCAGTTGGGCACCGCGGGCGCCAAACTGGGCGATGCCGGTTCACAGCTGGCAGCCGGCGCCCCGCAGCTCAAGGCCGGTGGAGACCAACTGGCCAAGGGCGCGAAGCAGCTGGGCGATGCCGGCGGCAAGATCGCCAAGGGCGTGCCACAGCTGACCAAGGGCGGCAAGGCCCTGGCCGACAATGGCGAGAAGCTGGGCAAGGGCGGTAAAGACCTGGCGAAGGAGGCTCCGAAGCTGAAGAAGGGCGGCGCGGAGCTTTCCAAGAACGGGTCGAAGTTGTCCGGCGGACTCCAACAGACTGCCGACGGAGTCAAGGAATACACCGATGGGGTCGGGCAGTTCCAAAAGGGAATCAAGACCAAGGGTGACAATCTGAAGAAGATCCCTAGCCTTGCAATCCTGAAGAGCCAAGGGCTGGTCGGCGGAGAGAAGGGCCTGATCTCTGAAGATCAGGCTGATGAAGTAGAGGCTCAGTGCAAGGGCGACGCTAGCTGTGAAGCGATCTATCTGAAGGGTATCGCCTCTGGCATGCAGGGCGACTCGGAACTGGCGAAGCCTCTGGCCGAGAATGGTGACAAGGTCGCTGACGGTATTGGACAGCTCGCTCCCGGAGTCAAGAAATACACAGACGGTGTCTCACAGTACACCGACGGCGTCGGCAAAATGGCGGACGGCGTGGCCAAGTACGGCACGGGCGTTGCCCAGTACACCGACGGGGTCGCGCAGTACACCGACGGCGTTGGCAAATTCGCCGACGGGGCCGCCCAGTACGGTACAGGTGTTGGGAAGTTCTCCGACGGCGTAGGAAAGTACACCAAGGGTGTTGGCACCTTCGCCGACGGCGTCTCGCAGTTCGGATCCGGCGTCTCCCAGTACACCGGAGGCGTCGTCAAGCTCAGTGCGCAGATGCCGCAGATGACCAAGGGCGCGGACAAACTGGCCGACGGCACCGAGAAGTACGCCGACGGTGTCGGCAAGTTCGCCGATGGCCTCGACGAGGGCAAGGACTCGGTCCCGCACTACTCGAAGTCCGATAGGGAGACCCTCAAGGAGGTCACGGCCGCCCCGATCAAGGTCGGTAGCCTGGACTCCCTGAACAAGTTCCCGATCGCCTCGTCGATCGCACTGCTGCTAGTCATGGCGCTGTTCCTGGGCGCGCTCATCGCCTATACGGTGCTGCGCCCGGTCTCCGCGGCCTCGCTGACCAGTCGGAAGCGCTCCTTCGTCATCATGCTCAAGGGTCTGCTGCCGGGTCTGGGCATCGCGGTGGTCCAGTCCCTGGGGCTGACGATCCTGTGCCAGGTGCTGCTCAAGCTCAACACCGTGGACTTCGTGTCCCTGCTGGGCTTCACCGTGTTCGCCGGCATCGTGTTCACGGTGGTGAACTTCGCCCTGGTCGCCCTGTTCGGCGGCGCCGGCCGGTTCATCGGCGTCATCCTGCTGGTGCTGGGCGTGACTGCGAAGATTCTCACGGCGGTGCCCGGCTGGCTGTCCGGCCTGGCGGGCATCTCCCCGCTGACACCTGCAATCGATGGTGTGGCGGCAGTGGTGACCGGCGCGGACGGCCTGGGCAAGGCCTTCGGCCTGCTGCTGGTCTGGCTGGTGCTGGGTGCGGTCGCGGGCATCGCGGCGGTCGCCAAGAAGCGCAGCGCCGGATTCGAACAGATCCAGCGCCTGGCGCACGCCTAACCGACCCGGCGCCTAACCGATCCGGCTCCTTGGCCCATGGGCATTCGCCTATGGGCCAAGGCTGCGGATGAATGGCCGAGGCCCCGGCTGGGTTCCATTTTCACGGAACCCGGCCGGGGCCTCGGCTGTATCGGGAGGGGTTCGTCCGTTCAGTCGCGGGAGGTCTTGACCAGGATCTTCACCGCGGTGTCATTATGGTTGATGAGGGTGTCGAAGCCCTCGGCCACGATGTCCTCCGGATCGATCCGCTTGGTCACGAAGGCCTCCAGGTCCAGCTTGCCGGAGTTGACCATGGCGATCGAGTCCTCGAAGTCCTCGGGCAGATAGGCCATCGTGCCGGAGAACGTGGCCTCGGTGTAGTGGAATTCCGGGGCCACCTGCATCTCCAGGGGCTTGCCGTGCAGCGCGATGATCTGCACGTGGCCGCCGGGGCGGACATTGCCGATCAGTTGGTGGGTCACAGGGCCCACACCGGCGGCGTCGAAGACCATATCGGCGCCCAGGCCGTCGGTGACCCGGGCGACCAGGGCGTTCAGATCCTCGTCGATCGGGTTGATCGCGTAGTCGGCGTGCGATGCGCTCAGGGCGATGTCGCGGCGCGCCTGGGACGGTTCCGACACGATGACCGTCAGCCCCTTGGCCTTGAGGATCGCGGCGGTGAACAGGCCGACGGGACCGGCGCCGCCCACCAGGGCGGTCTGCCCTGCATCCGCCCCGGACAGGCGCACCGCATGGGTGGCCACGGACAGCGGTTCCAGCATGGCGGCGTGGCCCAGGTCCATATCGCCCACCACGTGCACATTGCCCGCCGGCACGTTGATGTACTCGGCCAGGCCGCCGCCCCCGCCGGAGATCCCGAAGCCCCACTGCTTGCGGCAGATATTCGACTTCCCGGACCGGCAGGCGGCGCATTCCCCGCAGGACACGTTCGCGCGCACCGCCACGTTCTGCCCGATGGAGACGTCCTCGACGCCCTCGCCCAGTTCGACGACAGTGCCGGAGAACTCGTGGCCCAGCACGATCGGCAGGGTCTCGCCGGTTAGCGGGTTCTCCTCCGTTGCGGTGGGCGTATTGCCCGTGAAGCCGCCATCTGTGAACATGTGCAGATCGGATCCGCAGATGCCGTTGTAGGCCAGCTTCAGCTTGACCCAGCCCGGCTTGGGGGCCTCGGGCTCCGGAATGTCCTCGACCCGCAGGTCGTGTGCGTCGTAGAACATGACTGCGCGCATATCTCTTCATCCTCCTCGATGATGTGATGAGTTTCCATCCATGATTTTACAGTTGTAAAGACAAGGTGGTGGGGGTGTGGCATGTGACCTTGGGGTCAGTCGGCGGTTGCCGAGACCCCTGTGATCCCCAGAATCTCGCGGGCGATCGTGTCGGCGTCACGCAGCGTCCGGGCATCGGTGCCCGGGTTCGCGGCGATCGCCAGACCCAATTGGACATCGGACAGCTGGATCGAGAGCACGAAGCGGTGTGGGTGCTCCCGGCCCAGGGAATCGACGGTGTGATGGGCCGGTCCCGCGACCCGCAATCCCGTCCCCGGGATCAGCGTCGCGCCGGAGCGGACCTCGGCTGCGGACAGTCTGCCGCGTTCCACCAGCCCGGAGACGAGTCCATCGGCGGCCCGCCTGACGTTGTTGGCCGGCGAGGCCGCATCCACCAGGGCCCTGGCCCGCACCTCGCCGGGCACTGCGGGGGATGACACGAGGAAGCCGGCCGGTGCGCCCGCCGGGCTGCGCCGCACCTGCATCCGGGGCCCGGCGAAGCGCGCCAACCCGGCCTCGGCCAAGGCGATGAGTTCGGCGTAGCGCTGCGGCGGCGGCCCATCGCACAGTCCGGCGACCAGGTCCTCGAACCAGCCCCTGACCTCGGTTGCGAAGCTGTCGGGGGCCAGCCGGCCATCGGCCACGATCTCCTTGAGCAGGGTGCGGGCGGCCCACAGCACGGCGAAGACCGCCTTGGACGGAGCCAGCTCGCAGCCGAGCAGGGAGTCGCGCAGGTCCTCGCGCAGGAAGGCCAGCATCGCATCGTGCAGGGATTGCCCCTCGGCCGCCGAGGCCCCCGCCTCCCGGGTGGTGAACTCCCTGCCCTCGAGGGGCCGGGCCAGGCGTGCCAGGTCCAGACGATTGGTGGGCTCCGGCACCGCGCGCGCCTCGAAGGCCTCCCAGGCGCCCCTGACTTCGGCTGCGGTGCGGCCGTGCACCGGCCCGGCAGAGTTCGAAAGGCCCGGCTCCAGCCCGGCCGCGGTCGCAATGGCCCGTTCCATGGCCTCGGCCGAACAGGTCAGCGCCTCGGGGGCCGAGCGGCGCATTGCCGTGTACCAGGCCAGCCGCAGATCGGCCAGGATGAGCGGCCACAGATGTTCGTTGAAGCGCAGCGGACCGGCCTGAGTCGGAATTCCGGCGGCCTCGGCGGTGAAGAAGTGCAGCCGGTAGTCCGGCATGCCGTGCTCGGCGGTGACCGGCTTGCAGCGGTAGGGGGTGCCGCGCCGGGAGCCTGGGACCAGAATCGGTTCGGCGCCCGAGGCCCGGTAGACGAGCTCGTCCCCCGCGGGCTGGAAGCTTCCGCCGCGGCCATGGGTCAGTCGGGCCATGAGGTCGAAGAAGTTCAGGCCGAAGCCGCGGAAGGCCACGGGTTCGCCGGGCAGCAGGCCGTCCAGATCGGCCTCGGCGGGCAGTCCGGGTGGCACGTAGTCGAGCCCGGCGTGCTGGGCGAACTCGGCGAAGGAAGCACGCTCGGCGCCCGGGGCGGTGGGGATGTGGCCCAGGCACAGCACCACATCGGTGACCTCCAGGGTCGTGCCGTCGGATAGGCGGAGCAGCTGCCGGTCCTGCGCGTGATCGGGCTCGACGATGTCGGTCGCCTGTGCCCGGTGGACCCGCAGAGTGACGCCGGGGGCTGCCTCGGCGGCCTCGCGGACGAGTTGGAAGGCATCGTCCAGGTAGGCGCCGTAGAGGCGGCGGGAGGGGAAGACCGTCGCGCACTCCGCTGCGGTATGGGTCGCCGGGTGGCCGGGGGCGCATTCGACGTCGCGGCGGGCACGCCACCAGGTGCCCATATCGGGGCCGAGGCCCGGGACCAGGTCGGTGCAGGTGTCATCCGGGAAGACCGTCTGATCGCCGATCGTGGTGTTCATCAGCAGTTCGGCTGCCTGTCCGGTGCGCCAGACGCGGCCCGCACCGGGCGGGTACGGGTCGATCAGATCGATGACGAGGTCCGGTACCGGGCAGGACGCCGAGTGGGTGGTCGCAGTTGTGCCGATGCGCCCGGCGGCCGCGCGGGCATTGGCGATCAGCCGTTCACAAACGCTCAGACCGCGGGGCCCCGCGCCCACCACCGCAACGCGGACGGTGGACGCTGCCGGGCCGCCGCCGGTCACTTGTCAGCGGGGCCGGGCCAGCCCAATTTGGTCCAGTCGGTGCCCTTGGGGCGTTCCGAGGGATAGCACATACCGGACTCATCCTCCAGGCCGGCCTTCTTGGCGCGGTCCTCGGCGGTCTCCGGTTCATCGGTCTCGGTCGGTTCGGCGCTCGGTTCGTCCATCGCCCCGCTCTTGTACTTGTCCGAGCTGTCGACGCCCTCGACCGCTTCCTGCTGGCTCTTGGTCTCCGGATCGGTCTGTTCCTCGACCCAGTCCTTGAGCTCATCGAAATCGGGCTTGTAGGTCTTCGTCACGCCGTTGTTGATCTGCGCGGACTTCAACTTGCCGCTTTGCATCTTGATGGCAAGCTGCAGGAATGCCGGGATCTCATTGCCGGGGATGCTGGTGGCGACATTGTCCCCGGCGGCGCCGGCCAGCTTCGGATAGGCGACCGCGATGGTCTGCGGATCGGCCTGGCTCAACACGGTCTTGAGCATGCGCTGCTGGCGGCACATCCGGTCGTAGTTGTCCGATAGATGGCGGGAACGCACGTACCACAGGGCCTTCGAGCCCTTGAGCTTCTGCTTGCCGGGATCGATCCAGCCCTTGACGGGGTACATGCCGCCGGTGGACAGATTATGGCCGCCGCCGATCGGAATCGGCCGCTCCACATCGATCGTCACGCCGCCCAGGGCGTTGACGACGTCCTTGAAGCCCTGCATGTTGACACTGGCCCAGTAGTCCAGGTCGAGGCCGGTGGAACCGGTGACCGCCTGCATGGTCGCCCACATGCCCAGTTCCAGGCCGTGGGTGTCGACGTCCTTGAAATCGGCCTTGTTGTCGGTGCTCCAGTCCCAGACCGCGTTGATCAGGTCCTCGTCGGAACTGCCGGTGGGACGGAAGCCCTCGGGCCAGCGCTTGGCCAGCGGGCTGCCCTTGGGGAAGATCGGGAAGGCCAGGTTGCGGGGGATCGAGATGAGCGTCGTATTGCCCGTCTGCGTGTCGATCGAGGCGACCAACATGGTGTCGGGGCGCGTGCCCTCGCGGGTATCCGAGGAATCCCGGCCCATCAGGAAGACATTGACGTGCTTTTTATCGGCCCACAGGTCCTCCGCGCTCATCGCCGGTCCGGCATCGGAGCCGAAGATCTTGCTGTAGGTGGAGGCCGTGACGCGTGAATAATAGGCGCCCACGCCCATGGGCAGGCCGGTGATGAGGATGAGCGAGGCGACCAGCACTCCGCCCAGCAGACGGCGGCTGCGGGTCAGTCGGTGCCCCCGCCGCAGACTGAAGTAGGAGATGAGGATATTGATCGCATAGATGGCGATCAGGCCCATGAGCAGATAGGACAGCACCGTCATATCCGCGGCGCTGCCGATGAAACCGGTCAATGCCCGGGTGGGACCCTTGATGAGTGCATAGGCCGCGATCGCCACCAGAGTGAGGACGAATCCGCCGAACAGCACCCAGCCGGTGGGGCTGCGCCGGTTCCGGTGCAATACGCCCAGTCCGGGGACCAGGGTGCCCAGGGCGGTCCACCCGACCAGTCCGGGGAAGCTGGTGTTCGCGCCCGCCCGGTAGCTGGGGTGGCGGCGTGCGTCTGTGTCGTCCTCGGGCCGGATGTGAATGGTGCCGTCGGGATCGCGGGCCGGGATGGGTGCCCGGGCTGCAGCGGTTGCCGCGGCAGCCGCTGCGCCGGTCGTACCCTGTGCAGCGCCGGCCGTCGCACGTGCATTCGTGGCCGCGGCAGCCCCGGCGGCAGTCGTCCCGGCCGTCTCTGCGGCTCCGGCGAGGCCGTTGGGGCCCGGGCGCGGAGTGCTCGACTCGTGTGCCCGGCGGGCGTGCCGTGGATTGCCGCGGCGTGCGCCGGGCCGGTGGTCTTCGGACTCGGCGTCCTCGTCGGTGGAGTCCGTCCCTGTGGCTGCCTCCCACGTGGCGGGCGGAGTTTCGGTGCTCGGCTCCATGGAGAAGGTGGAGGGGATCTGTGAAGTTCCGGGTTGGGCCGTGTCACCAGCCGCGTGCTGCTGGGAGGGCGCCGGGGGGATGCCATCGGCCGTATAGGCGCTTTCGGCCTCGCTGCGCGGGCTCAGATAGCGGTTGCCCATATGGGTCTGCGCCGCACGGGCACGGGCGGCCGCCTCCATGGCCTTGCGTTCGGCCCGGGTGCGCGGTACCTGTGAACTGCCGGGCGTTGCGGGCGCCGAACTCGCGCGCTCCTCGCCGCGGAAGCTGGGTTTGGCCGATGCGCGGCGGGGCTCAGCGGGCGAATCGGGCATCTTATCGCCCTTGTTGTCCTCTCCCGACAATCCGAACTCCTTGAAATCGTGCCCGGCTCCGGACGGGCCCACCGAGTGGGGTGGCCGCCGTAGAAGGCATGGGCGTAGTGCAAAACCATCCCGAGTTTATCGGTTCCGGCTGTGTAAACGTGCAGATCCGGACCCGTAGTGCCTGGACGGTCGGATGAGAGGTCGCCATGTGACCCTGTACAGGGCGTTGTACGGCAGATCCTGTGCGGCAGGGGAGCCGTTCGTTTTGCGAGGCCGTCCGTTTATCTGTAGGCTAGTGCTGGTTGTGTTCCCGCCCTCGGGTGGGAGGCGATCAGTGGAGTCGTGGCTGAGCGGCCGAAAGCACCACCCTGCTAAGGTGGAGTCCCTTGAACTGGGGACCGAGGGTTCAAATCCCTCCGGCTCCGCGTTATCCGGAACCCCCGCTATCCCAGGTAAACACTGGGGAAGCGGGGGTTTCTTCATGCCCACAAACCCACCCCGTGCCCACACTTTGCCCACACTCCGAATCAGACCGCGCGCTCGCGCGCGGCATCGAGGGCAACGGCCACCGACTGCAGGTCGTCGGGGAAGAGGTCGCTGTAGGTGTCCAGGGTCAGCGCGGCGCTCTTGTGCCCGAGCATCCGCTGGACCGCTTTGACGTTCGCGCCCGCGCTGATGGCCAGGCTCGCCGCAGTGTGCCGCAGGTCGTGCGGGGACAGCATCGGCACGCCGGCATCGAGCACAGCAGTCTTCAGCCAGCTCTTGCGCGTCGCCGATGTCCGCGGCGCCCGCGCATACCCGCCGTCACTGCCCGGGAACACGATCCCCGCCGGCACCCGCCCGCGCAGCTCCGCGACGAGGAACCCCGGCAGCGGCACCGAGCGGAGCTCGTGCCCCTTCGGCGTGCCGAGGATGACATGCGAGCCGACCTCCACCGCGTTCCGGTGCACGCTCACACGCCCGAGCACAAGGTCCACGTCGGGCCCGTGCAGGCCGGCCAGCTCGCCCCACCGAAGACCGGTGTACGCGAGCATGTCCACGATGACCCCGCGCGCCCCGGCGGCCGCCGCCAGCCGCGCGACCTGCTGATGGGTCAGATACACGCGCGGCTTCGGGATCCGCCGGGGCACCGGGACACCGCGCGCGGGGTTGGCCGGGATCAGATGATCGGCCACCGCGGACTCCAGGATGGACGACAGAATCGTCAGACAGCGCGTGGCCACCGAGTTCGACAGGCCCAGGCCGGCGATCCACTCCTCAACCTGCGACCGCCGCACGTCCGCCACCGCCGTGCCGCCCCACCGCGGATCCACATGCTTGCCCCAAGACTGCCGCATCGTCGTCGCATACGACGGCTTCCAGTCCGCCTGCCGGCCAATCCAGGCCTCACCCAACTGCCCAATGGTGACCCGGCCCGCGCTCGGGTCGATGTACGTGCCCATCAGCTTGGACGTCTCCACCGTCGCCGCAAACGCCTTCGCATCCCGCATCGTCTTGAAGCCCCGCCGGTCCGTCTGGGACCGGTCCGGCTTCCGATACCGCACGCGGTACCGCTTGCCGGCTTTGGTCTGGTAGGCCGTGATCGTGGCCATGGTCGTCTCGATTCTCTGAAATCAGGGTCGGTAAAAAGCGCCACCGCCGTGGCGCATTCAATCAGGTGTTAGGGCTGCTGCCAGTGCGCTCGCGCGATCCGCTCCAGGACCTCACGCTCGCCCGGCGTCAGGCAGGTGAGGCGATCGCGCAGCACATCATCCGTCACCCACAGCGCCTCGGCCGCTTCCGGCACCGTGCCGGCCCACCGCGCCGTATCGCACAGGCACTCCAGCGGGATCAGGCGCCGCGCAGTCTCGCGCTGCACTCGCGCCTCCACTCCGGGGGACTGACCGCACCGGTGGCCCATGTCGATGTGCACCAGCTCGTGCATGAGCGAGCAACGCCGCTGAGTCTGCTGGATCCGCGTCGACATCCAAATCAGGTCCGCGCCGTTCGTGCTCGCGTACATGCCTGCCGGCATGTCCGCGCGCCAGGAGATCACCACATGCCCGCGGCGCTGCAGGTCATGCCATGGGTGGGGGATATTCACACGTGCAGATTAGTACACGTGATCGAATATAGAAGTGAAATCCGAAATATGAGATTCACGCAAAGTGAATGATGCTGCTCCCCAATGCTGCTGCAGCTCCGGCCAGGCCTAAACCCGCACCTATGAGAACGGCGCACCCTCCTGACTTCGCAGCCGACTTGGCCGCTGGCGACTGAGGCTTTGGGGGTGCCGGGTGAAGATCTAGCCATGATGGTTTGTACGCTCTCGGCAGCGCCTCTAATCTGACTCCGGAATCGGGAATGAGGATCGGGGCAGACGGAAGGTCACGGACCCACTCATCAGGAAGTTCATCGGACTTCGCGGCTTTGAATGTCAGCGACGCCGACAGAGCCGAGCCCTTGATCGTGCCCCATACAACCACCCGCTTCCCCATATCCTCAGCATGCCGCAGGGCGGCCTCGAACTTCTGCCCAGTCACCGAAGACAGCTCGCCAACATGCTCCCCGTCGAGATACACGTACACGATTGTTCGCTCTTGCCCGTTCTTCAACGTTCTCGCCCCTAGCCGGAACTCAAGGTAAAGGCGGCCCTCGCCGCTACGGGGCACGTAGTTGAAGAGGACATCGAAGTGATCTTCCTCCTTCACCACTTGGGCACTACCCCCATCGGGAAGGAGAGATGATTCGGCAGGTGCGTCATTCAACGCGAAGACCTGCTCAGGCTCGGGCAGATACAGGTCGGCACCAGCGAACCCACCCTCATCTATATGATCCAGGTAGGCTGGCGACCATCGCAGATTGCAGTCCACCTGAGGGATATAGCCGCTCGCCACGAACCGAGCTACGATCGGCCACCAGGTTTCCAACTCATCAGCCGGGATATACCCGATGCAGGTCGACCCGACTCGAACTGAAATCGCATGCGCATCATGCGGATTGTCGGGCTCTGGGACCAGAAACACCGAGGCGCTTTCCCGATAGCTTTCACTCGGATCGGTGACGCTGAGAACCTCTTTCATTTCATGCCGGCGATAACGCGTGCCGGCCACCTCGATGTAGCTACCGCGTCCGCGAAGGTGGAAAGGTTGCATGGGGTCTCCTGACTGCATCGTGTCGGCCAAACGGCCAACCACGGGGGATAGGTGCGGCTACTGGCCGTCTAGAGGGCGCTCGCGGTCGGCCGCGTAGCCGAGGATCTTCTCGATGGGGGTGTTGTCGGCTTCCTCTTGCCGCCGGCGGAGGTGGGCGAGTTCGTCGCGGGTCGGGGTCTTCTGGTCTTGAGGCTCGGTTTCGCGCGGTGTTCCCGCCGCCGGTGGGTCTGCCACGGTAGCGGCCGGGGCGCGGTGTCCGTTGTCTGTGGTAGGGGAGTGGTCGGCATGGTTCCTCAATTCGTGTAGCTCTTTCGTCTGCTTCACGAACACGCGGGCCAGGCTCACTAGGACATGGCGTTGGTCATCGCTGATGATGTCGATGTCCGGCGGCAACTCATCTACGACAGGCCTTGTCGGGGTCGGAACGCCGGCGGCAGCGAAAGCTACCTCGGCGGGGACCCCGGCCAGGGTGGCCAAGGCCTCGATCGTCTCGCGCCTTGGGGTCGATGTGTATTTGCCATTGAGGATCTTGTCCACGGTCGTGTATGACAACCTGAGCCCACGTCGATCCGCCTCCGTCTGGAGCGCTCGCCCTCGCTTGCCGCCGTTCTCATCGGACGCTAGCTGTGCGAGCTCCTGGAGCGTCGTGACCTTGGTCGTCATGCCGTCAATCCTCGCTGTCAATATTTCACTAGTGCCACCGTGCGGAGCGGCCAAAAATAAAAGTCAATAGCCAGGGTACCGCGCAAACACTGGGCAAGGAGCGGGCACTGTTGACAAGTGAGTGGTAAACGCGTGATACTTCACTTGTATATTCCGAAACGAAGGGGCAAGATATGACCTACCAGGCGATCGTTCCAATGCGCCGGCCCAACAAGAAGAAGCCCAAGGCTCGATACAACCGGGAGGTGTACATGGAGCCAATAGACCGCGACCTCCTCCGAGAGTTGAGGGATGACAAGGGGTACACCCAGGGGCAACTGGCGATGCTGTGCCAGTGCAGTCAAGCCACAATCTCAGCACTCGAACGGGGTGTCATGAAGTACTGCACCAAGGATCTGGCTGACACCATCGCAAAATGGCTGGGGCGCAAGACCCGCGAACTCTTCATTGAGCATGGGGGTGCTCGCGTGCATCGAGTGACAAACGCGCGAAACTCTAAACGACAGTCAGGGAAGGTGGCAGCATGACGGGTCTCGACGGTTACTTCGCCAACGATGAGACTCCGACCCTGCTCGCGCGGATCGACGCGCAGGCCGCCCTCATCGCCAACCGAGTCGCCGACATGGCGGCTGAGCTCATCGACGATCGTCTAGCCGCCGGCGGCTGCCTCAGCGGTGACGACTTCGACATCCTGCTGTACCGCGAGGCCAAGGCCGAGCTCCACCGCCGCGCCACTACCCGTACCCAGACCACCAAATGAAATGTGCCCCCACCTACTGCCATAGGTGAGGGCGGGACCTCCAGAAAGGAGACCAGTCAGATGAACGAGCTGATGAACATCTTCAGCTACCAGGATACCGAGATTCGGGTGGTCATGGTCGACGGTGAACCGTGGTTCGTCGCCGCGGACATTGCTCGGATCCTCGGATACCGCATGGCATCGGACATGACGCGGCGCCTGGACGAGGACGAGAGGGGTACGCGCTCAGTGCGTACCCCGTCAGGAGAGCAGGAGATGACGGTTATCTCTGAGCCGGGCCTGTACTCGGCGGTGATGGGGTCGCAGGTACCAGGTGCCAAGGCGTTCAAACGATGGATCACCCGCGAGGTCCTGCCCTCGATTCGCAAGACCGGCGGATACGGCGCCACACCTGCCGCGTTGGATGACCAGCAGATCGTGGCCCGGGCGTTGCAGATCACCACGGCGCAGGTCGCCGAGCTGGAGGCCGCCCGCGCGGTGGACGCGCCGAAGGTCCAGGCGTATGAGGCGCTCATGGACTCGGACGGGGCGTACAGCATTGGCGCGGTCGCGAAGATCATCGGCCAGGGCTGGTCACAGAACCGCCTGTTCCAGTTCCTCCGCTCCGACGGTGTTCTCATCCCGAAGGGACACTTGCGCAACACGCCTTACCAGCGGTACGCGCACCACTTCGACGTGGCCGCCGGATCGTATGAGCGCTCGGACGGTACGCGGGGGACCAGCCACACCACCAGGGTCCTGCCCTCCGGCCTGGACTTCATTAGGCGCCGCATCGCCGCGGCCCAGGCCAGGAAGGAGGCGCCCGCCGATGCCGTCGAGGACTAAGCCGGCCCCGCCCACCACCCTGGGCCCGCCCCCGCTCAAGCCCGAGGACTTGGCCACCCGCTGGGGGACCACGACCGAGGAACTCAGGCGCCTGCGCTATCAGGGACGCGGCCCCGCGTTCTGGAAACTCAACCGCGCACAGGTCCGCTACAACCTCGCGGATGTCATCGCCTACGAGCAGGACACCCACACCCAATCCGACCGATACGCCTCATAGGAGAACACCATGACGATCACCCAGGGCGATAGAGATATGGCCCGTGCAGCTTTCCTGGTGGACAAGGCGATCCACCGCGCTCACATTGAGGTCAACGTTCTGCAGAAGAAACTCGCCGAGCTCGATGCACACCAGGCTTACGCCATGAGCCGGTGGGATCTGCTCGACGACATGGTTGCGCTGGCGCCTGCGATCACGCGCGATGCCCAGGGCTACTGCAAGGGCATCGACCAGATCGCCAACGTTCTGCAACCACATAGCCCAGCGGACCTGGCCCAGATGGTCCGGGACGGAAGAGACCCCCAGTACGTGCCCGTCGAAGACTGGACAGGCCAGGATGACGCCACCGAGGGCGAGACAGACAAGCCATTCCCTCATATGGTGGCGCGCCGCGCGGCGGATCGTGGAGGTGATGGGGATGACTTCCACGAGCCCGCAGCCGGCTAACCCGATGCCCGAAATCTTTACCACCGACGATTCGTCCGCCCTGGAGGACACCATGAGCCAGACCATCAACGAAGCCATCGAATACCAGAACCACACCGCCACCGACGAGCGCCGCGAGGCCCGCAGGATCCGCCGCGCTCGCCAGGAGCGGCGCCGCATCGGCTTCCTGTACACGCCGCCGGCCGCTGTCCTGGCTGTCACCTACGTGGTGGCCCTGGCACACGACAGTCTCCAAGGGGAGCTGTGGTCCCTGGTGGGCCTGGTGGGTGTGGGGTTGGTGGCGGTGCTGGTCGAGGGACGGTGCCGGTGATGTCGTGGTTGAAGACGCCGCGCGCCCGGACGCTCAGCCGCAGGTTGGAGACCAGGCGCCCGCAGGTCAGACGGAACCGTATTTGGGAGGGGTCACCGTATCCCTGGATCGTGTACACGCCGGGGAATCGGCCACCAGTCACGATTCACCATACGTGGGCCGAGGCGATGGAGGCGGAAAACCTCCTCGCCAGCCGGGGCGCCGACACCCGGCCCACGACGAACGAGCCGCCGTGCTGACGCGGGTGGTGGCCGCGCTGGCGACCTGCCACGCGTGCGGGATGACAGCCAAGCAGTGCCGGCGGAATCAGCAGCAGTTCGATGTGGCGTGCTGCCCGGACTGCCCGCATGAACGAATCGTGAGGAGAGAACAGTGAGTGAGACGAAGACCCCAGGTGTGGAGGTCGTACCGGATGCACGGCACCTGGCCGCGGCCCAGGCCCTGCATAAGGAGGTGGAGCGCCGGCAGTGGAAGGCCTCGGAGGGATTCCACACACAGCGCTCGTGGGAACAGGCCGACAAGTACACGCAGGACGGATTCCTCGGCATGGCGCGGGTCGCCTTGGCCGCTGCCGATCGGGTGGGTGCGAGATGAGTGCCGAGGTTATTGAGATCAAGGGTGGCATGGTGTCTGTGAAGTCGGAGGGCGCCGAGCAGCCGCCTGTCCGCTTGCCGAAGCTGTTCGAGCCGGCGCCGGTGTCGGTCACGGTGCCGATGGGTGCACTGTTGTCCGCGTGCAAGGCGATGCTGCCGCACGTCCCGTCTGGGAAGGCTGGTGGCCACCCGTATGACGGCGTCGGCTTCACGTTCTCGGATTCGTGGATGGTCATCTCCGGTGGCATGGCGAACAAGGCCGTGGTCCGGGTCCGCGTGCACGATCATGAGGGCTTGACGGGTGGCATCGAGTCGGATCGTGCGATCGTGCAGCGCGAGGTCCTCACGAAGATCACGCGCCTGTTCAAGGTTCCGAAGATCGAGGGCGATCCGGATCCTGACGCGGCGATCACCGTGACGGTGCACCCGTCATCGGACGGCGTGGCCACGAACCGGAAGGTGCTGTCGGTCGCCCGGCGGGAGAACGCGCACATCAACGATGATTCCCTGCGTCCGCCGGCGGAGCTGGAGTTCGCGGATACCACGGGCATCATCCCGGGGGAGAAGTTCATCGCACAGTGCCAGCCGGAGAACAGCTACATCCCGGATCTGATGGGCCGCGTCCTCGCGGTCAAGCCGGTGCCCATGTGGGGCGGCGAGACGATGTTCGGTTGGAACCCCGAGTCCCTGGGCGCGATCGCGGCGACGTCGGCCGCGCTGGGCCGCCGCCCGGTGATCGCCCCGACCAGTGACGAGGAACTCTTGCACGTCACGGTGGGGGATAGGTTCGTGGCCACCGCGTTCCGCGAGTCGATGGGCGAGAAGCGCCTGGAAGAGGAACATGCCCTGTCCCTGGACTGGGTTCGGGCGTTGGAGGGGATGCACTGATGGCTGGCGAAACGATCATCACCGTGGTTGGGAACCTCACCACGGACCCCGACCTCAGGTTCACACCGAACGGCTCCGCGGTCGCGAACTTCACCGTGGCCTCGACCCCGCGCACGTTCGACCGCCGCACGAACGAATTCAAGGACGGCGAGACCATGTTCCTCCGCTGTGCCGCATGGCGGGACCTGGGCGAGAACGTCGCCAGCTCCCTGGCCAAGGGCACGCGCGTGATCGTGCAGGGCCGCCTCCGCGCCCGCACGTTCGAGACGAAGGAGGGCGAGAACCGCACCGTGTTCGAACTCGACGTCGACGAGGTGGGCCCGTCCCTGCGCTATGCCACCGCGGCGGTGCGCCGCAACGAGCGCCCGCAGGACCGAGGCCGGGACCAGCAGTGGGGCCGCGACCAGCCCACCCACCCGCAGGGCCAACCGCACACGGTCCACGGCGCGGGCAACGGCACCGGCCAGGCCACCGACGACCCCTGGGCCACGCAACCCCAGGGCCAGGCCGCCGGCGGATGGGGACAGGAACCCCCTGCCGACGACAACCCCTTCTAGACAGGACACCCGAATGAGCATCACCACCGCACTGGGCCTCGGCATCGGCCTGGGCGCCGCCGCAACCCTCATCGCCGTCGTCGCGATCATCACCGTGCCCCTGGCCCTCGGCCGAGGCGAAGACCCCACCGACGAACCCGACGATGACGACCCCGACGACACCATGCACATCTGCGACAACTGCCTCGCCGAAGACTACGACCTCTAGGAACCACCCATGAGACACCACCGCACCATGTACCCGCAGGCCTACATCCAGCCCGACCAGAACGGCTTCGACCAGGTCCGATTCCGCCGCTACGCCCCCAAAGCCCACCGCCGCCTCATGGCAGCCCGAAGAACCCACGAACGCCAAGAAGGCGCCAAAATGCGCGCCATGCGCCAACGCCTCGGCATCTCCCACGCCGAACTCCACATCGTCACCGGCCTCACCCAACACGAACTCCGCAAAGCAGAAAAGGGCCACTACGCAGGAGTCATCTGGCACGGACTCCCCGGCCGCACCAGCATCAGCTACACCGTCGCCTACAACATGGGCATCGGACTCATCATCGGAAGCCGACACCGCGCTCGCAGGAGCAGCCATGCCGACGACTGACCAGAGCAACATCTTCGACGTGATCCCCGAACCACCGAACCGCATCTGGGAACCCGGCGAGGTCGAGTGGATGCGGGAGTGCCTGACGTTCCTTCGCTGGGAATGCACGGACACCCTCGAAATCCTCGCGTGCCGCGGCCTCGGCAAGACGCACGCTTGGAGCCTGCCCGGCCCCGGCATGGTCGGCATCCCCATCGCACGCCTGGACGACGCCCTCTACGAAAGGGGGTCAGGCGAGACCGTACTCCAGTGGAGGTGCATGTGCTGGACCGACCTGGACGACCTCCTCTACGAACACGAGGACGAAATAGCCGATCTCCACAGCTGGGGGAGGGAAGCCTGGGCGCTGACATACCCCGAAGCCGTCAAGGCCTTCCAACGCCCACTCGACCTCAGAGCAGACGCGAAGGACTGGAAGAACATGACCACAGACAGCGGAGTCGCCGAGTTCGCCCGCCCCGCATGGGACCTCGCAAACCACCTCATCGACACCGCGCTCGCAGCCCTCGCCCGGGCACGGATCACGTCATGACCCAGCGAGCCGAAGCACCGAAATACGCGAGGTGCAGCGACTGCCCGGCCACACTCCACTCCTGCAAGATCCTCACCCGAGACCGCGGCCGACCCTGCTGCCCCACCTGCAACCACCACCCACCCGAACCAGAAACCGAAACCACCCCGGCACCCGACCGGGCCACCAGAAAGAGAAGACGATGACCACCGAAACCATCAAAATCAACGGCACCCACGTCGACTACCCATACGCCAGCCAAGCAATCCAGAAATGGGTCCGGGACAACGGCCTCGACCCCACCCGAGTCCGATCCGGAAGCGTCGAAGTCAGCACCTCCATCGGCGCAGACAACGGCCTCATCTACTACAGAGAACTCCCCGCCAACCGCGACGAGATCCGCGAAAACGCAACCCTCTTCGACTACCCACTACGCACCCACCTCATGACCATCGCCCTACCCACACCCGAACCCACACCCTGGTACACCGGCCCACTCAACACCGGCTCCATCGAAGCCGGCGCGCTCGCCGCCTACGCCCACGACCACCTCGACAGCCACAACATCGTGGAGGTCTGGGACGGCGAAGTCGAGACGACCAAGCAGGACTACCGCCTGCTCGCCCAATCCGTCATCCGCGCCGCCCGCGCCGCAGCCGCCGAGGGAGATGAACCGGACAACTGACCGCCCGAAAGCACCCACCTAGAACACCACCAGAAGAACAGGACGGACCCGAATGCCTTGGCTCAGAGTCGGAGACACCAGCGCGAATCACCCGATCGCGCTCGCGGTGCTCGAGTATGCCGGTTGTGATGACCGCATGCTCAACGAGGCATTCGGGTTCGTCCTGCGGTGTGCTGTGCAGTCGACGGCGCACCTGACCGACTACGTGATCACGCAGGGCACCGCGGTGGCCATGGCGGGCCAGTCGAGGGCAACGGAGCTCATTGGCATGGCCCTGGCCGCCGGCTACTTCACGGAGACGCTGACCCTGGCCGATGGTCGCACGGCTTACAAGCTGGTCGACGATGACACATTCCTGCACATGCGCACGCGCGAGGAGATCGACTGGGAACGACAGCGCAAGGAGGACAACAAGAACCCTGCGCTGACGATCCCCGCGCGCCTGCGTGACGGCGACGCTTGCCGCTATTGCGGCCTCGTCGTGAATTTCCATGGCAACCGCCGCGGCCAAAAGGGCGGCACCTATGACCACCTGGTGAGGAAGCCGCAGGGCCCAGACGACATCGTGGTTGCCTGCAACGCCTGCAATGCGACCTTGCTGGATGCGCCCCGGTCTCACCGGGAAGCGGAGATGATGCCGGTCCCGCCCCGCCCCTACTTCAAGCCGAAGACGCTGGAGTGGCTCAGGGACCACGAATACGTGCACATGCACAACCTGCCCGTGCCCACGCAACGTGAGCCGGATGTGGCAGCTGGGCGTGTGCCGCCCGGCCGGGAGAAGGGCGCCCCAGCAACCCGCTGGGACGGACCCGAGATCCCGGCCGGGCATGAGGACGATAGCCGGCCTGTGCGGCCTTCCACGACGGTGGAGCACGGCCCCGCGGATATCGCTCCTACCCCGGGCCCACTGTCTGGTCCGCAGGGCATCCCCACACCAGTGGGTGGCCCCGCAGACAGTGGCCCGGGGACTGATCCAGTGACCACCACCGGCGCCGGCGGCAACCAGCCGCCGCGCCCGGCCCGGACTGGCAGCCAGCCGGCCCGGGCCATGGTGGCCACGCCTGTACCTCGGACTGTGCGGCCTGCCACCCCCAGGGTGGCTGACGGCCCCGCGAGCATGCAGGCGGATGCGCCTGGACTGTGCGGCCCTGCCTCGACGGAGGTTCGGGGCCCCGCAGACGCATCCGACGATCAACCGGCCACCACGCCCGCCGGCAGCCAGCCGGGGGACGTGGGCGCCGAGGTCACCCGGACTGTGCGGCCTTCCACGACGGTGGAGCATGGCCCCGCGGGTGACGAGCAGAGAAGACATAAGCCCAGGTCAGAGGGTCCCGCTAGATCCGACTTGAAACGAGTAGATCGCCAGCGTGGAGGATCTGGAGTTTCCGGGACGGGTCGGGACGGGTCGGGCCGGGTAGGGAAGGGGCGGGAGGCTGCGCCCGCAGGGCGCACGGCCTCGGCCAAGAGGAGAGCGAGAAGACGGGGGAGATGAAGACTATCGAGTTTCTCCAGTCCCGGGCTAGTCGTATGTCTGAGAGGGATTTCCAATCTCAGGTTGTGACTCTGGCTCGGGCTTTGGGTTGGCATGTGGCGCATACGTTCGACAGTCGGCGGTCTCAGGCTGGGTTCCCGGATCTGTGTCTGCTCCATTTGGAGTCGGGCCGGTTGATGTTCCGGGAGTTGAAGCGGCAGGACGGTCGGTTGCGGCCGGAGCAGTCGGAGTGGTTGGCGTCGGCGTTGCGTGGTGGTCATGACGTGGCGGTGTGGAGGCCGTCCGACCTGGTGTCGAGGCGGATCGAGAGGGAGCTGAGGGTTCGGGTATGAGTGTGTCGGAGTGGCGTGGGCTGCTGGATCGGACGTGGCAGGTGTGGGCTGAGCTGCATGTGTCGAAGTGCCGGATGGATGTGATGCCGGCGCGTGGCGGGTCGTCTGCTGGCGCACCGGCGCCGATGAGGTTCGGTGCGGCGGATGTGCAGGAGCGGATCCGGGGCGTGTTGGTGGAGATCGCCACGGCGTACGCGCGGGACTATCGGGTGCGGCGTGTGGTGGATCGGGATATCCGTGGGCTGTTGGACATGGTCAGGCAGTCGGTCCTCTGGGTCGACAAGCACGAGGGGTCGGCGCAGTGGTATGCCAGGTTGCGGGCTCTGGTCGATGAGGGTTGGTCGGTGGTTGATCGGCCGGCGGACCTCGCGTGCTTGGGCGTGTGTGGTCTGCCTGTTGGTGATCCGGCCGAGACGTGTGAGACGCAGGTGTGGTGCGAGCAGGGGGACAAGCGGGTGCAGTGCCCGGGCTGTGCCGGGTGGCATGACGTGCAGGAGGTGAGGGACCGGAAGCTGATGCGGGCCTCGGCCGCGCGCATGCCGCTGTCTCAGGCTGTGCTGATCGTGCGTGCCTCGGGCCTGTCCATCACCGAGGTGCAGGCTCGGCACTGGACCAAGCGGAAGGACGGCGCAGGCAAGCCCAGGCTCAAGAGCGTGGGCACGAACGGCGCCGGTGTGAAGCTGTACCGCATCGGTGATGTGATCGCGGCAAAGGGCAGAGCTCGCAAGTACGAGCGGGCTGTGAGTTGACAGCTCGCCAATTTGGCCCATACCCTTGACATAACGTCAGCACAGCTGGGAAGGAAGCCCCGAGGCCATTACGGCCCGGGGCTTCCTTCATGCTCGGGGCAGGTGATCACGGTGCCGTTGATGAAGAAGTGCAACGAGCCTGGGTGCGTCGAGCTGATCCCGAAGCCACAGGCCCGGTGCGATCGGCACAGGCGGCAGGCAGACAGGCGGCGCGGCACGGCTGCCCAGCGTGGCTACGGCCGTGAGCACCGTGCCCGGTTCAGGCCCGGTGTGCTTGCCCGCAACCCCATCTGCGTGATCTGCTTTCGCGCGCCGGCCGTCGTCGCTGACCACTACCCGATGTCGCGGCGCGAGCTGGTCGACGCGGGCCTCGATCCCAACGATCCGCAGTACGGCCGCGGCCTGTGCATCCCATGCCACTCGCGCGAGACGGCCGAGAACCAGCCGGGCGGGTGGAACGACCGACGTTCGAAACATTGAGCCCCGCCCCCGTTGGGGCAAGGTTCCCTGTCGAGTGGGGCAACCCTAAAAGAACAGGCTCACTTGCCGGGGGGTGACCCCCGGAGGGGGGTCGCTTTAGTGCCGCCGGTGAGGGCTGAATAGCTGGAAACGGGTTCAAAAATCCTCGGATTTCAGGGCCTCGAAACCGGTCTGGAGGGCCGGAAAACCGCGCCGCGACGGGCATCAAACAACAGCAAAGTGCAGCTAAGTGACGGCTGAATTCGTGACCATCTGACCCGCAACGGGTTCGAAGGGGGAAATGATGACATCCGGAGGCGCTCGCGCACGGTCCGGTCCGGTCGCGGACATGGACAGCTACCGACAGCGGAAAAGCGATTCCGATTGGCGCACCCTGCCCGACAAGGTGGAGCGCCGTCGCACCCCGAACTGGCCGCTGAACCCGCCGCCCACCGACCGTGAACGCACCGTGTGGCGCAGGCTCTGGCGGCAAGGCCAGTCCATCGTGTGGGAAGAGCAGCACCAGGCGCACGCGGTCGCGATCTACGTCCGGATGGCGGTGGTCACCGAGGAAGACCCCCGCGCCGTACCGATATCGCTGCTGACGGAGTGCCGCCGCCGTGAGGACGCGCTGGGCCTGTCCATGGACGGGCTTCTACGGCACAAATGGCGGTTCGCGCCGCCCCCACCGGAGATGCCGGTGGACCCGAAGAACCTGGAAGATGACGAGCCGATCCGCACCGCGGACCGGCTCGCAGCATTCCTGAGTCAGTCCGATGACACCGAGGCCTGACTACTCCATCCCGAAGCCCACCGAAACGCTCGGCTACATGCTCACCGACTGGCTCGGCCGGCACGCGGTCGTCCCCGAAGGCAACCTGGCCGGCAAGCCGTTCGTTCCGACGATCGACCACACGATCTTCCTGGCCAACCACTACCGCCTCCGCAAGGATGCCAAGTACGGCGAGGCCGGATCCGCGTTCCTCTACCGCCGGTCCGCATGGATCGCCGCGCAGAAGGTCGGAAAGTCGCCGGGCATCGCAGGCCACGCGCTGATCGAGTTCGTAGGCCCCTGCCTGTTCGCCGGCTGGGCCACGGGCGGGGAAACGTACCGGTGCCGCGACCACGGCTGCCCGTGCGGCTGGGAGTACGAATACGGCAAGGGCGAGCCGATGGGCCGGCCCTGGCCTACCCCGCGCATCCAGCTGGCCGCCGTGGTCGAGGACCAGGTCGAGAACACCTGGGGCGCGCTGGTCCCGATGATCAACGACGGGCCACTGTCCAACGTCATCCCGCGCGCCGGCGAAGAGTTCATCCGGCACCCCAACGGGAACCGGGATTCGAAGATCGAGATCGTCACCTCCAAGGCCGACTCCAAGCTCGGCGCTCGCATCTGCGCCGCGTTCCCGGACGAGACGGGCCTGTACACGGACTCGAACAAGATGAAGAAGTTCAACCGCACGCTCATGCGCGGCCTCGGCGGCATGAACGGACGGATGGTCGAATCATCGAACCCCTACGACCCCACGGAGAACTCCTGGCTCCAGGACACCGTGGAGCTGTCCCAGGATGACGTGTACGTCCACTACTTCCCGCCGCCCGTGAAGCTCGACTTCAAGGACCCTGCCGACCGGCGGAAGATCTTCGAGTTCAACTACCAGTTCTCACCCTGGGTGGACCTCCGCTCCATCGAGGGATACACGAAAGAGCTCCTGCTGACGAACCCCGGCGAGGCCGAACGCTTCTACGGCAACCGGATCGTCGCCGGTAACAACGCCTGGATGCCCCGAGGAGCATGGGAAGAGCGCTCGCGGCCCGCAGCGGTTGTGCAGCCGCGCACCCGGATCTGTCTGGGCTTCGACGGCTCGGAGTCCAACGACTGGACGGGCATCCGCGCCGAGACCCTGGACCTGCACCAGTTCACTCCGACCTATCACCGGGGTGAGCGGGAGGCGATCTGGAATCCGCGCGACTGGGGCGGCCGTGTGCCGCGCCTGGAGGTCAACGCGGCGTTCGAGGACATCGTGTCCGAGTACGAGGTCGTCCTCTGCTACGTCGACCCGTTTGGGTGGGGAACCGAGTTGGCCACCTGGGCCGCCCGTTGGGGCGACCGGGTGTTCGTCGAGTGGCGCACGAACCGCACGAACCTCATGTGGGAGGAACTCGAGCAGTTCCGCACCGACGTGGTCCAGGAGGATTCGACGTTCACGCACGACGGTAATAAGACCGCGGGCATCCACATTCGCAACGCCGTCGAGAAAGCCTTGGGCGCCCAAGGGAAGTACTACATCGAGAAGCCGACCGAGGACCAGAAGATCGACCTGGCCATGTCGTCGGTGCTTGCGCACTCGGCGACGGTCGACTCGATCAAGGGCGGGGCCGCGAATCGGCCCGACAGCATGATTTACACAGGTTCATCCACAGCAATGGGATCGTATGGGAGGTGGTGATCGAATGCCGTATCTGACATTCGAATCGGCCGCGCGCGTGACGGAGCGCCTGTCGCGCGAGCTGCTGTCCCGCCGTCCTGACATCCAGTCGGAGTTGGCCTATTACAAGGGCGAGCAGGGTGCGCTCAAGTTCGCCAGCGAGAAGTTCAGGAAGAAGTACACGGGCCGGTACAAGGGGTTCTCGGACAACTGGTGCCAGCCCGTGGCTGACGCGGGCCCGGAGCGCATGACCGTCCTGGGCATCCGCCCGTGGGCGTCCGCGCGCGCCGACGATGCGACGAACCGCGCGTGGGAGCGGTCCGAGGCCGCTGCCGGCATGCAGACTGCGCTCATCTGCCGTGCCGCAGCCCGCCGGTCGTTCGCCATGGTCGCGCCCGGCCGCACGGATGACACTCCGCGGATCACGTTTGAAAACCCCGATTCGACGATCGTGGACACGGACCCCGCCACCAAAGAACGCCGCTACGGCCTGGTCATGTGGGTCGACGACAAGATGGAGTACGCGACCCTCTACACGCCCCTGGAGATCTACAAGTTTCAGCGGGAGACGCACGAGGACCGCTACGAGCGACAGGGCCGCCCTGTCGACCTCACGGCCGGCTGGCAGCCCCGCGGGGACGACGCCTGGGCATCAAATCCCTTCCAGGAGGTCCCGATCGTGGAGTTCGCCAACGCGGACCTGTTGGACGACCAGCCCCGATCGGACATCCGCGGCGTCATGGCCATGCAGGACTCCATCAACCTGATTTGGGCCTACCTGCTCAACAGTTTGGACCAGGCCTCGATGCCTCAGCGCATCATCACCAACGCGGCTGCACCAGAGGCCCCGATCCTCGACGCGAAGGGCCAGGTCATCGGCCGGCGGCCCATCGAGCTCGACGGCCTGGTCGACGAGAAGATCCTCTGGGTCCCCGGCGAGGCGAAAGCCCAGTTCTGGCCGGCTGCGCAGCTGGAGCCGTTCTCCAAGGTCATCGACCAGGCGGTGGAGCACATAGCCTCCCAGACACGCACGCCCCCGCACTACCTCATGGCCAAGATGGTCAACACGGCCGCCGAGGCCCTGACCATCTCCGAGGCGGGCTTGGTCTCCAAGGTTCGCCAGGCCATCACCCAGGTCAACCCCGGTGTGCGCGCCATGTACCGACTCATGGCCCTGGCCATGCGCCGCCCCGCCTCCGAGGTCGAACGGCTGTCCGCTGGGAAGGTCATGTGGGCCGATATACAGTACCGGTCCGAGGCACAGCGCGCGGATTCCCTGGTGAAGAAACGCCAGATGGGCTACCCCATGGAGTGGATTCTCGAGCAGGACGGAAACGACCCCGAGCAGGTCGCTCGCATCATGGAGATGATCCGCACCGAGCAGGCCCAGGACCCACTGGCCGCCGCCCACTACGCCGGTTCCGCCGCCGGCCCCCAGACCCCCGAATCCGGTCCGGACGCCACCGAGGCTGGGCCCCAGTATGAGCGCGGCGCCTGGTGACCATCGACCAGGTCGTCGCACTCAACCGCGACAACACCACCGCGCTCGTGGGATCTGCCTACCGCCACTCCCTGACCGCATGGAACCAGGTCGACCCCGGAGCGATCGCAGCCTCCTGGAGTGATCTGCTGCCGGCCGCAGCATCAGCCGTGGCCACCGCCCAATACCTCGCCGGCACGAACACCGCGGCGCTCGCGTACACGGCCCTGGACGCGCAGGACATCGACGCGGCCGGCCCAGTGCCGAACCCAGCGGCAGTCGCGGGATTCATGCCGGAGACGGGCGCCCTGGTCGAATCGGCCCTGGCCGGTGTCGGATTCCACGCGCTGGACCGGATCGCCGGCGGCCAGGCCCCGGCCCAGGCCCTGGCCGCCGGCCGGTTCGAACTCGGCGACCTGATCCAGCTGGCCACTGCGGGAGCGGGCGAGGCCATGGGGTCTGTCGTCACGGCGTCCCGGTCTCAGACGATCGGGTGGGTGCGCGTGGCCCAGCCCGGATGCTGCATCCGCTGCTCACTCCTGGCCGGCCGCTGGTATCGCTGGAACCGCGGGTTCAAACGGCACCCGGGATGCCGGTGCGAGCACTTCCCGGCCCGGGAGGTTCCCGGCGGCGACCTGGGCTCGGACCCGTACCAGCTGTTCGAATCCCTGTCCGAATCGGAGCAGGCCCGCATCTGGACCCGCGCGGGCGCGCAGGCGATCCGCGAGGGCGGGGACATCTACCAGATCGGCAACTCGATCAGCCGCCCACTCACGGACGGCACCCACCGGACCGGGCGGGAACGCTACACCACGGAGGGCACGACCCGGTACGGCGCCTACCGGCGCTACACGGCGCGTGGCCAAGCCGGGAAGCGCCGCATGACGGTGGGGGAGATCTACCGGCAGGCCGGCGACGATCGCACCCTGGCCGTGCGGATGCTCTGGGAGAACGGCTACATCTTCGACGAGGGACAGATCGCCGGCGGCGTGATCCGCGGCCAGGTCGAGGGCTTCGGCAAGTTCGGCCGCGGCGGCACCCGCGCAGGAGCCCGAGAGGCAGTTCTGAACGCCCGCCGCACCGGAACCCGGGATCCCCGATCCATGTACACGGCCACCGCCGCCGAACTCAGAGAACTCCGCGCCCAGCAGCGGTAACCCACCACCCACAAGCCACCCGGCCCGCGCTCGCGGTCCGGGCCCAACCCATGCGCAATGCACAGGAGGACCCCATGACGATCAAGCTGCAGCAGACCCCCACCATCCCCGCCGACAACCTGGACGACTCGGGCAACGCGCCCGACGAGGATCAGCCGACCGGCCAGGGAGCCGGGGACCAGGGTGAGGGATCGGCCCACACCGGCGACGACGAGGACGAAGACGACGATGAGGACCCGGAGGGGTCAGACGCGTTGGGCGACCCGGGGAAGAAGGCCCTGGACACGATGAAGGCCGAGCGCAACGCCGAGCGCAAGGCACGCCGGGACCTGGAGAAGCGCATCGCCGACATGGAGGCCGCCCAGGCCAACGCCGGTAAGACCGCCGAAGAGCAGGCTGCCGCCCAGGCCGAGCGCGACCGAGAGACCGCACGCGAGGCGAAGACCAACGCGAAGCTCGTCCGCGCCGAGATCAAGCAGGCCGCCGCAGGGAAGTTCCGGGACCCCGCCGACGCGCTCGCGTTCCTCGACGTGGCGTCGTTCGACGTGGACGAGGACGGGGATCCGGATGCTGAGGCGATCGCCGAGGCCATCGAGGACCTGTTGACGCGCAAACCCCATCTTGCCGCGCAAGGCGGCGCCCAGAGTTTCGACTCCGGCCGGGGGAAGCCCCGCCCGAAGAAGAAGCTCACGAAGTCCGACCTGACGGGTATGTCTGCCGCGGCAATCGCGAAGGCGTACGACGAGGGCCGCATCGACATGTAACCGCCCCGCCTGGGGCACTACCAGAGGAGACAGTATGTCTATCGAGAAGTTCATCCCGGAGGTGTGGGCCTCGAAGATGCTGCTGGAGTTCCAGCGCAATGCGATCTTCGCAGGCCTGACCAACCGGGAATACGAGGGGGACTTGACCCGGGGGCAGACGGTCCACATCGTGTCCCCCGTCCCGGTCAAGATCAAGGACTACGCGGCCGCCGGCCGCACGACCACGGCTGACGATATCCAGGACACTGAGATCACGATGACGATCGACCAGGAGAAGTCGTTTGACTTCTACGTCGACGACATCGACAAGGCCCAGTCGGTCAACCCGTCCGAGCTCAACGTCTACGCCCAGTCCGCGTCCTACGGCCTGGTCCAGGACGCCGATCAGTTCCTCGCGAACCTGGCTGTGAAGGACACGAAGGTGCCGACCTCGACGGTCGATCCCGCTGACGTACGGCCTGGGAACAAGGAGGCGGGGAACAATGCGTTCAACGTCCTGCGTGACCTGCGCAAGGCGTTGAACAAGGCCGACGTGCCGGCGGAGAACCGCGTGTTCGTCGCCAATGCGGAGTTCGAGGCCCTGCTGCTCTCGGCTGACTCCAAGCTCACCAGCGCGGACACCTCCGGCACCACGTCGGGTCTGCGCTCCGCGGCGATCGGCAACATCCTGGGATTCACCGGGTTCACGTCGAACAACCTGACCGAGGTCGACAAGCCGCAGGTCATCGCGTTCCACCGGTCTGCGATCGCCTACGTCTCCCAGATCGAGAAGACTGAGGCCATGCGGGCGGAGAACAAGTTTGCCGACCGCCTGCGTGGACTGCACGTCTACGGCGGCAAGCTGGTCCGCCCGGAGGCGATCGTGAAGTTCACCGGGGTGGAAGCAGACATCAAAAACCCTTGATCCCGGGCGCGGATACGTACCCGGGACCCAATACGTATCCAGGGGGCTGACCATGCTCATCAGCGTGGACGCCCTCGCCGACTACGGCCAGGAAATCGACCCAGACGACAAGCGGACAATGGCCACGGCAACGCGGATGATCAAGGCGGCAACCGCCGCGATCACCAGTGCGGCCGGCGCACCCATCCTCGCCCGCGAATCAACCGTGGTCGTCCTGGGCATGGACGAGCGGATCCTCGATCTGCCCGGCCTGCCAATCCGATCCGCCTCCACCGTCCTCATGGACGGCACCCCGGTGACGGACTGGAAACTCGCAGCCTCGGGCCTGTACCGGCCCGCCGGCTGGGCGGACGCCTCGGGAGCCGTGACCGAGGTGCAGGTGACCTACCAGCACGGCCTCGACGAGGTACCCGCCGACATCGAGGCCCTGTGCGCGTCCATGGTCATCGCGGGCATCCTCGCCGCCGAGGACGACGGGTGGGAACTGCAGAACGGATCCCGCTCGTCGATCCGCATCGACGACTACCAGGAGTCCAACGCCACCAGTGGGGAGGGCGTCGAGCAAGTCACGCCCATGTCCCTACCGGAACGCACCCGCAAATGGCTCGCCAGCCAGTTCGGTGGCGGCGCTCGCGTGCTGAGGACGCTGTGAGCCGGGCGGAGGCCGCGGTCATCCGTGGCATGCGCCAGGCCGAGCGCCACATGCTGCTCGTGTGCACCGTCGACCGTGTCCTCAGGGAGTGGACGGACGAAAACGATCAGGCGCATGTGGAGACCGCGAGGATCTACCCGGGCCCGGGCCAGGACGGCCGCTGCAAGATCACCTCGTATGAGGGATACGAGCAGTCGGCTGAGGTGGCCGGCGCCCGGCTGGTCTCCCAGCGCCTGACCGCGCATTTCCCGACCGGCGCCGCGGACCTCAACGTGGGCGACATCGTCACCATCACGGGATACCGCGTCTCCGACGCCCGCGCGAAGGCCCTGCGCCTGCCCCGGTTCATCGGCAACCGATACCGGATCGCGCAGGAGGGCGGTTTCCGCGACCACGCCACCGCCGACCGCGTTTTCGTCGACAAGATCGCAGGATAGGAGGCCGGCATGGCAGAGGTAGACGACAGCGAGCTGGAGAAGCTCGCCACCGGGCTGAGGAAGATCGCACCCAGGGTCATCCGCGAGGGCAAACCCGTGATGGCCAAGGGTGCACTGAACGTCAAGAAAGGCCTGCAGGCCGGCGCGAAGAAGTCGCGGCACTTCTACCCGATCGCCCGGTCCATCAGCTACGACACCAAGGCCGGCCACTCCACAGTGGAAACCGAGGTGGGCGTAGACCGGGACCGCGGCAACGGACAACAGCACCTCGCCGGAATCGCGTACTTCGGTGGAGCGCGAGGAGGCGGAGGGACCCTCGACTTCGACCAGCCCATGGCCGACGAGGAACCCAACATCGACAAGTACCTCGACCAGATCCTGCAGAAGGCGCTCAACGATGTCTAGCACCCGCGCGCTCGCCGCGGCGATCCACGCGCTGGTACCGGACGGGCCGACGTACACGCTGTTCCTGGATCAGGCGAAGCCCAACGAGAACGGCTTGTACCCGGCCAAGGCCCTGCCCTGGATCGTCCTGGCCGTGCACCTGCCCAACCCGGCCAGTCAGTCCCTGGCCGGCGCCAGACAGGCAGAACGGGTCCGCGTCACCGCAACGGTCGCGGGCCTCACCCGGGAATCGGTACGGGGCACCTACGACAAGCTCACGCAGGCCCTGGACGGGGCCCTGCCGGTCGCGGACGGATGGAACCTCACCCGGGTCCGCGAAGAGTCCTCCACGGACATCCTGGAGGACCCGGACCTGACCCTGACCGAGGCTAACCGCCTGGTCCTGTACACGGTCGTCACCTACCAGCTGACTGCCACCCGCACCACCTGACCACCACAACACACCAACACCCGGCCCGCGCTCGCGGTCCGGGCCGTAGCCGCGCCCGCCTGGGCGCGTGAGAGGAGCCGATCATGGCTGAAATCCCGTCAACCCCGGCAGATGGAAATACCCGCGTCGACTGGGTGCCGAAATTCAAGGACTACACCAAGCCGACCGTGGCCGAACTGACCGCCGAAGGAGCCCTCGAGGCGTCGAACTATTTCACCGGTGACGGCTGGAATCCCACGTCCGATCAGGCGTCGATCCCTGACCGTCGCCTGAACTCGCGCCAGGAGTTCAACCGCCCGGGCACGAAGACCCCTGGCCTGTCCGTGACCGTCATCGACAACACGAACACGACGGATCCGAACAAGGCCGTCGAGACGTTCGTCGAGGGCGCCAACGGCTATTTCGTGGAGCGCCGCGGCGTCGACTCGGCCCTGCCCTGGGCCAAGGAACAGACCGTCAGAATCTTCCCCGTGACGATGGGCGAGCACCAGCCCGTGGCCATCGAAGCCAACAGCGTCACCCGCACGACCATCCCGACGTTCATCCGCGCGGAGGTTGTGACGGTGGAGCTGGGGGAATGACACCCCCGGCACCAGCACCGCTGCTGCCGGGGAGCACCACCTACCCAGGACCGGACCTATACCCAGGAGGTAACTGACCATGGCATACACCAAGAAAACATGGGCAGACGGCAAGGACGGCGGCACACCCGTCAGCGCCGCAGAGCTCAACCGCATGGAGGATGGCATCGCGGCCGGCCAGAACGCTGCCGCGCCGACCGCCGACAACCTGTCCGGCGTGACCGACACCGGCAAGAAGGTCATGAAGGCCGCCGACGCGAAGGCCGCACGCGACGCGATCGGCGCGGGCACCGGCAACGGCTCGTCCAACCTCAAAGTTGGCCCCGCCGCGACGGACGCGGCCGCCGGTAACCATACGCACAGCTTCAACGATCTGACCGACAAGCCGACGATCCCGTCTGTCTCCGGCCTGGCCAAACAGTCGGACCTCACCGCCGCGGTCGCCCGGATCACGGCACTCGAGGGCGCGGCCACGCCGCCGCCCGAGGGCTGACACTCCGGCGCCGGCCTCGGCCTGTACCACCCCGAACCCCGCCCGCGGCTATCCCTCCCTGGGGCCGCGGGCGGGCACCACACACTCCAGGGAGACCACACCACCACGTTCCAGGGAGGAACCCATGTCCATCCAGATCAAGCGCGCCACCCGCATCGTCAAGCTCGTCACCGACCTCAGCCTCCGTGCCGAGTACGACCAGGCCGTCGAAGACCTCGACCGGGCCCGCAAGGCCACCACCACGGACAACCGACTCACGGGGTCCACGGAAGCCCGCAACGCGGCACAGCGCGTCGTAGACCTCGAGAAGGCCATGGACGACTCCATCGTCCTCGTCACCCTCACCGCACTGCCCTCGGCCAAGTACGAAGAGATCAAGGAAAAGCACCCAGCGCGCGAGGACAACGACGTCGATTCCCGGTTCGGCGTCAACGTCGACGCCTTCTTCCCAGTGGCGATCACGGAATCCGTCGTCATCGTCCGCGCGAAGGCCACCGGCGAGACCGTCGAGATGGAAGCCGGGGAATGGCCACAGCTGCTCGAGGACATTTCCAACGCCCAGTTCAGTGATTTTGTCGATGCGGTCTTGGAGCTGAACCAGGTGTCCTCCGAAGTCCCTTTCTCGCGACTCGCCTCGAGTCTGATCCAGGGCTAGTCGCAGAACTCCGCGCCGCCCGCACCCTCGGAATCTCCCACCGGAGATTCCGAGGGTGGGAACCCACCACCAGCCACACCTACGACAATCACGGGCGCCTCGCCACATCCCGGCCCGAACCAGAGTTCGACCGCCGGGAGACGGACCTCATGCTCGCCCTGGCCCAGTACGAGGCGAACCTGTGCCCGGTCTGCGGATACCCCAAGAGCGTGTGCCAGTCGCAGGAAACCGGCTGGGAAGTCCCACCCCCAACCCGCTGCCACGCCACCACCGCACTCCGGCGCGCGCAAGAGGACACCGAGTACGACCACCCGGACGCACTCATATGGTCGGCACGCCGACCAGAAGACACACCCGAATAACCGAAGAAGGAGACCGCCGTGGCTGACCGCTCAATCGTCTGGCGCATGATGCTCGACGCCACCGGTGTCGAGACCGGAGCCCAGAAAGCCTCGGCGGCCATCCAGAAGATCCACGGCACAGCCACCACCAGCAAGAAATACCTGTCGGGCCTGGAGAAGTCCGCGAAGAACCATGCACAGGCCTGGCAGAGCACAGGCACTGCGGTCGCGGGGTTCGGCACTGGCGTGGTCGTGTCCCTGGGCATGGCAACGAAGGCGGCCATGGGCTGGGAGTCGGCATTCGCAGGCGTGAAGAAGACCGTCAACGGAACGCCCGAAGAGCTCGATGAGATTCAGAAATCACTGCGGAACCTCGCCGCGACGAAGCTGCCGGCCTCTCACCAGGAGATCGCGGCCGTCGCCGAGGCCGCCGGTCAGCTTGGGATCCAGACAGGCAACATCACCTCGTTCACAAAGACCATGATCGACATGGGCGAGGCGACGAACCTGTCGGCCGACGAGGCCGCAACGTCACTGAGCCGGTTCATGAACATCATGGGGACCTCGCAGACGGATGTGGGCCGCCTGGGCGCCTCCATCGTGGGCCTGGGCAACAATTTTGCGACCACTGAGTCCGAGATCATGGACATGGCCATGCGCATCGCCGGTGCCGGCCAGCAGGCCCACATGTCCGAAGGCGACGTACTCGGCATGGCCGCGGCCCTGTCCTCGGTGGGCATCGAGGCCGAGGCCGGCGGCACCGCGATCTCTACGACGATGAAGCGGATGGGCAACTCCGTCGCCGAAGGCGGGGACGACCTGGCGATGCTGGCCAACGTCGCCGGAATGTCGTCGGACCAGTTCCAGCAGGCCTGGGGCGAGAACTCGGCCGGCACCATGCAGAAGTTCGTGGCCGGCCTGGGCAAGGCCCAGGACAAGGGCGAGAACGTCAACAAGGTGCTCTCCGACCTGGGAATCACGGGTATACGCGAATCCGACGCGCTGCTACGCCTGTCCGCATCAGCCGGGACCATGCAGGATGCCCTGGCCACGGGCAATGAGGAATACGCCAAGGGCATAGCCCTGATCCAAGAGGCGGAGAAGCGCTACGCCACTGCGGAATCGCGCGTGAAGATCGCCGGGAACAGCATCAAGGACGCGGCGATCAACTTCGGCGACGTGCTCCTACCCGTGGTGGCCGATGCCGCAGACGGTGTCGCGGGCCTGGCGCAGTGGTTCGCTAAGCTGCCGGATCCCGTCAAGAACGCAACCGTGGGGATCGCCGGGATCGGGGGCACCGCAGCTATCGCCGCCGGTGGGTTCCTTACCCTGGCGCCGAAGGTGTTCGACACGATCGACGAGTTTAAGGAACTGACGAAGGTCCACCCGAAGGTGGCCTCGGGCCTGTCCAAGGTCGGCAAGATGGCGGGGTACGCCGCAATCGGGCTTGCAACTGCGCAGGTAGCCGCCGCGGCAATGGGGTCAGTCATCGACTCGACGTCGCGGTCGTCTGACGAAATGACACGACGCCTTGTCGCCATGCAGAAGGCCGGCACGAAGTCCACCGGCGGGGGCGTGCTCGATCCCGAAATCTGGAAGGAAGCAAACGGCTATTGGGTCAATGGCGGGGACGCCATCGACAACTGGGGCAAGGCCATTGAGGCCTCGGACAACAAGGTCGGCAAGTTCCTCGACACGATCATGGGGACACGTACGTCCGCAACGATCGTTTCAGACACGATCGAGTCGACTGACCAGGCTCTGACGAACCTGGCACAGGGCGGCGCCATGGATACCGCCGCAGACGGGTTCCTCAAGATCGCTCAGCAGGCTGAGGCTAACGGGACGAGCCTGGACGACCTGTTCAAGAAGTTCCCGGAGTACAAGAGCTACCTCGAATCGGTGGCCACCGCTGCTGGCTACACGACAGACGAGCAAACACTGCTCCAGATCGCCACGGGCGAGATCAGCCAGGACATGCTGGAGGCAGGGTCATCCAGTGACGAGCAGGCAAAGAAGCTCCAGACCCTCGGCGTGCAGGCGAAGACCACAGAAGACCAGATCAAGGATTTGGCCGACGAAATCCGTGGGTTCGGCAAGGCCACGCTCGATGAGCGCAAGGCCACCCGAGATTTCGAGAAGGCGATCGACGATGCGCGTGACTCACTGAAGGAGAACGGGAAGACCCTCGACGACAACACGGAGGCCGGCCGGAAGAACGGCGACGCCCTCGATACCCTGGCCAAGAGCGCCAACGACTCGGCCGCGGCGATCCTCGAGAACGGTGGTAGCGCCGACGAGCTCGAGAAGAAGATGAAGAGCTCGCGCAAGCGGATCATCGAGACCGCTGAGTCATTCGGTATGTCGAAGTCCGAGGCGAAGAAGTACGCGGACCAGGTCATGATGACCCCCGAAGAGGTCAAGACCAGGGTCAAGACCGAAGGCACTGAGAAATCCGGGAAGAAGATCACGGGCGTCCAGAAGAAGGCGGACAAGCTCGACAAGACTCGGCCCAAGGTCTACGTGGACTCGGACACGAGCAAGGCGAAGTCGAAGATCGACGGGATCCTCGACTGGGTCGAGAGCCTGCCCTTGATGAAGATCCCCGTCACTGTCGTGCGCAAGTACGTCGACGGTGGGGCGGAGACCGCGACGACGCCGAAGAACCCAGACACCGGGCGCGCCTACCAGAAGAACCAGTGGGCGTCCTACTACGGCGGCCTGGTCAAGCCCATGGCCGACGGCGGGTTCCTCTCCCCGATGGATGACACCGCGGCCATGGTCAAGCCGGGCACCTGGCGTGTCGTGGGTGACCGCATGGACGTCGACGAGGCCTACGTGCCTCTCGACGGGTCCCCGCGCTCCTGGAAGATCCTCATGGAGGCGCTCAAGCGGATGCCAGGCGCCGCTGGCCGGTTCATGGCCCGCGGTGGCGTTGTCTCCGCACAGAAGTCCGTCGACTCCCTGCAGAAGCAGCTCACGTCCGCACGCCGGCACAAGAGCGACGCGAAGAAGAGCGACAAGGCCGAGTGGACCAGGCGGGTGCGCTCGCTGGAGGACGACCTCAGGGACGCGAAGGCCAGGCTTAAGGGCGCCAAGTCTGACGCGGCGGCAGCGAAGAAGGCCGCAGCTGAGGCGAAGAAGAAGGCGCAGGAGGCCAAGGAGCGCCGCCAGCGGGTGGGTGAGCTGCGCACAGACGCGCGCACAGACATCCGCCGGGGCGATTTCCGCGAGCAGGTCACCGGTGGCCTGTCCGGCGCGTACTCCGCGGTGGATCGCCTGCGTGACCTGTCGAAGAACTCGGATCTGTCGAAGCGGCAGCGCCGGATCGCGGGTGCGTCCACGTCCTCGTATGAGCGCACGGCCAAGCGCCTGTATGGCCAGATGGACAAGCTGGACAAGCGGGTCGAGAAGGCCAAGAGCAAGCTCGACGAACTCAAGTCGATCCAGGACTCTGTCTCGTCGTCGATACAGGGCAACGCGTACAAGCTCGACGTGTCCGAGACCTGGACGCAGGGCAAAGGCGGCAAGTGGTCGCATGCGGCGGGCGTCAAGGGCGCGGTCACTAACGCCCGCGCGGCCGCGAACCGGGTCAAGGACCTGGCGGGGAAGATCACGAAGCTGCAGCGGATGGGCTACTCCGGCGCGATCCTCCAGGAGGTCACCGGACAGGGCAGCGTCGAGGAATCCCTCGCAGTCGCCAACGAGCTGCTCAAGGGGTCGAAGGCCGACGTCAAGAGCCTGAACAGCTCGTACAAGACGATCGAGACGTACTCGAACCGCACGGGCGCCGACGTCACCAAGTCGTTCTACAAGGGCGGGGTGAACGCGGCCGCCGGCCTGGTCAAGGGCCTCGAATCCGACCAGAAGAGCGTCGATAAGGCGATCAAGAAGCTGGCAAAGCGGATGGAGAAGACGCTCAAGAAGAGCCTCGGCATCCACTCCCCATCCACGGTCATCCGCGACGTCACCCGCTGGGTCCCCGCCGGCGCCGCACTCGGCGTCGAAGACGGCATCCCCGCGGTGCAGACGGCAACGCAGAAGCTCGCCGCGGCCCTCGTCCCCGACGTCACCCGCCGAACCCTGCCCATCGGCCTGGACACGGACAGCCTGTCCGGCCTCATGCGCGGCCCCCAGACCATCCAGCCCGTCCAACGCCCCACAGGAGCCCAGGAGGACGACCAGGACGCACACACGGGCGCGCTCGCGGCCCCGCAGGCTCAGACGGACGAGGACGCGGCGAAGGCGGCGGCGGAGACGCTGGCGGGCATGCAGCAGGTCAACGCCGACGCCTACCAGAAGATGGCCGCGGACCAGGCGAAGAACCTCGACGCGCAGACGGAGAAGTCCAAGAAGTCGTCGAAGGCGCTCACGGATGGTCAGGCGTCGATGCTCGACCAGATGGCCAAGACGCAGTCGAAGCGGTACCGGGACATCGGCAAGGACACCGCGTCGAAGCTCGACGACCAGAAGGATCGGTCGAAACGCGCTCATACGTCGATTCGGGACACGGCGGACAATCTGACGCAGTCGATGCGCCGGCAGCAGAACCGGACGTACAAGGGCATGGGTTCGGACCAGTCGAACCGGCTGGACAGCATGAAGCGCACCGCGAAGTCCGGCTTTGGCCGGATCGAGGATACGGGCGTAGCGGCGTTCCGTGGGATCCGCTCCGGCATGAATTCGGAGTTGGCCAAGGCTCGCCCGAACGCCGGGGCGAAACTGAACTCCGTTATTGGCATCATGGGGAAGTTTGCCGGCAGCGTGAACAAGGCGTTCAGCGAGGTCGGTGTGAAGCTCTCCGCGCCGGCGAAGCTCAAGTACGCCACGGGCACGGCCGGCGTCGGCGTGGTCCCGGGCTACACGCCGGGCCGCGACGTGCACACCTACTACTCGCCGACCGGCGGAATCCTGGAGCTTTCCGGCGGTGAGCCGGTGCTGCGCCCGGAGGCGGGCGCAGTCTTGGGCCCTCAGTGGGTCGACGGTATCAACGCGGCCGCGATCCATGGCGGCCGCCCGGGCGTGCAGAAGTTCCTCGATCTGCCACACGAGAAGTACGCGACAGGCGGCATCAAGAAGAACACGGCCGGCCTCGTCCAGCTGGGCAAGCTGCTCAACGGCTTGGGTGTGCGGGCCTCGGAGGGCCCGGCCCCGTTCGGGCCGGTCCACCGGGTGCACGCGCCGAACTCCTGGCACTACCGGCAGGGCGCCCTGGACCTCAACACAGCGCCCGGCCAGTCAGCGAAGGAAATGCGCGACTTCGACCGGATCATGCCCCTGCTGTACAAGCTCGGGTGGGGTGTCATCTGGCGGTGGACGGGCCACTACAACCACGCCCACGTCGACCTCGGCAACCGCTCACTCGGCAGCTTCAACCGAAACCCGGATGTCTCCGGCGACCTGTGGGAGAAGCTCCGCGGTATGAAGGTGGGCGCGGCGGTCGGTGGCGGCGGGTACGGCATGGAGCCGATCACCCCGAAGTTCCTCACCGACGCCGGGATCAAGAGCGTGACCGGCGACGTGAAGAAGACCTACGCGAAAGCGGCAGAGTTCCACCTGAAGAAGGCCAAGGCCACCGTGGCCGGACAGATCGCGGACCTGCCGGGCATGTACGGGGATCTGGCCAACGGAATCATCTCCAAGATGGGCGCCGGGCTGACGAAGAAGGCCCAGGCATGGGGCAAGTCCAACGACCTCTCCGGTGGCGGGAATTTCAAGGCATCGGCGTCGATGGAGTACTGGCGTCCTCTGGTTGCCAAAGCCCTGGCCTACACCAAGGTCGGCGGTGGACGGGCTGACGAGGACAGGTGGCTACGTCAGATCATGTCCGAGTCATCCGGCAACCCGAAGCTGATCCAGTCCCGCGCGGTGTGGGATGCGAACTGGAAGCGTGGAGATCCTGCCCGCGGCCTTGTCCAGGTCCCCGGTGTGACATGGGCTGATTTCGGAAAGGGGCTAGGCCCGTTCATCCCGAACGTGTACGACCCCTACAAGAACCTGATTACCGGCATGCGTCAGGCGGCCCACGACTACCATCCGTGGCAGGCAGCGATCGGTCGCGGACATGGCTACGAGGGCGGCACCAAGTCGGCGATCCCAGGCTACGCCTGGGTAGGGGAACGAGGACCCGAACTTCGGAAACTCAGGGGCGGGGACCAGATCGTCCCGAACCGGCAGGCAGTCTCCGTGGAGAACCAGGTGCTCCGCACACAGCAGACCCTCGCTCTCTCCCCGGACTCCCTCACCCAGCTGCAGGCCACCATCGCCGGCAGCCAGAACACCAGCCCGCAGGCGCTCGCGGCAGCGCTCCAGGGCGTGCAGATGACGCTCATGGTCGACGGCCGGCAGATGGCCGCGCACATCACCGCGGTGGTCGACCACGGCGTGAGGGACACCAGGTCGTCGATTGCTCAGGGCAGCAGATTGGTAGGTGCACGCTGATGGCACAGCTGGAGCATGGCCAGTGGGACCTCGCCGGGTACAGGTTCGGTGTCGGATATCCCGTGTACCCGGCGCTTGTCCATCCCGGTGGGGTGGACAAGCGGGTGCAGGACCAGCCGAACCCGGCCGGCGACGGCCTCCTGTTCGGCCGGGACTACCGGACGCCGCGCCCGTGGGTGCTCGACATGACGATCACCGGCGCTACCCCGGCCGAGGCAGCCGCCAACGCCGAGGCGTTCGAGCGGGCGTGGGAGTACGCCCGGGAGACGTGGAAGCCGGGCGAGGACATCCCGCTGACGTTCAACCGGCACGGGGCCGTCAAGCGGATCTACGGACGGCCCCGCGCCCTGGACTTGGACACGGCGGACCTGTGGACCCTGGAGACGGTCACGGGGCAGAAGGCCGAGTTCCAGCCGGGCGACGCGACCCTGTACGCCGACGCTGCCCAGTCGATCACCTTGACCATGGCCGCCGGCCGCTACTCCGGGTTTGTCTTCCCGGTGGTGTTCCCCTGGTCGACGACCGAGGCGGGACAGCGGCAGGGCGTCATCACCTCGACTGGCCGCCGCCCGACCCACGATGTGCGGATCCGCATCCACGGCCCCATCAAAAACCCCGTGGTGAAAGGCCCTGGCTGGACGCTGAAACTTACCGGCTCACTGGCCTACGACCGCTACATCGACATCAACGCCCGCGCCAAGACCGCCACGTGGGACAACGGCGGAAGCGCAGTCTCCCTGCTGTCCCGGTCCACGTTCTTCTCCGACATCGTCATCAAACCCGGCAACTCCGAACTGACGTTCACGGGCGAGGACGAGACCGGAACCAGCACCGCGACCATTACCTGGAACCCCACCATCTGAAAAGAGGACCATCATGCCACTCGATATGCCATGGGCCATCGGCGGCGGCGCCGAGAACTCCGTCGGCGGTGCCCGCCGCGCCCTCTACGACTCAACCCAGGGCGCTCGCGGTGTCACGCATGCCGGGGACATGAAGGTCTCGCAGACACCGACCCCCGGATCCTCGGTGCGGATCAAAGCGGGCACGTGCAAGAGCCCGAACGATTACCAGTCCCAGCCCTCGGAATCGTACTCCGGCGCTGAGTTGGGCGTGACGGATTTCCCGTGCCCGGCCACGGGTTCCTCGGGCGGTGCGACGCGCTATCTGGTGTGGCGTGTCGATGATCCACAGTTCGGTGGCCAGGTCCCAGGTGACGTGGCCAACGGGCCGTACTGCCGGTATCAGTGGCTGTCGTCGGACCCGGTGAAGAATCCGCCGGCCTATCCGCATGTGCCCCTGGCGAAGGTCGTCCAGCCGGCGAACACGGCGACGATCACGAACTCGATGATCACGGACCTGCGTGAGGTCGCGGTCCCGCGCACTAAGACGGTGGAGTATCCGTACGCGATGACGCTGGCGAACGGGACAACCTATCTGGCTGATAAGAAAACTGGTGGCGAGTGGTTCCCCGGTGGCGAGCTCGGACAGCAGTACTCGAACATCACGGTGCCGGTCCCGGAGTGGGCTACGCAGATGGTGGTGGAGGCGCAATGGCTGTCGGTCGGCTGTACGGGCGCTTCGTCGTGGGGCTCATGCTGGGTCGAGTACGGCGACCAGTACAAGGCAGCTGGGTGGACGGATAAGCGCGACTACGAGTTCCAAACGCAGGCGTTCGGATGGGACGTGCAGGAGGACGCTAGCGGGAAAACCTACGCCTACCGCACGAACTGGTTGCTGGCTGACGTGCGCACGATCCCCGCGAAATTCCGGGGCAAGGACATCAAAATGCTCATGAAGGCGATCGTCAACGGGTCGAAGAATGCCCAGGCGAAGAAGGTCTACATGGACTCGAACTCAGGGATCTTCCTACGTGTGACGTTCCGGGAACTCGCTACCGCCTACAGCGCAGGCGAGGCCGCCTGATGGACGACTGGTCCTACTTCGCCACCCGCATGAACGGCGACGGCACGGAGACCCGGATCGCCTCCGAGCTGCCATTGTCCAACCCCGAGGTGACGACCGCGGTCAACGGCCATGGTGGCATCAAGGGCACGATCAGCCCGGAGGCCACCCGCCTGCAGGACAGCACGTCCGCGCCGATCTTCCTGCCCTGGTCGACTGCGATCTACGCCGAGGCCCCGGCCGGCCAGATCCGCGGCGGCGGGATCCTCACTTCGGACCCGGCCGCCGGTGACGGCCGGCAGGACCTCACGATCGAGGCCACCGGACACACCGGCTACCTCGACGGCATGCCCTACACCGCAGTCAAGTCGGTCACGCGCGGGGATCCGCTGGCCACGTCCTGGCACATGTGGGAGCACACCCAGGCCCGCAAGGGCTTCAACCTGGGCGTGACCCGCACGGGCACCACCAAGAGCCGGGACGTGTTCCTCGCGGCCCCGGACACGGTCGGCACCGGCAGCGCCCAGCAGGTCGACCCGTACGTGCTCGCCTGGTACCTCGGCCAGGACCTCGGCAAAGAGTTCGAAGACATGGCCACGCTCGGCGGCTACGAGTGGACCATGACCCACGCATGGTCCGGCGAGAAGATCCTGCACCGGCTCGTCTACGGCTACCCCCGCCTCGGCAAGCGCCGCACCGACCTCCGCTTCGTCGTCGGCGAGAACGTCATCGAGGAACCGGGTATTACGCACACGGGTGACGACTACGCCTCCCACGTCCTCACCCTCGGCGCCGGCGAGGGCACAGCCATGATGCGCGACGAGCAGGCCCAAGCCAAGCCATCCCGCCTGGGCCGATACGCGATCATCAGCGACAAGACGCTGACCACGCCGGCGCAGGTCAAGGCGCGCGGCGCGGCCGAGCTCAAGGCCCGCACGGGTGCCCCGGACATCACCGACCTGACCATCATCGAACACCCCAACGCACCGATCGGCACATACGACCCCGGAGACGATATCCAGATCACCACCGCCCGACAAGGCTGGTACGGCACCCAGACCCTCTGGGTGAAGATCCTCACCATCGTCCACCACCCCGACACCGGACTCACCAACCTCACAGTCCGCCGCACAGACAAGGTAGACCAGCAATGAGCGAACTCGGCCGCATCCTCAACCGCCTCGACTACCTCGAGGGCCAGGTCGCAGCCCGCGGCCAACTCGGCCGCTCCAGCCTCGAAGCCGGCCAGGCGATCCCCGTCAACGACGAGGACGGCAACACCCGCGTGCTCATCGGCAACCAGCCAGACGGCACCACCACCGTCACCCACCTCACCGGACCCACCCCGCCCGTCCCCGGCGCGCCCCTGGCCACCAGCGACGGACTCACCATCATGGCCGAATGGCTCGGCGACACCGTAGACGCCACACCCCTGCCGGCCGACCTCCGGCGCGCACGCGTGTACGTCTCCCAGGACCCCGATCACCCCCGCGCCCCCGTCGCCGAGATCGCCCAGCAGTACGGCGGGACCACCACCACCGTCGTCACCAGCGAGGGCACCTGGTGGGTGTGGCTGGCCTTGGAGTCGGAGTCGGGTCAGGTCTCGGACCTGTCCACCCCCGCCCAGGTCGAGGTCACGATGCCGCTGGTGTCTGAGGACCTGCAGACGGCGATCAGCGACGCTGAGGACCGCATCAACCAGGCTACGGACGAGGCGTTGGGCCAGGTGGATGGGAAGGTCACGGAAGCCAGCCGTGCGGCCTCGGCAGCGCAGGACGCAGCCGACCGGGCAGCGGAGGACGCGGCCGCCGCAGCGGGCATCGCGAACGGCAAATCCACAACCCTCATCCAGCCCAGCGCACCCGCGCCCGAGTACCGCTTGCCCAGCACACTGTGGATCGACACGACCAGCGGGGCGAACACCCCGAAACGCTGGAACGGCACCAGCTGGGTCGCCGTCACGGACAAGACCGCCACCGACGCAGCCGCCGCCGCCGCACAGGCCGCCCAAACTGCGCAGACCGCGCAGAACGCAGCCGGCACAGCCAAGGAACGCGCCGACTACGCCGTCACCATGGCCGGCAGCAAAACCACCGCCACCTACGGCACCACCACAGTCGCAGGCACCGGACAGACGGACGGCGACACCTACCGGCAACGCGACGGATCCCAGAACATCATCGCCGAATGGCGCTGGAACGCCGCCACCAACCAGTGGATCAAACAGCAAATCTCATCGGCCGCCATCGCCAACCTAGACGTCGGAAAACTCACCGCCGGCGCCGGCGTCCTCCAACAGGCCGTCATCGACGTGCTCTGGTCCAAAGTCGTGCGCTCGCAGATGATGACGACGGACATGCTGCTCGTCCCTGGCGGGTCGGAGCTGGTAGCGGACCCGTACATGGATGGGCGGGAGCGGACGTGGAACCTGCCGGCGGCAGGGTCGTATGGCCGTACGTGGTCGACGGAGAACACCAGGCTGGGTCACGGGACGAGCGTCCGGATGGTGTCGAATGCTGTCGGGTCGGCGAACATGTCGAAGTATGGGCCCGGCCCGTTGCCGGGCCAGCGGATCCCCGTGTCTCCGGGCTCGACGTACACCGCGTCGGCCTGGTGCTGGGCCACTGACGAAATCACCGGCCTGGTCTCGACGGAGAACAACTTCGCGGGAGTGAGCCTGCAGCTCTACACGCGTGCGACGCAGACCTCAACGGGTGAGTCAGGAACCAGACCGGCCATTGGCCCGGATGGCGCGGTGGGTATCGGCGACGGAATCTTCCCCGCCGGCCGCTGGGTCGAGGTCGGTGGACAGTTCACCGTCCCCGACGATGCACCATACGGTTTTGTCGAACCGATCTTGACAATGTATTTCCCGGCATCCGCCCCCGCTTTCGCAGGCGCCTTGCATATCGGCCAGGTGTCGATTCGTGAGGTCGTCGGCGGGACACTGATTGAGGATGGTTCGATTGACACGAACCATTTACGCGCCGATTCCATCGAAGGTATTCAGTTCAAGGGCAACGCATTCCAAGGTATTACATTCTTGGGCGCTATCTTCCAAGCCGGAAACACGAGTATCTCCGATGCGTTCGGGCTGCAGCAGGTGGACGACGCGGGTAACGTCCTCGTGTCCATCCCCGGCGACGGAACACCCGCACAGTTCAGGGGCGACGTAGTCGCAGACAACCTGGAAACCCCGTCACTCTCACTCACGGGCGAGGCCGTAGTGCTCAAGGGCGCCCGCCTGATGGTCGCCTCTGGTGTGACAAAGCCCTCGGCACCCCTGTCCGTGTCGAACGTGTGGGACACGATCGCCCTGCCGGCGGTTCCTGCCGGGTCCGTGGCCAAGGCGTTCACGGCTGGTGGGGGATACCTGTGGCGGTACTGCTACCGGAAATCCGACCATGCCGAGTTGCTCCAGCGCATCCACCCGACAACACTCGCAGTCAACACGTACACGACCGGTAGTGGTCCTGAGAACGAAGAAACCGACAATGCCGAGTTCTCCATAGCCTATTTGAACAATCGAATATATGTCCTGTGGACTGTGAAGAAATATAAGGCAGCAACCTGCTATTCATTCAACAACACTGGTGGTGGATGGAAAGACGAAGTAAACTACACCGATTACGGCACCGCAACATACCGGCCCGGTATTGGCGTAGACGGCAGCAAACTCGTCATCGCCCAGTGCTGGGCGGACGGCAAAATGACGATCCGCAAATGGGCGCCGTCCGGCAGTAGCTGGAACAAGACCGACGAGATCAACACCCAGGACACGTTCGCCTCCGACTGCACCAACGTGTGGGTCGGCGCCGCCGACACGGGAGCGTCCCGAGCGTTCGTACAGAAACGAACCGACGGGTTCATCACGGCCTACAACGGCACCGCCTATGACGGGGCTCGCGCATGGCGGTCACGCACCCGGTCTGCACATATCGGATTCGGGTACGACAGTGGGACGTTCTATTCGCTTGCTGCGGATGGCCGGATCGTCACAAAGTTCGGCGGAGTCGCAACCGCTGCGACTACCGCCCAGGGGGACAACGCCTACAGCTGGCGACTCGCCTACACGTGGACCGGGCCAGACGGCCAAGAGACCATGCTCGGGCCCGCCATGCAGACGAACTGGGACCGCCGCGCAGGCCTCGCCATACAAGGCCCCAGCCGGCCGGACGGCGTGACGGGCGCGAACCTCTACCTCAACCAGGGGCCAGCGCTGTCTGGGTGGCGGAAAATCGGCACCCTGCCACTGTCCACCCCAGGCAGATTCGCCACCCGCACGGTCCTCACCCAGGTCCCGAACTGGCAGGCTGGCGCCGGCGCGCCCACGAAATCGACGTTCGGCACGTCCGACTACGGCACCATCCAAGATGAGGCGGGCAAGTGGGCCCTTCGAGGAGACGGCACAGTCCAACTCCCCGGCGTGCCCTACGCGATGGCCGCCGGCACCGTCAACATCACACCCACCGCACCAAACACCCCAACCGGCGTCACGGTCAAACTCCCAACTGGCAGGTTTAGCGTCCCGCCCATGGTCGTGCTGGGAGTGAATGCCACCACGATCTCGAACGTCATGGTGGGGTCCGCCACGAACACGTCGACCAGCATCACGGTCTACCTACGCGCCCCAGATTCCACCAATCGGTGGGTTAACTGGTCCGCCATACAGATGGATTCCGGATCAGCCAGCGGCTGATACTGGCGTCATCTGGACCGCAATTCACCTGATGCCCGTCGCATTCTGGTTGATCCGGGTCAGGTAGATCGTCGTATCGGTCATCGTCGTATTAGTTGACGATGCGCCGGGAACGATGGTCCCTGGCCCCGATGTATCCGGGCTGGCGATCACGAGTGGCGGGACGCTAAACCTGCCAGCTCAGCCTGCCCCATCAGTCGTCGTCATCTGGATGGCCATCCACCTCACCGAGGTTTGCACGGTGTTGGCCCTCGTCACCCAGATCGTGACGCTCGAAGTGCTGGTATCTCCGACCGACGACCCCGTGACCACGGTGCCAGGCGACCCAGTCTGAGGCGTCACCACGGTGTACGGAGGAACGCTAAACCTGCCAATCAGACCCCCACCGATAGGAGAACCCCATGGCGACCATCTACGCCACATGCCAAACCCCCGGATGTCCCGAACACGGCACCCAAACCGAGCTCACCGACCCCATGCCCATCATCGTGTGCGGCGTGTGCGGCCAGGAGATCACCGACAAAACCAGCCAGCCCACGCCACTACCTGAGGAGATGCCCGCATGGGATCTATAAGAGACGCAACAGATGCCGAGCTGGTCCAGTACCGGCAGGCGATCGAGACGGAGCTGGCCCGCCGCGCCACGCTGCGCACGGCCGAAGCCCAGTCGCTCCAGCTCAACGCCGACTACCTCGCCGCCGCCGGCGTCGTGGAGGGGCAGGAGTGGCGGCAGCCCACGTCCGCCGTGGACGCTTACCCGGCCGGCTGGCGGGTCACCCACGCCGGCACCCTGTGGGAATCCACCACCCCGGCGAACGTCTGGGAGCCGGGCGTGTCTGGGTGGCGGGAGGTCACTGCGGACGGGTCCCCGCCTGAGTGGGTGGCCCCGACCGGCGCTCACGACGCCTACCAGACCGGCGACAGAGTCACCTACCGGGGCCAGGTCTACCGCTCGCTCATCGACGGCAACACATGGAGTCCGACCGACTACCCGGCCGGGTGGGAGGTGGAGTCGTGAGGGCGGCGGCCAGGGTGGTCTGGGAGAGGATCACCGAACCGAAATGGGTCAGCATCCTCCAGGCGGTCGTCTACGTCGTCCTCGCGGCGGGGGCGACTGCACAGCTCATTGAGCCGTCGCCGACGATCATGGAGGCGTGGGAACGGTGGTTCACCACGGTGTGGGCGGTCATGCTCATCACCGGTGGCGCGATCGGCGCGTGTGCGGCTCCGACTGGCGTGTGGTGGCTGGAGCGCATCGCGATCACTGCCTGCGTGACTGGCATCTGCATGTACATCATCGTGCTGATCACTCACATGAGCCGTCTCACGGGTGGGCGCGGCATGGTGATCGCCCTAGCTTTGTTCGCCCTGCTATCCCTGGGCATCCGCTACCTGTGTATCAGGGGACTTCAGTATGAACCCGGGAGGTGACACGGACTCTGCACTCGTCACCGCGATTGTCGGCGCTGCAGTCATCGCCTACCAGGTGGTGGACACGATCCAGAAGAAGCGGTCGGGCCATACGGCGGAGGAGCGGGCGGCCGCGAAGTCTGCCGCGGAGGAACTGTCCTTGTCCCGGCGGCAGGCGGACTGGTATCGGGCTGAGGCCCGCATCTGGGAGGACTACGGCACGGAGTGCCGCGCCAAGTGCCTGGCCGGTGGGGGAGACCCGCCGCCCCTGCCGATCCCCGAGAACATCCTCGGGCCCCGCCCCTAACCCCAACCCATCAACCATGAGCCACCCACCGCGGTGGCTTTTTTCATGCCCAAAAGGAGGGTGATATGGCTACAGCAGCGCAGGTGATCGCCAAGGCGAAAAGCCAAGACGGTGTTCACGAGATCGGTTATACGAACAAGGTCAAGTACAACGACTGGTTCTACGGCGGTCGCAGTAAATACGGTTCGTGGGCCGCCTGGTGTGCAGCATTCACCAGCTGGGTATTCGACCAGCTCGGACTGCGCGCCGGCATTGACTACCCCAAGTCTGCCGGTGTCGCGATCTGCCGGGACTGGTATCGCGACCACGGGCGGGCAATCCCCGTCCGCAAGATGAAACGCGGCGACCAGTACGGCTTTAAAGCGTTCTCACACACGGGCCTCCATGACCGCTACAGCACGGGCAAGACCTACTCCTACGGTTGGGAGGGCAACACCAGCCCGGGCAACTCCGGCAGCCAACGCGACGGTGGTGGCGTCCACTACCGCAAGCGGGCAGTCTCGACCCTCGCATGGGCCGGCCGCCCCAACCTCGCAGGCGGGAAGACCCCCGCCACCAACATGACGAAGAAGAAGGGAGTCTTCGGCATGACACTGAAGGCCCAGGACAACCGCACAGAGAAGCGGACCATCGGCAAGGGCAAGGAGATCGTCCTCCATACCCACAAGAAGAACACGAACTCCTACCTGTGCTCGGTCAAGAAGGGCGAGACCATCGCCGTGAGTGCTCGCGGCAAGGTCTCCGGACTCCGTGAGGGCCAGGTCGCTGAGGCCTGGATCCGGATTGGGGAGTACGTCAAGAAGACGAAGACCAGCCACGTCAACTACAACTACAGCCCGGTCACCATCCATGGCCGAGCCGACGGGAAGGCTGTCGGGTACCACCTGGGTGTGATCGACAAGATCGGGACCGGGCCGAAGCACGGCGGGGAGTTGCGCCTCTACATCGTCGTCAAGAACATCACCGCCGACCAGGCGGCTACTGAATACATCCAATACAGCGTGCTGGGGGACTGACCAATGAACGGAATCACTTTCACCTTCGACGTATGGCAGGTCGTCCAGGTCGTCGTCGCCGTCGTCCTGCCCGTCCTCGTCGGACTCGTCACCAAGCTCTACGCATCCGGCGGCCTCAAGGCAGCCCTCCTGGCGGCCCTGTCTCTGGCCACCTCCATCGGCACTGAGGCCCTGGCCGCACACCAGGCGGGCACCACCTACGACGTGGGCCAGGCCCTCGTCCTGGGCCTGGGAACCTTCGTCATCGCGGTGGCCACCCACTATGGCCTGTGGAAGCCCGCAGGCGTGGCCGAGGCAGTAGGTGCGGTCGGGACGAAGATCGTCACCGACGATGCCGACGTCCCGCCAGTAGAGCAGGAGATCTACGACAGCCAGGCTCAGCTCGACGCGGCCCTGGCCTCCGGCGAGATCGTAGAACCGGGCGATGACGAGGACGCCGACCCGATCGAGATCGACGATCCGGACCTTCCTGGGGTCGATGATTCCCCGGATGCGGCATACGAGTACGACTACGAGCCGAGGCACTGACCCCGGCGCATGACAATGGCCCCCTACCCGGGTAGGGGGCCATTCGCGCATTCACGGTCAGGCCTGCCGAGGCGGCCGCTCCGCCTTCTTCCGTTCATATTGGTGTGACGCATGGTGGGGGTCTTTCGCTTGGTGGGAGGGGTGGTGATCTGATCATAGCCCTGCAGTCGGCCGGTCCATGTGCTAATCGTGGTCGGGCAGTTCTCGGGCCGGGTGGCACGGAGCACTGATACACTCAGATCTGTGCGTATAGCCCCTGCGCAGGCGGGGATGGTCCGTTCTCTTGGAGATAGGACACACGCAGTGCGCATATCACCCCGCGTATGCGGGGGTGACCCGATCTAGTAGGTCCTGGTGAAGTATCCCCGCAGCGCGGGGGTGATCCGGTCTAGTAGAGTCGGCGCGTGTTTCCTGCTGACACTCGAAACACGAAGAGGCCCCACCCTTCCGAGGGTGGGGCCTTTCTTTGCGTTCACGCGGCGTTGACGATTTTGCGGACGGTGGACTGGGGCATGTCGAGCTCCTGGGCGAGTCGGTACATGGACATGCCTGCGGTGTGCGCGGCGCGGATCGCGGTGTCGCGCTCGGCACGGGCCGTGTCGGCGAGTACCTGGTGGTGCTCCATATCGTGGATGGCACCGCGGGCCTGCCGGACCTCGGGGACGCCGGGGGCAGGGGTGACCTGCTCGATGAGCTTATGGGCGGCCCGGGTCACCTGGTCGATGTCGGCGGGGTCGATCCAGGCGAGGCCTCTGTCGCCGTCATGGTCGCCGGAGTGGGCCGCGAACAGGGCGGTATCGTAGCCCTCCAGATCGTGGCCGCCGCGGATCCAGCGGGGCTGACGCGGCCGGTAGGACAGCTGTATGGTGCCGTCAATGAGCGCGTCCTGGGGTGTGTCGGGCCAGTCGTGGGCGTGCTGGGCTAGCTCGTGGATGCTGGTCGGGTAGTCGTAGCGGTCGGGCTGGAAATCGGTTTCGAAGGTCATGGGATCCCTTTCGGGTGGGGCCCCGGGCCGTGTGGCCCGGGGCCGGGGTAGGTAGTGGTCAGTTGTTGAGCATCGCGTCAATGTAGGTCGAGGCGGTCCGCCGGGGCAGGCTGGCGATCACGTCATAGTCGGTCGGGATGACCATGTGGCAGCCCTCGTGGCGATCGTCGGCGATCAGTCGGAGGATGAAAGCGACCTGCTTCTCAGTCGCCTTCGGGCCGGCCTGCTTGTCCATCTCCTGGGCTACGGCCTCAGGCTGGGCGGGGGTGCGGTCGGCGGCCCAGCGGAGGAACTTTTCGTAGGAGGAGCGACTGCGGATGAAAACGCCCTCAGCGAGGTCGGCGATGTCGCACCAGAAGGGTGATTTCCGGAGATCGTCGATGGTGAGGTTGTCCGTGACATATTCGGTGATGTTGTACTGAGCCATGATCGTGCCTTTCGCTGTTTCCTGCTGACACCGTTAACTATACGGCATGGATTGCTGTAGTGCAACACTGGGTAACGTAACGCCTGACACAAGACAGAAATGGCCCCCTACCCGAACCCGGGTAGGGGGCCATCAGTGCATTCACGGTTAGGCCTGCCGAGGCGGCAGCCCAGCCTTCTTCCGTTCGTGCCCGTCGAGCTTCCGCCACGTGTAGAACGCAATCACAGTGCCGAGGGCCACGGCCGCGCAGAACACCAGGATGTAGGCCAGTAGGATGACAAGCAGACCAGGGGACATATCGGGGATTCCTTCCAGGATGTGGTTGGTCTTGTGATCGTAACCCGCCGCCGCACTCGGCGCTCGCAGTGCCCACATTTTGCCCACACCTCGCGATCATTCACCACGATTCACCGGCATTCACCGTCACGCAGAATCCGCGAAAACACGCGGACTGCGGCCCTGACCTGCACTAATACGAGGGTTCAAATCCCTCCGGCTCCGCGTTATCCGGAACCCCCGCTAGCCCAGTGTCCGTCTGGGTGAGCGGGGGTTTCTGCATGCCCGGGGCCCGAACCCCGGATGATCCGAAACCGGGGGTACATCCCCGGTTTCGGGTCTTCTGCCGGGGTGAAGTCATGTGGAATCCACCTGGGGCACGTACGCTGGTGCTGAGGACATATTCTCAGGGCACAGTGACCTCGGATGCCGAGGCCGGCGGCCCACGATTCGAGGAGGAAACGAAATGGCTGCAGCACGACTGTTCTTCGACGGTTCGCTGGCGCGCTCTGCCCGAGCTCTGGTCCAGGTCGGCACCGGCACGGTGGCGGACCGCGCCGGCCTGTCCGAGGCCGAGGTCCTGGGCTTCGAACGGGGCATGCACTCGCTGACCGATGACAAGCGCGAGGCGATGATCTCCGCGCTCGAGGGCCTGGGCGCCCACTTCATCTCCGATGAGGCCGGCGGTTCGGGCCACGGGGTGCGGCTGAAGTTCAGCAAGGCGACCGCCGCCGAAGTCGAGGATATGGAGGGCCAGGGCGGGATCGTCGGCTTCGACGACATCTGATCCATGAACCCGGCGCGGGTCCGGCTCCGGACGGGCCCGCGGCCAACCGGATCGAGAACGGAATGATCGAAAAGAAGAAGGGCACGCACTCTGGCTCAAGAGTGCGTGCCCTTCCGGTTCATTGGCCTACATCGTTGTAGCCGGTTCTGGTGGGGACAATCTGTGGGTATTCGCGGTGCGGGGACACCGCGGGCTTCCCGGCCGAGGCCGCACGGACTCAGAGTGCGTGATGCACGTGGGTCCGTGTCGCCTCGGCCGGAGGTCGCCCGGCTGTGATCAGCGGGCGTTGATGCGTTCGCGCAGCGCGTCGACCTGGGCCTTGAGCTCGGCGGGGACGGCATCGCCGAGCTCGGCGTACCATTCCTCGATCGAAGCCAGTTCGGGCTCCCATTCCTCCGGCTTGACGGCCAGGGCCTTCGCCAGCTGCTCATCGGTGATGTCCAGACCGTCGACGTCCAGGGCGCCGGGGGCCGGAACCAGGCCGATCGGGGTCTGCACGGCCCCGGCCTTGTCGTCCAGGCGTTCGGCGACCCACTTGAGCACGCGGGAGTTCTCCGAGAAGCCCGGCCACAGGAACGAACCGTCCTCATCGCGGCGGAACCAGTTGACGTAGAAGATCTGCGGCAGCTTGGCGCCGGCGGTCGCTCCGATGTTCAACCAGTGCTGGAAGTAGTCGCCCACGTTGTAGCCGATGAACGGACGCATGGCCATCGGGTCGCGGCGGACCACGCCGACCTTGCCGACTGCGGCAGCGGTGGTCTCCGAGCTGAGCACGGAACCCATGAACACGCCGTTGGTCCAGTCCGAGGTCTGCACGACCAGCGGCATCGTCGTCTTGCGGCGACCGCCGAACATGATCGCGGAGATCGGCACACCGTTGGGGTTGTCGTACTCCTTGGCCAGCGTCGGCACATTGGTGATCGGAGTGCAGAAGCGGGAGTTCGGGTGGGCCGCCTTGGTCTCCGACTCCGGAGTCCAGTCGTTGCCGCGCCAGTCGGTCAGGTGGGCGGGGGCCTCATCGGTCATGCCCTCCCACCAGACATCGCCGTCGTCGGTCAGCGCGACGTTGGTGAAGACGTTGCCGCCCTCTTCGATTGCGCGCATCGCGGTGGGGTTGGTGCCGTAGCCGGTGCCCGGCGCCACGCCGAACAGGCCGAACTCCGGGTTGACCGCGTACAGCTGTCCGTCCTCGCCGAAGCGCATCCAGGCGATGTCGTCGCCCAGGGTCTCGGCCTTCCACCCGGGGACGGTCGGTTCGATCATGGCCAGGTTGGTCTTGCCACAGGCGGACGGGAAGGCCGCGGCGATGAACTTGACCTCGCCCTCCGGGCTGGTCAGCTTGAGGATCAGCATGTGCTCGGCCAGCCAGCCCTCTTCATGGGCGATGGACGAGGCGATGCGCAGCGCGTAGCACTTCTTGCCCAGCAGGGCGTTGCCGCCGTAACCGGAGCCGTAGGACCAGATGGCGCGGTCCTGGGGGAAGTGGGTGATGTACTTGGTCTCGTTGCAGGGCCACTTGACGTCCTGCTGGCCCTCGGCCAGGGGCGCGCCGACGGAGTGGACGCACTCGACGAAGCTGCCGCCGTTGCGGTCGATCGCGTCGAGCACGACATTGCCGGTGCGGGCCATGATCATCATGGACAGGACGACGTAGGGGGAGTCCGTGACCTCGACGCCGAACATCGGCTGCTTGGCCTCGGTGTGGCCCATCACGAAGGGGATGACGTACATGGTGCGCCCCGCCATGGAGCCGGCGAACAGGTCGTCGAGGATGGCCTTCATCTCCGTGGGAGCCATCCAGTTGTTCAGAGCGCCGGCGTCTTCCTCCTTCTCGGAGCAGATGAAGGTGCGGTCCTCGACGCGGGCGACGTCATTGGGGTCGGACGCCGCATAGAAGGAGTCCTTCTTCTTGTCCAGACGGACCAGGGTGCCCGCGGCCACCAGCTGGTCTTCGATCGCGTGCCGCTGAGCGGCGTCGCCGGTGATGAATTCGATGCGGGCCGGTTGTGTCTTATCTGCGATCCGGCGCACGAACTCCAGAACGTGGGCGTTCTTGGTCGGCGCACATGCGAGCTGGTCTTCGACTGAGCCAGTGTCGAGGACTGTCATCGGCGTTACTCCAAATCTTTTGACGGACTGCCGGGAACTGGCCCGATCCTGGTGAGGTTCGGCCCGCTGTTCCCGGCGGGTGATAATCACGGTAGGGGAGGGGCGAATGCCGATTCAGCGCGAAACCACCGGTTTTTCCTGTGCATTGACTCACAAGGGATGCAAAGAAGACGTCTTGTTGCAAATAGATGGGCGGATTTTTGTGCATGAAAGACGTATTTTTGATTTACGAGCCCTATGGGTTGCGGGGCGGGCGGTGTGCTTATGTGACGGCCTGTGTGACTCAGTCCATGTTCGCAGGACTGGCGGTACCCGCGGCGCCTGTGTATAGTTGAGTCCTGTCGTTAGGACATGCGCCATTAGCTCAACGGATAGAGCATCTGACTACGGATCAGAAGGTTGAGGGTTCGAATCCCCCATGGCGCACCGAAGGAAGGCCCGGAACTCTAGGTTTCGGGTCTTTTGCATGTGTGGGCATGCCGAGTCTTTCTGAAAAGATTGGTTGTCCGATAAACTTTTGAAGTGTGACTGAGAACACTCCAGACCCCCTGTCAGGGGAGACGACTGCGCATGACACAGCCGCCGCTGTGTCCTCGTCTTCCGAAGAACGACCCAAATGGAAACTGATCGGCCCCGGCCTGGTCGTCGCCGCCACCGGAATCGGTGCAGGCGACCTGGTCGCCACCCTGGTGGCCGGCTCGAAATTCGGCTACGCGCTCCTCTGGGCAGCGATCGCCGGCTGCATTATCAAGATCTTCCTCGTCGAAGGCGCCGGGCGGTGGACCCTGGCGACCGGCCACTCGATCTTCGAGGGGTGGCGGCGGCTGGGCCGTTGGACCTCCATCTACTTCGGTCCCTACATCGTCGTGTGGGGCTTCGTCTACGGTGCCACGGCGATGTCGGCCTCCGCCCTGCCGATCGCCACGGCCTTCCCGATCTGGGGCAACAACTACGACATCGTCCTCTACGGCGCGGTGTCCGGGCTCATCGGCGCGGCGTTGGTCTGGTCGGGGAGGTATCAGGCCTTCGAGAAGCTCGTGGCGGCCCTGGTGGGCCTCATGTTCGTCACCGTCGTGGGCCTGGCCGTCTACACGCTGCCCAACATCCCGGAGCTGGTCAAGGGCTTGGTTCCGCTGATTCCCGAGGGTGGGGTCATCTACACGCTGAGCATCGCCGGCGGCGTGGGCGGCACCATCACACTGGCGGCCTACGGCTACTGGCTCAAGGAGAAGGGCTGGTCCTCGCCGAAGTGGATGCGCGTGATGCGGATCGACAATTCGATGGCCTACGTCATCTCCGGTATTTTCGTGGTCGCCATGCTGGTGATCGGGGCGGAGCTGCTCTACACGGCCGGTATCGCCATCAAGTCCGGCGACCAGGGCCTGCTGGACCTGGCGAATGTGCTGGAGGATCGCCATGGTGCATTCCTGGCCAATGTCTTCCTGGTGGGCTTCTGGGCCTCCTCCTTCTCCTCCGTGCTGGGCGTGTGGAACGGCGTTTCACTCATGTTCGCCGATTTCTGGGGTCGGACCCGCAAGCTGCCGGAGGGCCACAAGGACCGTGGCCTGGGTGGCAAGTACTACAAGGTCTACATCCTGTGGCTGACCTTCCCGCCCATGCTGTTGCTGTTCATCGGCAAGCCGGTGGGCATCATCATCACCTACGGCGTGCTGGGCGCGTTCTTCATGCCGTTCCTGGCGATCACGCTGCTGTTCCTACTCAATGGCAAGCACACGCCAAAGGAGTGGCGCAACAAGTGGTACATCAACATCATCCTGGTCATCATCGCGGGTCTGTTCCTGGTCCTGGGCGTCAATGAGCTGATCGGCGCCATCACGGGAGGATGACGCCCACGTGAGGAGCGTCTCGGGGGATTCCGCCCGACGGCCTTTGCCGCTGGTGTGTCCGGAGTGTATAGTGGTGTCTTGTCGTCAAGACATGCGCCATTAGCTCAACGGATAGAGCATCTGACTACGGATCAGAAGGTTGAGGGTTCGAATCCCCCATGGCGCACTTTTCGTGCCATTGCACCACACGGGCCCCGGAGTTACGACTCCGGGGCCTGAGTGTTCTCCGGCTCCGGTGAGCCCGGTCACCCCTTCTGCATAGAATCGGGTACGGAACCGCGAAGCGAGCCCTACAAGGAAGTAGAGAGAACACATGGCAGATCGGACGAAACTCTGGACCCCGTCGCAGGAGAGGATCGGGCACAGCGAGATGCTGGCCTATCAGCGCTGGCTGGCCGACACCCGGGACGTGCACACCGCAGAGCAGGACTATCCGCAGTTGTGGAACTGGTCGGTGACGCACCTGCCGGAGTTCTGGGAGTCGATCTGGGAGTACTTCGACGTCCTGGGCGAGCGCGGCACCGGTCCCGTCATGTCAGGGGACACGATGCCGGGGGTGGCCTGGTTCCCGGGCGCGCGCATCAACTACGCGGAGAACATGCTGCGGCACGCGGCGGCCCGGCCCGATGCCGAGGCCCTGGTGGGGGTGCACGAGGACGCCCGCCGCGATTCCCTGAGCTGGAGCACCCTGAGCGGCAGAGTGGGCGCCTTGGCCCACTGGCTGCGTTCGGTGGGAGTGCGGCAGGGGGACACCGTCTGTGCTGTCCTGCCGAATATCCCCGATGCGGTGGTCGGATTGTTGGCAAGTACTGCGGTGGGTGCCGTGTGGTCGGTCGTTGGTGCCGACTTCGCGGCTCCCGGGGTTGCCGATCGGTTCGCCCAGATCGAGCCGAAGGTCTTGTTGACGGTCGACGGTTACCGGTTCAACGGCAAACTGCTGGACCGGCGTGCGGGCGTGGCCGAGCTGCTGGAACTGCTGCCCACCGTGGAACACCATGTGTTGGTCGATCAGCATCCGGACGAGCTGCCATGGGGCGAGGCCGCGGTGCCGGGCACAGAGGTGCCCAGCGTCCGGCTCTCGGACGTGGCCCGCGAGCCCCGTGTTCCCGAGTTCACCCGGGTGGAGTTCTCCCATCCCCTGTGGGTGCTGTACTCCTCGGGCACCACGGGCAAGCCCAAGGGGATCGTGCAGGGCCACGGCGGGATCGTGCTGGAGGGGCTGAAGAGCACTGCCCTGCAGACTGAGGGCCGGGCGGGCGACCGTGCGTATTCCGCAGTGGCCACAACCTGGATGGTGTGGAACAGCCTGGTGAACAACCTGCTGGTGGGTGGGACGGTCATCACCTATGACGGTTCGCCCGCGTACGAGGCCGCCGACAAACAGTTCCAGATCGTCGCGGCCGAGCGGGTGGCCCGTTTCGGTACGGGGGCCGCGATCCTGCAGATGATGGAGAAGTCCGGGCTGTCGCCTGCCGACCGCTACGATCTGTCGCATCTGGAGACCATCATGTCCACCGGTTCGACCCTGCCGGATTCCACCTGGCAATGGGCCGAGGACCACGTCGGAGCCGATATCCACATCGGATCCGACTCCGGCGGCACCGACGTCTGCACGGCCTTCATCGGCTCGAATCCCTATGACCCGATCTATCTGGGCGAATTGCAGGGGGCCTGGCTGGGCGTGGCCGCGGACTCCTTCGATGCGCAGGGCCGGCCGGTGGTCGACGAGGTGGGCGAGCTGGTCATCACGGAGCCGATGCCGTCCATGCCCGTGAAGTTCTGGAACGATCCGGACGGATCGAAGTACCGGGGTGCCTACTTCGAACAGTATCCCGGGGTGTGGCGCCACGGGGACTGGGTGACGAAGCTCCCGGGCGGGCAGTTCATCGTCCACGGCCGTTCCGATTCGACGATCAACCGGGGTGGCATCCGGATGGGCTCGGCGGATATCACCCAGGTCGTCGACCGTGTGCCGGGTGTGCTCACCTCGATGGTGATCGGTGCCGAGCTGGAAGCAGGGGACTATTACATGCCGCTGTTCGTCGTCCCCTCACCGGGCACAGTGGTCGATGATGCGCTGCGCGATGAGATCGTGCGTGCGATCCGCTCCGAGGTATCCCCGCGCTATGTCCCCGATGAGATCATCGAGGCCCCCGCCGTGCCGACCACGCGGACGGGCAAATTGCTGGAGATCCCCATCAAGCGGATCCTGCAGGGAGCCCCCGTGGAGTCCATCAACCGGTCGAGTGCAGCCGATTCCGCGGTGCTGGACTGGTATGTGGACTTCGCGAGGTCACGCAGGGCCCAGTCCGCGGACTGACGGGAGCCCTGCCACAGGCGGGCTCGGCCGTCGGTCGGAGATCCCACCACGTCCCGGGCGGCCCCGGCCCCACGTGGGGCCGGGGCCGCTGTCCGGCCTGGCCGGGTGCGCGCGGGCCGGACTCAGGCGCTCCGCCTCCTGCTCAGGTATAGGAACAGGATGCCCGTGCCCACCAGGGCCAGAGCGGTGCCGGCGGTGATGGCCGTCGTCGCCCCCGTCCGCGGCAGTGCCTGCTCCCGTGGTGCCGCTTGTTCCGGTCGTTCCGGCGCGGGTTGCTCTGGCGGGACCTGCACATCGCCTCCGGGGCCGGCCTCGTCGGCCGGCGGGGGCGGAGGGCTCGTCGGGGCCACCGGACTCGTCGGGGGAGCGCCGGGTCCGGCCGGCTGTGAGGACACAGGTGGGCTACTCGGCACAGCCGGAGGTGTTGTGCTCGGCGGTGCCGAGCTGGGCGGAACCTCCGAGGGAGTGCTCGGTGGAGCAGCCGGTGTCGTGGGCGGGGCACTGCTGGGCGGGACCACGGGAGGCGTGGTGCCAGGCGGCGCTGTCGTCACGATCGGTGGTGGGGGTGTGCGGTGCACCGTCTCGGCCGGGATCCCGTATTCGCTGTGCCAGGCATCCCAGCCCTCGCCCGCGGCCAACTCCACCACCCAGCTGGCCCAGCCGGGCTCGATTGTCACCGGCGCCGTCCGCGTATTGCCCGCGCCCGACTTGTCGACCCGCAGTGTCACCTGCTGCTGCGCGATGCGCTTCCCCACCGGCTGCGCCGCCTGGCGGGGCTCGGCCTGCGAATGATAGAGGCTCGCCGTCAGCTGCAGAGTGCTGCCGGGCCGGGCATCCCGAACACGGATCGTGTCCGCCGTCGAACCGACCGGCACCGGCGCGGTCTGCGATGGACGCGCAGTGGCCGGCAGAGTCCCAGCGGTGGGCACGGCGACGGTGTCTCGCTTGGCCCACTTCTCCTGCGTCCCTCCGAAGGCGACGGCTTGGGGGATCTTCTGCCCGCCCAGGACCGCGGTGGTCTCGATGCGGGGGCGCCAGGGCACCAGTGCGGTTTCCCGGGCGATCCCATGGTCGGAGTTCCAGGCGATATGGTCTGGACCCGCCGCGATGGACTCCGTCCAGTAAACCCAGCCGCGGATCCCGGCCGGCAGGGTCAGCGTGGGCGAGGTGTGGGCCCCGTCGGCCACCGCAGCCGAGGTCACACTGCCCAGGCTCTTCGCCCCGGCCGGAGCGTCCTTGGTGCGCTTGGGCTTGGACTCCGAGTGCCACAGGGTGTGGACGACATCGGCGCGCAGACCCTGTCCCAGTCCCGCGACGGTGAAGCGGTCGAACACCCGAGCGCCCGGCTCCAGGCGCTGCGCGTTGATCGTCGTCGTCACCGTGGGCCGGGTGGGGCCGTGCACGTTCAGGCCGGCTCGCGCGCTGAGGCTCATGGGGAGCCCGCGTGTGACGATGTTCTGCACCCGCTTGGATCCGCTGCCCTTCGGCTTGTACTGCAGCAGTCGATGATTGGGCAGGCCGCTGACGGTAGCGGTCACCGTGGCGCTCGCGGGCTGAGTCGCCTTGGGCCTGGGGACCGTCAGCCGGGTGGTCGTGGGGGAGGTGCCGGTGGTCAGCGCTGCGGCTGCGAGTTTCCCAGCGCTGCTCGACAGTCGCACGGTATAGCCGGGCACGGCACGGCCCGATGCTGATTTCAGCACGACGCTCACCGGTGCCACGCGGTCGGCGGTGGGGCCGCCGCTCCCACCGGGGGCAGGCGTCGGATCACCCACAGTGACCGTCAGCGTGTAGGGCCCCGCATACTTCTTGGCCTCGGCGCGCAGTGCGGCGTACTGCTTCGCGGTCCCGGCGAAGCGCTTGCCCAGTTTGCCGGGGGCCGCCACGGGCACCTGGTGGCGGTGGGCGATCTGCGGATCCAGTTTGACGATGGCCGACAGTGCGGCGTGGACATCGGCCTTCTTCGAGTCCGAATAGCGGCTCAGCAGATAGGCGCTGCCGGCGGATTCGATCTCGGAGCCCTTCGCCGCTGTGAAATAGCGGGCGTAGGGGGTGCGCAGGCCCGCATCGATGCAGTAGGCGTTGTAGCCGGTCAGACTCAAATAGGCACCGTACCAGGTCTTGCCCGTTGGGGTGGAGTGCCAATGCCCCGGCCCCAGCACGGATTTCTCGTTCGTGTCCAGGGCCCGGCCCAGTTCGGCGGAGGCGCCGTTGCCCGCCAGGCCGGCCAATACGCTCTGCCCGCCGGCCGTCGGTATCTCACCGGTGCCGAGGGCTCGCCGGCTGTCTGCGCTGCCGGAACCACCGGTGCCGCGCAGTGTCACGAGCGCGGGCCCGGCCGTGGCCCCGGCACGAGCAGTGGGCGAGGTCGCCGCGGCAGGCGGTGGAGCCTCGGCGGCGCGCAGCAGGGTGTCGGCCGGATGCTGGGCCGTGGCCGGCAGGGCCAGGAGCACGGCCAGCGGCGCGAAGAGGAGTAGTGCGGTCAGGAACAGGATGCGTTTCTTCATGCCCTCATGTCACCGCCACTCCTGGGTGTACGGGAAGGGGCGGGCGTCGGGCTGTGGACGAAGGGAATCCATCCACAGGGTGCGGGTACGCACGCTCGCCGGAGCATCCACAGGGACAAGTGCGCCGGTGAGGGCTCCGTCCCCGGGAAACGACCCAACGCTGGTGGACTGCGCGGCGTGTCGTTACCGCCTGCTGGGTCCCGCCTCGGTTAGTGGCGGTGCGGACGCAAGGGGTAGAGTGCCATACGGAAGGTACCCGCTTTGCGGCCAGACGACGCGAGGGAATTGATGGTTAACAAGGACACTGCCGACGTAGTGCTCATCGGTGGCGGCATTATGAGCGCCACCCTGGGCGCGATGCTCACCGAACTCCAGCCCGATTGGAATATCCGGGTCTACGAACGACTCAACTACGTTGCCAAGGAGAGCTCGGACCCGTGGAACAACGCGGGCACCGGCCACTCGGCCCTGTGCGAGCTGAACTACTCGCCGGAGAAGGCCAACGGTGACATCGACATCACCAAGGCCGTGAACATCGCCGAACAGTTCCAGGTGTCGCGCCAGTTCTGGTCCTACCTGGTCGACGAGGGCGTCATCACCGACCCCAAGTCCTTCATCAACTCCGTGCCGCACATCTCCTACGGCCGTGGTGAGAAGGGCCGTGACTACATCAAGCGGCGCTACGACACGATGGTCTCCAATCCGCTGTTCAAGACCATGGAGTACTCCGACGACGCCGCCACGCAGGCGCAGTGGCTGCCTTTGATGTTCGAGAAGCGCGGCCCCGGTCAGATCAACGCCGTTTCGAAGGTCGCTGAGGGCACTGACGTGGACTTCGGTTCGCTCTCGCGCCAGCTGCTGACCCACGTGGGCGCCAAGGGTGCCGACATCCGCACGGAACACCAGGTCATCGGCCTGGACCGCGCGGCAGACGGCTGGAAGGTCACGGTCAAGGACCTGACCTCCGGTGACGTCCACACGGTGGCAGCCAAGTTCGTCTTCATCGGCGCCGGCGGCGGGGCCCTGCACCTGCTGCAGAAGTCCGGTATCGCCGAGGGCCGCGGCTACGGCGGCTTCCCCGTCTCCGGTCTGTTCCTGCGCACCTCGAACCCGGAACTGGTGGCCCGCCACCACGCCAAGGTCTACGGCCAGGCCTCCGTGGGCGCCCCGCCCATGTCCGTGCCGCACCTCGACACCCGTGTGATCGACGGCAAGGAATACCTGATGTTCGGCCCGTACGCCGGATTCTCGCCCAAGTTCCTCAAGCGCGGTTCCTTCATGGACCTGCCCAAGTCCATCAAGGGCGGCAACCTGGGCGTCCTGCTCAACGTCGCCAAGGACAACTTCGGTCTGGAGAAGTACCTGGTCACACAGCTGGCCGAAACGAAGAAGGGCCGTTTCGCGGCGCTGGGCGATTTCACCCCCGAGGTCGACCCGAGCGATTGGGAGTTCATCACCGCAGGCCAGCGCGTGCAGGTCATGAAGCCCTCGTCCAAGGGCGGCGAACTGGGCTTCGGCACCGAACTGGTGGCCGCGGCCGACGGCTCGCTGGCCGCTCTGCTGGGCGCCTCGCCCGGTGCTTCGACGGCCACGCCGATCATGTTCAACCTGCTGAAGTCCTGCTTCCCCGCGCAGTTCTCCGGCTGGGAGTCCAAGATCAAGGCGATGGTCCCGTCCTACGGCCTGAAGCTGGCCGACGACGAGAAGCTCTACGACGAGCTGTTCGAGTACACCACCCGGACGCTGCAGCTGGGCTGAGCACCAAGCGGGTCGAGGCCCCGGCCCGGCTGTGTGCAGCCGGGCCGGGCGGCTCGCCGCTCCCGCCGTGTGGCTGGGATGGAACCACAAGGAAGTCGGAATAGGATCGACCTATTCCGACTTTCTTCGTCTAACGGCACAGATCGTGAGCAAAGGAACCGCATGAGTGAACAGCCTCCGAACCGGGTGCCTCCACAGCAGCAGGCACCGTCGCAGCCCGGTTATCCACAGGCGCCGATGCAGCGGAACTACCCGATGCCGCGCTATATCCCACCGGTCACATCGACGATGCGGGCCCAAGCGCCGGTGACGGCCTATCAGGGCGGTCCGGTGCAGGCGGGGTGGACGGCAGGCGCGCGGACCGCGGCTCGGCCGGGCTACGCCGGCCCGGGACGAGGGCCGGGTTATCCCGTCGCCAAGAAGTGGAATCCCAATGACGACGGCGCCCACCTGGCGCGTCTGATCATAGCGATCGTGGCCGTGTGCCTGCTGGGCCTGGGCCTGGCGGTCATCCTGCTCATCGCCTCTTTGAGCTTCCACGGCCTGGGCGTCATCGTGGTCATCCTGTCGTCCCTGCCCCTGCTGTTCATCGTCGGCATGGTGCTGTGGTTCGACCGCTGGAAACCCCAGCCCAAACTGTTGATGGCGGCCTGCATCCTGTGGGGCGCGGTGGCCGCGGTGGTGGGCGTCGTGGTCTTCCAGGCGCTGGGCATCGGGATCGCGAGCCTGTTCGGCCTGGACCTGACGGGCGACACGATGGGCGCAGTGGTGATGGCACCGCTGTTCGAGGAGTCCTTCAAGGGCGTCTTCCTGGTGGTGCTGGTGCTGGCCGGCCGCAAGTACTTCACCGGTCCCTTGGACGGCTGGGTCTACGGCAGCCTGTTGGGCGCCGGCTTCGCCTTCACAGAGAACCTGCTCTATCTGAGTTCCGGCCTGGCGGAGGGCTCGGCCGCGGGACTGGTCGGGACCTTCGTGATGCGCTGTCTGATGTCGCCGCTGCTGCACTCGACCTTCGTCATGTGCGCCGGCGTGTCGATCGGTCTGGCGTCCCGCCGCGGCCAGTGGTGGCTGACGATCGTCGCCTGGCTGCCTGGCATGTTCTGCGGCATGGTGCTGCACGGGTCGTGGAACGCCATGGCGACGCTGACGGGGGAGTGGGACAACGGCTTGGCGGCACTGGCCGTCACCCTGGCGTTCTCCCTGCTCATCTCCTGCCTGTGGTTCGGTACGGGCCTGTTCCTGCGCTCCGGCGAGGCGAAGGCCACCCGGAGGGCATTGGGCGACTATGCGAATGCGGGCTGGCTGACCCACGACGAGGTCTCGATGCTGGGCACCTGGGCCGGACGGCGCGCCGGCCGCCGTTGGGCCAGGCGGTTCCCAGGGGCCATTGCGAACATGAACCGGATGATCTCCCTGTCGGCGGATCTGGCGGCGATCCGGATGCGGCTGCTGGCGCAGGTCGCCGGTGCCAAGGAGGTGCAGGTGGAGCGCTTCGAGCTCGAGGAGTTCACCCGCAACCGTCGTGAGCTCATGCAGCGGGCCGAGGCCGGGCAGCGTCCCGGCGGGCAGTTCACCCAACAGCTCCCCGGCGTCCCGGGACCCGGCGCCCCGGGAACTCCCGGTCGCCCGCAGGCGGGCGATTGGCCGAGCGGGGTCGGCGGGCCGGGCACGGCCTCGGGACCGGGACAGCCGCAGGCACCCGGCTACCGGTCGCAACCCGGTCCCGGGATGAACCCGCCGGCCGGCGGTTACCGGCCCCAGTCCGGCGGGGGCTGGGGCCCGCCGCGATGATGCTCGTCGACTGGGTGCTGGTCCTGATCGCGCTGCTGTGCGCAGCGGTGGGCTACAGCCAGCGCCTGACCATGACCCTGGGCGGTTTACTGGGCTTCATCCTGGGCCTGATCGGCGGCCGCTTTCTGGGCGGCTGGCTGTTCGGCACGGGGAACGGGGAGGGCATCGTCGACCTGTCCGATCTGACCGGGAACACATCAGCCGGATTGCAGTTGGCGGTCCTGGCCGGGGTGCCGATTCTGTGCGGAATCATCGTATCCGCCATCGGCAGCTGGGTCGGGGCGCTGCTGCGCGAGAGCATCACCAGCCGCCTGGGCCGGGGGCTGGACGCCCTGGGCGGAGCGGCGGGCTCTCTGCTGGCCTTCGCCCTGGTCGTCTGGCTGGGAGCGGGTTGGATCCGGGTCTCGCCCCTGGTCGAGGCGAACCGGATGGTGGCCCAGTCGCAGATCGTCGCAACCCTCGACCGACTGGCGCCCTCGACCTCGGCGGTGGCCCTGGGCGAGATCGATTCGGTGTTGGCCCGCAATGGCTTCCCCCAGGTGTTCAGCGGCCAGACGGAGCGGATCTGCGATGTCGGTGTGCCGAACAAGGACCTGGCGTCGGTGGGACGCCGGGCGCAGGACTCGACGGTCAAGATCGTGACCGACCAGACCGTGTGTGGCACCCTGAGCGAGGGCACCGGCTGGGTGTTCAAACGGGGTTATGTCGCCACAAACGCCCATGTGGTCGCGGGTGCCCACCGGCTCAGCGTGCAGACCGGCGGCAAGGGCGCACCCTATGCGGCACGGGTCGTGGCCTTCGATGCGGACACCGACGTGGCCGTCCTCTATGCTCCACAATTGCCGGCGGCGGCGCTGTCCCTGGGCCAGGACCTGCGGTCGCGGGCCGATGCAGTGGTCGTCGGCTACCCGGAGAACGGGCCCTATACGATATCGCCGGCCCGGATCAGGGAGCAGCTCCCCGCCCGGGGCCTGGACATCTACGGTTCGTCCACGGTCACCCGCGATGTCTACTCCCTGCGCGCGGTGGTGCGCCACGGCAATTCGGGCGGACCCCTACTGGACGCCCGGGGACGGGTCGTGGGGATGGTCTTCGCGAAGTCTGCGACCGACGAGGACACCGGTTACGCACTGACCCTGGGCGAGGTCCGGAAACACCTGGACGCCACGCGGACCACTCCGGTGGACACCGGGAGCTGTGCGGCTGACTGAACGGCTCCGGAAGCTGACCGAGTCGTCCTCCGGCACCGGGTGTTATTCGGACTGGTCGAGGCGCACGACCACAGCTCGGTGATCGCTGGTGCCGCGGTCGAGCACCTCATCGGACTTGACGTCGAAGCCGCGGGTGAGCACATGGTCCAGTCTGACCAGCGGGAATTGGGTGGGCCAGGTGGCGCCGAAGCCCCCACCGGTGGCAGCCCGGGAATCCTGCAACTCCGTGGTCAGGTTCCCCAAGTAGCGGTCGGCCCCGCCGGCATTGAGGTCGCCGAGCATGATGACGCGCCCGGCGGAGTCCTGCCGGACGATCTGCGCGAGCTTCTCCAACGCCGCATTGCGCAGATCCTCCTCGCCGATGCGCACCGAGGGGATGTGGACGGCGTACAGCGCGATATCGCCATTGGGCCCGGCCAGCACGGTGCGGAAGGCGCGCGGCCACTTCAGGCCCAGATCGATCACCTTGGATTCGCCCAGGGGGTATTTCGACCACAGGCCCAAAGAGTCCTCGACCCGGGAATAGGAGTAGGCACCATCGAGTTTCGACTTGATGATCTTGCCGGATTTACTGGCCAGCTCCTGTACCGCCAGCACATCGGGTTTCCGGTCGAGCAGATTCTGCGCGGTGGCGGTGGGCTGGGACAGTTTGGCCCCCACATTCTGGGTCGCCACCGTCAGCTGCCCGTCGGCGGTGCCGAAGGTCGGCCGCAGGTACCCTCCGAACATGGAGCACCAGACCACGGCCGGGATGAGAAAGCCCAGGATGCCCAGGAAGCTGAAGCGGATCAGGCCCATGATGATGAGCAGAACCACCAGGACCACGGTCCAGGGCAGGGCGGACTCGACCACAAGGGCCAGGCCCTTGGTCTCCGGCAGGCGGCTGTGGAAGAACAGCAGTAGAGCCAACAGCACGCCCAGGATGAAGACGATGATTCCGCGGGTGGGGGACTTTCTGCGCGTCATTCCCCCAATGCTAGGTGGCCACCCTGACCGTGCCCCTCAGATTGGGCGCAAGGTGGCAGGGAGGCGCGGATGAGGTGGCGAAGCCGGATCCGGGGAGCCGTGGCCCGTGGTGCCGACGCAGTGCAGCGGGCTCAGTGCAGTGCGGTGGCCGACCAGACCTCGACATCGGGGTGGGCGTCGTAGCGGTAGCCGCCGCCCCGGATGGTGCGCACGACATTGGCGTAGTCGCCCAACCGGCGGCGCAGGCGGCGCACGTGCACGTCCACGGTGCGCTCATCGGGTTCCTGGGCATCGGCCGACCACAGGGCCTGGATCAGGTGGGAGCGGTCCAGGGTTTCGCCCGGGTGGGACACCAGGGTGGCCAACAGGTCGAATTCCTTCGTCGTGACGTTCACCTGGACGTCGTCGATGTGGACCTCGCGGCGGGGGATGTCCACGCGCAGGCCCGCGGTGGTCCGCTGTGCCTCTGTATCCTCGGTGGGGCGCGGCGGGCGGATATGGGCCGGGATGCGCGAGCGCAGCGGTCCGTGGCGCACGGCCGAGCCGCCGGTGGCGGCGGGGGACCCGGTGGCCACGGCGCGCACGGCGTCGAGGTCCCTGCCGGGGCCCTCTGGCGCCAGGGCGATGACGGCCTGGGTTTCGGCCCGTGCGGCGAGTTCGTGCGCATAGGACTGCAGGGCCTCGGCGATGGCGGTGAGGTTGGTGCCGTCCTGCGAGGCCTTCTCCTCGTCCAGGCCGATGTAGAGCACGATGCCGCGGGCGGCCCGCGGGGTGGCCTGGACCCCGGCCGGGGCCAGCGTGCGGGGAGCCGCGGCAGGGTCAACGGCGGTTAGCCTGGCGCCCTGGCGGCGCGTCGCCGCCGCGGAGCGGGGATGGGGGGAGGTAGTACGGGCGGTCAGGTCCGTCGGGGTGGTGCTGCGCTGTGCGAATGGCATGTCGATCCTCGGGTTTCCGGTGCTGCGAGTGGGTGGACGATTCCCGCCGGGCGGGATGATTCGTGTGGTGACTCGTTCGCGATCATGCCGCACTCGGTGCGACGCAGGTGATCAGTGATCGCGAACGCAGAGCATCTGCATGCTCTGCGCGGATGCGCGGGGCCGGCGACAGCTGCCGCGCGGTGCGCATATGTGCATCGGGAGGATTCGGGTCATGACTGTCATTATTCTTCATGCAGGTGTCATATGGAAGAGCCGGGGCCCCAATGTGACGGAATATGACAGCGCGGGTCGTTCGCGCGCCGCGCCCGCTGGGCGTCGCGCGTCGATCACACCACGCCGTAGAGGCGATCGCCGGCATCGCCCAGCCCCGGCACGATGTAGCCGTTCTCGTTGAGCCGTTCGTCCAGGGCAGCGGTGTGGATCGTGATGTTCGCCTGCCCGTCGTACTTCGCCTGGATGGCCTCGACGCCCTCCGGGGCGGACACCAGGCACACGGCGGTGACCTCGTGCACCCCGCGTTCCAACAGGAAGTCGATTGCCATCTCCAGGGTGGCGCCGGTGGCCAGCATCGGGTCGATGATGTAGACCTGCCGGTGCGTCAGGTCCTGCGGCAGGCGCTCGGCGTAGGCGGTGACCTCCAGGGTCTCCTCATCGCGCATCATGCCCAGGAATCCGACCTCGGCGGTGGGCAGGATGCGCAGCATGCCCTCGAGCATCCCCAGTCCCGCGCGCAGGATCGGCACGACGACCGGCCTGGGGGTGGCCAACTGGACGCCGGTGGTCTGTGCCACGGGGGTGGTGATGACCTTGGGCTCGGTGCGCACATTGCGGGTGGCCTCATAGGACAGCAGCGTGACCAGTTCGTCGGTCAGCTGCCGGAAGCGGGCCGAGTCCGTGCGCTCATCGCGCAGGACGGTGAGTTTATGGGCGATGAGCGGGTGATCTGCCACGTGGAGTTCCATAGCAGAAGAATATCGCCTGAAAGGAGGGGTCTGAAAGGTGGTCGGAGCCGCTCGGAGGCTACACAATAGAGGCATGTCCTACTTCACCGCAGTACTGAATGAAAACGGCTCCACCTTCAAGCTGGTCGATATCGACGTCGACGACGCCTCCAGCCTGGACGACCTCATCGACATGATGGTCAACGCAGGCGAAGGGGACGGCGATTCGGTGGCGGTCGTCGAACACGAGGACGAATGGTTCGCCATCGTCCGGCTGTTGCCCAGCGATGAGATCAAGGTGTTCATCTCCGATATCGACGCGGCCGCAGCCAGTCCCTATGCCGAGCTCTTCGTCGACTACCTCGATTCGCCCAAGGACGAACAGTACGAGGAGGAGGATTTCGCAGAGGAGGACTTCGCGGACTCCGACGATTCCGATGATGAACCGGAGGACGACCAGGACGAGGACCTGGAAATGCTCGACTTCGAATCCGACGGCGAGACCGGTGGGGACTCCGATATCTTCGCCGACCGTGGGGTCGACGCTGCCGAGCTCCTGGAACAGGTCGAGAAGTACCAGTCGGACCCGGCGCGCATTGTGGCGCACATCGGCGAGGTCGTGGGCTTCGCGGATTCGCTCGAGGCCGCGCGCTGAGTCCCGTATCCGGTCTGAGTCCGCGGAGGGAGCACCTGGAGTGGATGGGCCGGGCCCTGCGGCTGGCCGAGCACAGCCTGGACTCCGGGGACGTGCCCGTGGGCGCCCTGGTCGTCGACTCCGCCGGCCGGGTGCTGGGCGAGGGGTATAACGAACGCGAGTTGACCGGCGATCCGACCGCCCACGCCGAGGTCCTGGCGCTGCGGCGCGCGGCCTCGGCCCTGGGGCGGTGGCGCTTGGAGGGCGCGACGCTGGTGGTCACGCTCGAACCGTGCCTGATGTGCGCGGGTGCCGCGCTGGCCGCGCGCGTCGACACCATCGTCTACGGGGCCCATGACGACAAGGCGGGCGCCTGCGGTTCCGTCTGGGACCTGCCGCGCGACCGTGCCGCCCTGCACCACCCCGAGGTCTACGCCGGCATCCGCGCCCCCGAGGCCGCGGCCCAGTTGCGCGACTTCTTCGCCTCCCGCCGCTGAGCAGGCGTTTTGGTCCGCTCCTGGGCCCAGACCCAGACCAAAGTGACTGCTCAGTGGAGCGGGTGCTGAGTGGGCGGAGCGCGGTGTGATGAAGCTCGCGTCGATGGAGTGGCTGCTGGTTTGCCCCGGATGGTCGAGTTGCCCTAGAGTATCTAGCGGTAGCGTGTCCGAGCGGCCGAAGGTGCAACACTCGAAATGTTGTGTACGGTAACCCCGTACCGAGGGTTCAAATCCCTCCGCTACCGCGTTTGATAGAAGGACCCCGTCTCGTTGAGGCGGGGTCCTTCTGTTTTGCCGACTGCGGCCAAAACCCGGATCCTGGTCCCGGGGACTTCCCAGTGGAAGTCCCCGGGAGGGCGGACTTCTAGAGGTCGACCTCGATCAGGGCCGGGCCGTCGGTGGCCAGCGCGGTGTCCAGGGCCGCGGTCAGTTCCTCCATGGTGGTGGCACGTTCTGCGTGCACGCCCATGCCGCCGGCCAGCTTGACCCAGTCCAGGTTCGGATCGGACAGATCCAGCAGGCGCTCGGAGCGTTCCCCGAAGGTCGCACCGACGTTCGCCATCTCATTGCGCAGGATCTGGTACTTGTTGTTCGAGAAGATCAGCGTGACGATGTTGAGGTTCTCGCGGGCCTGGGTCCACAGGGCCTGCAGCTGGTACATCCCCGATCCATCCGACTCCAGGGTGATGACCTGTGATTCCGGTGCGGCGATCGCGGCGCCCACGGCGACCGGCATGGCGTAGCCGATCGAGCCGCCGGTGCCGCTGAGGTACTCGTGCGGACGGGCGGTGGCTGCCAGCGGCCAGTACCAGCCGCCGGAGGTGATCGACTCATCGATCAGCACGCTGTTCTCCGGCATCCGGTTGACGACGAGTTCGGCAACCGAGCGAGGCGTGATTGCTCCGGTGGTCGGGGGTTCGGGCAGCTTGAGTTCCGGCAGGTCCGGTTCGAGGTCGGTGGCGCCCAGTTCGGCGGCCAGTGCCTCGAGCGCACCGCGCTGATCCGAGACCGAGGTGGCCAGTTCCTGGATGAGTGTGCCCTGGGCGAACTGCTCGCTGGGCTTGTCCGGGTAGGCGAAGAAGGACACCGGCACTTTGGTGCCCACCAGCACCAGGTTCTGGAAGTCCGCCAGGAATTCCACAGCGTCGTTCACGGCGTAGGGGATCCGCTCGACGGCTACGCGGCCGGCCCCGTGGGATGCGACACCTGTCATGTTCAGCAGCAGCAGGCGGGCGCCGGTGGCCTTGGCGATCCGGCCCGCGATCTCGAGGGATTCGGGGTCGGTGACATTGCGCGAGAGGATGAGGCCGGCGCCCTCGCCGCGTTCCTTGGCGCGGGTCAGGATTTCCGCCACGGCCTTGACCTTGGACTGGTCGACCGGCTGCGGCCTGGGTACCACTGCGTCCGGCAGCGGGGCATCGACCTGGGGTTCGGTCCAGGCGGTGTCCGCCGGCAGGATGAGCGAGGCGATCTGGCCGGGCATGGTCTGGGATGCGGCGATGGCGGCCGCGGTGTCCGTGGCGATCGAATCGGCGGTCGGCGAGGTCCGGACCCAGTCGCTGAAAGGCCGTGCCGCACCTTCGATATCGCTGGTCAGCGGGGCGTCGTACTGGCGGTGGTAGGTGGCGTGGTCGCCGATGATGTTGACGATCGGAGAATCCGCGCGCAGGGCGTTGTGCAGGTTCGACATGCCGTTGGCCAGGCCGGGGCCCAGGTGCAGCAGGGTGGCTGCGGGCTTGCGGGCGACCCTGGCGTAGCCGTCGGCGGCACCGGTGACGACGCCTTCGAACATCGCCAGGACGCACCGGAGTTCCGGAACGTTCTCGACGGCGGAGACGAAGTGCATCTCCGACGTCCCCGGGTTGGCGAAGCAGACCTCCACTCCGTTTTTGACCAGGGTGTTGACCAGGCGATTGGCACCGTTCACGGGCGTCCTTCCATAGGCTGAATGCGATATACCGCACAGCCTAGTGAACGCCTCCATCCGGGACAATCCCCGGGTCACCTGCCGATACGAACGAGCCCGGGCGAACAGCGCCATTACGCGCCGAGGCGGTGCGCACCGGAAGCCATAGCCTCCCGGTGCGCACCGCCCCGGTTTGTTCGATCAGTCCTCGGCGAGAATGCGGTAGATGCCCTTGCGGGCATCGGCCAGCACGGTGGCGGCGGCCTCGGCCTGTTCCTTGGTTCCCCCGCGCATGATCTGGCTGGTCGCCTGTCCCAGCTTGGCCAGTTCCTTGCCCAGCTCCATCGTGAAGCCGGAGCCGAACCCGCGGCCCGCCGCCTGTTCCCATGGCTTGGGCTCGTCGGCCTCTTCCGCGGCGGCGGAGCGGCCCGCCTCGGTCAGGGAGTAGACCTTCTTGCCCGCGTCCTCAGCCGCCTCCAATAGGCCTTCATCGGTGAGCATCTGCAGGGTCGGGTAGACCGATCCGGCGCTGGGCTTCCAGGTGCCGCCGCTGCGCTCCTCGAGTTCGCGGATGATCTGGTAGCCGTGCATGGGCTCCTCCGCCAGCAGGGCGAGCACCGCCTGGCGGACGTCGCCGCGGCTCATCCGGCGCCCGTGCCCGCGGCCGCCCCCTGCCATCTTGCGCATGACATCGGAGATGCCGAAGGGGTCGAAGCCACCGTTGCCGTCCCAGGACCCGAAGCCGCCGAACCCACCGGGCCCGCCGAAGCCGCGTCCGCGTCCGCCGTGGCCCGCATGGGTGCGGGGGAAGTCGTCGTCATTGTCGTGGATGTTCATGGTTCCTCCTCTGTGACTGTATTGCGATCACTCACGACTGTATTACGACATATCGTTAAAGACAATGGGAGAGGGCTGGGCGTTTCGTGTGGGGTGTGCAGTGGGGGTGGTTTCGGGCCCCGTGGGCGGGTCCGGAGAAATCATGGGGCGATTTGTTTCAGATGAGGCCGTTCGAACAGTCACATCTGAAACAAACCACCCCATGTTCGCGAGCCGGGCCTCAGCGCACGGATTCGATGGCGCCCACCAGCCGGGCCACGCCCTCGGGCATCCGTTCGATCGGGGTGCGGGAGAAGGACATGCGCAGGTGCTCGCTGCGGCGCGCATCGGCGTAGAACGGTGACCCGGGGACGAATGCGACGCCGTGGGAGGCGGCGGCTGTGGCCAGTTCCTTGGTGTCGATGCCGGGCAGGCGCACCCAGGTGAAGAAGCCACCGGCCGGTTCGGTCCAGGTGGCGTCGGGCACCGCCGGGGCCAGGACCTGGGCGAATGCACCGATGAGGGCCCGGCCGCGTTGCCCGTAGGCCTCGCGCAGGCCCGGTAGCGCCTGCGTGTAGTGGCCGGTGCGCAGCATGTCCTCCAGGATGCACTGCCCCAGGGCGCCGGCACACTGGTCCGTGTTGGTCTTGGCCTCGGCCAGGGCCGCGATGACCGGTGCGGGCCCGGCTGCCCAGCCCATCCGGGTGCCGGGGGTGAAGGTCTTGGAGAAGGTGCCGATCTGCACGGTGACATCGGGGCCCAGCTCCCAGATCGACGGGCGGGTGGTGCCGTCGAAGGCCAGGTCGCGGTAGGCGACGTCCTCGATGATGAGCAGGCCGTGGAGGCGGGCCGCATCGACGATGGCCTGCCTGCGCTCGGCGGACAGCCACAGGCCCGAGGGGTTCTGGAAATCGGGGATGACGTAGAGCATCTTGGGTTCGGCGCCGCGGGCGCGGGCGGTCGCGACGGCGGGGCCGATGGAATCCGGGTCCAGGCCCGCGGCGTCGCCGGCCATGGGCACGCACACGCCCTCGTGGGTGCGGAAGACGCCGAAGGCGCCCAGATAGGACGGCGACTCGACCAGCACGGCGTCTCCGGGATCCAGCAGCGCCTTGCTCAGCAGGGTCATGGCGTCCACCCCGCCCGAGGTGACGATGAGTTCGTCTTCGCCCGGCACCCGGGACTGGGTGCGGGAGAAGTCCGCGCGCAGGACCTCGCGCAGCGAGGGCAGGCCCAGATTGGAGGCGTACTGGAGGGAGACCTCGGGCCGGGTCTCGATCGCCTTGGCCGCAAGCTCGGCCAGCAGCCCGGTGTCGAACAGGGCGGGGTCGGGGAAGCCGCCGGAGAAGTCGACGAGGTCGCCGCCGGCTCCCGAGAGCGCGAGCACTGCGGCCAGTTCGCTGGGACCGCCCTGGGCGCGCCTGGCCAAGCGCGTCGCCCAGGCCGAGGCGGGGGTCGGGGACTCTGGCGCGGCGGCGGCGCCGGTCGGAGTGGGTTCGGCTGAGGTCGGTTCTGATGTGGTGTCGGTCATGCTCCGATGATAGGAGGTGTGCGAGCCGGCCGCACGGGTGTCCGCGGCCTGCGCGGTCAGTGCGGTCGTTGCTCAGGCGTCCAGATAGCCGGCGGCGAAGTGGGCGATACCGGCGTAGGCGCGGTGCAGTTGCTCCGGAGCCGAGGCGAAGACGTCGTGCACAGCGCCGGGAATCCGCTGGAGCACGACGGTGTCGCCGACCTCGGCGCCGGCGCGGCGGATCAGGTCCACGTTGAGCACGATGTCGGCGCGCGTCATCTTCGAGGAGTACCGCGGGGACTGGTAGGTCTTGGCCGAGGTCTGGATCAGCACCGGCACGCCCACGTCGATCCCGTCGTAGATGCGCTCCTGACCGGCGAAGATGCTGGAGAGCCAGTCGGGGTAGACGGGGAAGCTGCCGGCCGGTTTGAGGGCCAGATCGTACTGTGGGCGGCCATGCGTTTCCGCGGCGGCCAGGGTGTAGAAGTTCGGCATGTCGATCGGCAGCGGTTTGATGCGGTCATCGGGCCGTCGGGCGCTCAGTCGCATCACCGGCATCAGGATCTTGCGCACCGCCGTGGAGTACTGGAACTCCAGCCAGGGCGAGTTCAGGCACAGGCCCGCCAACTCGCCCAGGCCGCCCAGCGGGTCGGTTGCTGGGTCCGGGGTCGGGGTCCCGACGGTGGGTTGTGCGGTGTCGCCCGCGTGCGAGGTGGCGCGGCCCGCGTGCAGATCGGCGGCCCATAGTGTGGCGACCAGGCCGCCCATGGAATGCGCGGAGACGATGAGGCGCGCGCCGGGGTGCAGCCCGCCGATCACGCGCAGGGCGGCGGTGATGTCCTGGTTGTACAGCGCGATGCTGGAGGCATAGCCGGGGCGCTGGGACGGTTCCGGGGCGGCCTCGGCGAGTTCGCGGGTGCCGTATTCGTTCCACTGCGCGGCCAGGTAGGCGGCGATCTCCGGATCCTCATCCCAGGATTGGCCGAGCAGTGGCCAGGAGGCGTCGGGGATCAGATTGCGGCCGTAGTTGCGGAAGTCCAGGGCGAAGAAGTGGGTGCCGCGGCCGGACCAGAACTCGGCGAGTTCGCGGTGGAAGAAGTAGTCGGACCAGCCGTGCAGGTGCAGCACCACGGTGTCGCGGGGTGGGGCGGTGGCCGGTTCCGGTGCTGCGGGCACGTGCCTGACCAGGGTCGCGCGGGCCGCGTCGGGCAGGTCGAGCCGGGTGGCCTCGAAGTCCGGCCCCAGAATGTCCTCGCGCCACTGCCGCTGCTCATCCATGTGGCCCATCGTAGTGGTGGGGTGGACGGCGGTGGGTCAACGGAACCCTCAGCGCTTGTCCGGCGAATTGAAGGCGATGCCGAACAGGCAAGCGGCCACGGCGAATGTGGCGATGCCCGACAGATGGCTGACCTCGTCGAACAGGCTGTAGCCGACGATGAGGACGGCGAAGGCCATGATCAGTGGGGTGATGCGGGGCTTCTTCATGCGGGCCGCTCCTTTGCTGTCCTGCATTCAACATGTATAGGCCTACATCTGCGGGCGACCGTACAGTGGCGGCGGGGTCTTGCTTGCGAGTGTACGCAGAATCACCGGAGTCGTGGTGTGGAGTGCTGCTGAGGTTGCTTTCATGTTCCGCGGGCGCATGCGACTGTACAAACGCCTACATGTGCATTCCACCTGGCCTGGAGCGCGGTCCGGGGACTTGGTGGACTGAGTCGTCTCAGCAGGTGTGTCGTATGCGAAGATGGAAGAATGAGTCAAGTCCGACTGCGCTCAGCGCTGGAAAACACCCCCGCATATGTTCCCGGCAAGCCCGCCGCCCCCACTCCGGGCGTGCAGACCTACAAGCTGTCGAGCAATGAAAGCCACCTGCCGCCGCTGCCGCAGGTCGCCCAGGCCATGGTGGACGCCGCCGTCCTCCCAGCCAACTATCCCGACCCGGGGGTCACCGCCCTGACGGAACAGACCGCCGCGCACTTCGGCGTCTCCACGGACTCCGTCATCTTCGGTGCCGGAGCCTCGGAGATCCTTACCGCCCTGTTCCGCCTGGCCGCCGATGAAGACCACAATGTCGTCTTCCCCTGGCCGTCCTTCGAATCGTATGCGCAGCTCGCCGCCCTCTCCGGCACGCAGGCCCGTCCGGTCCCTCTGACCGCCGACTACCGCCAGGACGTCGATGCGCTCGCCGCCGCAGTGGACGAGGACACCCGCCTGCTGGTGCTGTGCAGCCCCAACAACCCCACCGGTCCCACCCTGCACCAGGACGAACTCGACCGCCTGCTGGCCGCCGTGCCCGATGACCTGCTGGTCGTCCTCGACGAGGCCTACATCGAATTCGCCAACGACCCGCAGACGGCCGACGGCCCCACCACCCTGCCCGCGCACAAGAACCTGGTCGTGCTGCGCACCTTCTCCAAAGCCCACGGCCTGGCCGGGCTGCGCATCGGCTATGCGCTCGCGGCCCCGGAGATCATCCACGAACTGCACAAGGCGATCCCGCCGTTCTCCGTCTCCGCGGTCGCCCAGGCAGCGGCATCCGCCTCGCTGGCGGCTCAGGGCGAGGTCGAGGTCCGCGCCAAGGAGGTAGCAGCACTGCGCGACGGCCTGGTCGACCGCCTCCGCCAACAGGGCTGGCCGGTGCCCAGCGCCCAGGGCAACTTCGTCTGGCTGCCCGTGCACGAGGACTCCGACCGGATCGAGGCCGCGTTCAAGGCCGCGGGTCTGGCCGTGCGCAATCTGCACGACGGCGTGCGCATCTCCGTGGGCCCCGAAGCCGCAATGGACCGGGTGGTCGAGGTCGCCTCGGGCCTGGAATCGAAGTACCGGACCGCGCCGGGCGCCCCGGCCGCCACCGATGGAGGTATTGCCTGATGGAATTGGTAGATCTGACGCAGCCGGAACAGCAGGGCCTGACCCCTGCGGCCACCCCCGTCGACCTGGGCCCGCTGCGCGCGGCCCTGAGCAGTGAGCACGCCCTGGTCACCGATGCCGACGTCGTGGCCTCGTACTCCATCGACCACGCCATGTTCTGCCCCTTCGGCACGGCCCGCGGCCTGGTCCGCGCGGAGACCATAGAGGACGTCCAGGCCACCGTGCGCTTCGCCGCGGCCAACCGCATCCCGATCGTCCCGCAGGGGGCGCGCACCGGCCTGGCCGGCGCCGCCAATGCCGTGGACGGCAGCCTGTTGCTGAGCCTGCACAAAATGGACCGGCTGCTCGACGTCAACCCCGTGGAATCGACGTGCACGGTCCAGCCGGGCATCATCAACAAGGACCTGAAGGATCAGCTGGCCCCGCACGGCCTGGCCTACCCGCCGGACCCGGGCTCGGTCGCGATCTCCACGATCGGCGGCAACGTCTCCACCAACGCCGGCGGCATGTGCTGCGTGAAGTACGGCGTGACCCGCCAGTACGTGCGCAGCCTCAAGGTGGTCCTGGCCGACGGCACGCTGACCACGGTGGGCCGGCACACGAAGAAGGACGTCGCGGGCCTGGAGCTGTCCCAGCTGTTCATCGGCGCCGAGGGCACCCTGGGCGTGGTCGTGGAGATCACCCTGGACCTGGTGCCGCTTCTGCCGGCGCCCCTGACGGCCATGGTGCTCTTCGATGACCAGGTCGCCGCCGTCGGCACCGTCACGGACTTCCTGGCCGCCGGCAACAAGCCGAACCTGATGGAGTTCATGGACGGCAAGACCGTCGCGATGGTCAACGACTACCAGGACTTCGGCCTGCCGGACGGGATCGCCGGGATGCTGTTGGTGCAGTCCGACGGTGACGGCTCGCTGGAGCGCGCCAAGGACGAACTGGCCCGCCTGGAAGAGGTCGCCAAGGCCAATGGCGCGCTGGACGTCATGTACTCCGACGACCCGGCCGACTCCGACATGCTGGTGGCCGCCCGCCGCGCAGTGTCGCCGGCCACGGAGAAGTACGTGAACAACCACGGCGGCGGTTCGCTGGTCGACGATGTGTGCATTCCGCGCGGGAAGATGCGGGAGTTCTTCGCCGCCCTGCTCGAACTCGACGCCCGCTTCACCGACGCCGAGGTCACCACCTGTGCCCACGTGGGCGACGGGAACATGCACCCCACGGTGCTGTTCGACGCCTCGGACGCGACCTCGACCGAACATGCGCGCGAACTGTTCGCCGCGATCATGCAGCTGGGCCTGGACCTGGGCGGCACCGTCACCGGCGAGCACGGCGTGGGCTACCTCAAGGCCAAGTGGCTGGGCGAGGAACTGGACCCGGCGAGCAAGCACATCCACGCCGTCATCAAGCACGGCCTGGATCCGCTGGGCATTATGAACCCCGGCAAGATGCTCTACCCCTTCGTCAACGAGCCCGTGAAGATCTCGGAGGACGCATGAGCGCGGACGCGCCCGCCGCTGCGGCGGGGACCCTCGCGGGCCCGGCCACCCTGGCAGGTGCCGCCGGCACAGTGCCGGCTGCGGCCTCGGCGGCCGAGGCCCCCGTCAACGACCGCGCGAGGTTCGGTTTCGAGGTGGGCGCCACCCTGCCCACCGGTGGGCGCACCGGCGTGATCCACACGCCGCACGGCGATATCCGCACCCCCGCCTTCATCCCGGTGGGCACGAAGGCCAGCGTCAAGGCCGTCCGCCCCGATGAGATCGAGGACCTGGGTGCGCAGGCGGTGCTGTCGAACGCCTACCACCTGTACCTGGAGCCGGGCCCGGACATCGTCGACGAGGCCGGTGGCCTGGGCCGGTTCATGAACTGGCACGGCCCCACGTACACGGATTCCGGCGGCTTCCAGGTGATGAGCCTGGGCGCGGGCTTCAAGAAGGTCATCTCGATGGAGGCGACGGGGGAGCAGAACGACGACGCGGTGGCCGCCGGCAAGGAGCGCCACAGCTTCGTTGACGACGACGGCGTGTGGTTCAAGAGCCATCTGGACGGCAGCCGCCACCGGTTCAGCCCCGAGGTCTCCATGGGCATCCAGCACAGGCTGGGCGCCGACATCATGTTCGCCTTCGACGAATTGACCACCCTGGTCAATACGCGCGGCTATCAGGAGGAGTCCCTGGAGCGCACGCGCAAGTGGGCCGTCCGCTGCGTGGCCGAACACCAGCGGCTCACCGCCGAACGCAGCCACCGGCCGTATCAGGCGCTGTTCGGGGTGCTGCAGGGTGCGCAGTACGAGGACCTGCGGCGCAAGGCCGCGCGGGACCTGGGCGCCATGGACTTCGACGGCTTCGGGATCGGCGGGGCCCTGGAGAAGGAGAACCTGGGCACGATCATCCGCTGGGTGTGCGAGGAGCTGCCGGAGGATAAACCCCGCCACCTGCTGGGTATTTCGGAGCCGGATGATCTGTTCGAGGCGGTCAAGACCGGTGCGGACACCTTCGACTGCGTCTCGCCCTCACGCGTGGCCCGCAATGCCGCGCTGTACACCAATGACGGCCGGTTCAACATTTCCGCTGCCAAGCACAAGCGGGACTTCGGCCCGATCGACCCCGAATGCGACTGCTATACCTGCCAGAACTATTCGCGGGCCTATCTGCGGCATCTGTACAAGGCCAAGGAGATGCTGTTCTCCACCCTGTGCACGATCCACAATGAGCGCTGGACGGTGCGCCTGGTCGATTCCATGCGGCAGGCGATCGAGGAGGGTCCCGACCGCTTCGCGGAACTCGAGGCCGAGGTCCTGGGCCGCTACTACGCCTAGGTCCCTTCTGCGTTTTCTACTTCTGCTCCCTTGGCACCCCTGATCTCAGCGGTGCCAAGGGAGCAGAAGTACAAAACGTGGGGTGATCGATTTCAGTCCAGGCGCCAGAAACCGGAGAAGGTGATCCGGTCCTTGCCCAGGCCTGCGGCCACCAGGGCGCGGCGGCCCCCGGTGGCCAGCTTCGATTCGCCCACCACGAAGCCATAGGCGCTGGGATTGATGGCGTCGATCTTCTGCATTTCGGCCAGGGCCAGGGAACCGGGGCGGATCGTGTGATCGTCGCGCGGCAGCCAGGTCAGCGACAGGCCCGCCGGGCGTTCCCAGGATTCGATGTCCGCGGCGTGGGCGACCTCGACCATTATTCTGCCGCGGGCCGATTCGGGCAGGTCGGCGACGATCTGCCGTGCCGCGGGCAGGCCGGTGTCGTCGACGGCGATGACGTATTCCTCCGTGTCCTCCGGCGGCAGGAACAACAGGCCCTGGTCCAGGATGGCGATGGGTGTGCCGGCAATGCAGCTGGTCGCCCAGGCCGAGACGGGAGCGGAGAAATCCCCGCGCTCATCGGGGTGGAGGGCCACGTCGATGTCCATCTCCGCATACCTCTCGGCCGGAGTGCCGGGGGCGGCCGGAGATTCGACGATGCGGAAGTCCGCCACCGTGTAATTGCTGATATAGGGGTAGTCGTCCGTGGGGAACTTCTGCAGCTTCTTCCACCAGTCGCGGCCGTGGATGCCGGGGAGCTCGAAGGCCTCGGGGCCCTGTCCGGTCCTGGGAATGAACAGGCGGAACCAATGGTCGAGGCCGAGCCAGTGGAAGTCGAGCATTTCGGTTGAGCGGACGGTAACGCGCTGGAACGTGGGCGAAAGGCGCGTCGTATAGGCGACCGTGCCGCGGAACAGTTGTGGATCGTCCGGGATTCCGTCGAGGGAGCGGGTCATATACCCCATATTAGCGGTTCCCTTTAAGGGAAACATAACCTTGTCGGTATATGGGAAGGCTCAGGCCCTGTGGGCCGGGCCCCGAGGCGTGTAGCCCTGAGGCTCAAGCCCTGTGGCGGACGGCCCGGGCCGACCAGCGGCCCTGTGTGCGGGTCACCGCGATCGGGTACTCGAAGGCGCGCGTGATGATCTCATCGGTGATGACCTCGTCCGCCGCGCCCTGGGCGAGGACCGCGCCGTGGCTGATCACCAGTGCATGGGTGGTCGTCTCCGGCAGTTCCTCCAGGTGGTGGGTCACCAGCACCGTGGTCAGTTCCGGGCGGCGTTCGGTCAGCTCATCCACCGCTTCGAGGAACTGTTCGCGCGCCGCGACGTCCAAGCCGGTGGTCGGTTCGTCGAGCAGCAGCAGTTGTGGGTCGGCCAGGATCGCCCGGGCGATCAGCGCCTTGCCGCGCTCGCCCTGGCTGAGCACCGGCCAGGGTGCGTCGAGGCGTGCGCCCAGTCCGAACTCCTGCGCGAGTGCGCGGGCGGCGTCCACCTGTTCGGCGGTGGGGGTGAAGCGCGGGGGCAGTTCCACCGTGCCGGTCAGTCCGGTCAGCACGACCTGTGTGATCGTCAGCGCGCTGCGCACCGGATGACGCGGGTTCACGTGCCCGATGTCCCGGCGCAGGGTCTGCATGTCGACGCGGCCCAGGCGATTGCCCAGCACGTCCACGGTGCCGGAGCTGGGATGCGTCTGCGCGCCGGCGAAGCCCATGATGGTGGACTTGCCCGCGCCGTTGGGGCCCAACAGCGCCCAGTGCTCGCCCGGGCGGACGGTCCAGTCGATGCCGTGCAGGATGTGCGTCTGGCCGCGCCGGAACGTCACCTGCTGCAGGTCCAGGACGGGAGTGGTCGTGCGGATGTCTTCGGGTGTGGGGGTCGTGACAGTCATCGGAGTGCACGTTACTCCAGATGACCCGAAACCGGGGGAATGCCCCCGTGTACCGGGTCATCCCTCCGGTTTCGGGCCATCTGGCTAGACTGAGGGCCATGCCCCAGCCGACCGTGCCCTCATCGCCCGCAGCCCGGGCCGATGCGCAGGCGCAGCCCGGCCGCGGGGCTTGGCGGCGCGAGCGCAGGACCTTCGTGCTCGAGGAGGTCGATTCCCCCGAAGTCATCGCAGCGCCCTTCGCGATCTTCGCCGAGCAGGCACTGGCCCCGGTGCCACTGGAATTCGAACCGCATGCACACGCGCTGCACGAACTGGTGTGGGTGCGTGGGGGCACCATGACGGTCCGCCTGGCCGACCGGGTGTTGACCGTGCCGGAGGGACAGGGTCTGTGGATCCCCGCCGGCACTGTGCATTCGGGCCGGATGACTGCGCACACCGAACTGTGCGATGCCTATTTCGACACCGAGCGGTCCCCGGTGGTCTTCTCCGAACCCACCGGGATCCAGATGACGCCGGTTCTGGAGTCCCTGCTGACGCACCTGGAGGATCCCGACCTGGAGTCAGGTCCCCGGCTGCGGGCCGAGGCGGTGGTCTTCGATGTGCTGGCGCCGGCCACCCGGCAGATCTCCTTGCAGGTGCCGCGTGGCCGGCGCGTGGCACCGATCGTTGCGGCCCTGCTGGCCGATCCCGCCAATGACCGAAGTCTGTCGGACTGGGCGGTCTCACTCGATGTGAGTGAACGCACAGTGACCCGTGCGTTCCGGCAGGCCACCGGTCTGTCCTTCGTGCAATGGCGCCAGACCCTGCGGGTGCACCGGGCTCTGGAGTTGATCGCAGCGGGTCTGGAAGTCCAGGAGGTCGCCGAGCGCCTGGGCTACGCACAGCCCAGTACCTTCATCGCCTCGTTCAAGCGGGTGCTGGGGACGACTCCGGGGGCCTACGCTACCGGCCGCTGACTCTGTCCGAAACTCCGTATCGAATGTCTAGGCATCATGATTGCGGACATAGCGCGATCTTCTTACACTTGCCTAGGCGCGGCTTACCTCACCAGCGATAGGCGATACATGACTGCACTCGAACCCTTGGACACGCGGACTCCGCAGCGCTTGGCGGGTCACGACCTGGTCCTGGGCTTCGGCCGCACCGAGGTGGTCCACGGTGTCTCCATCGAATTGGTCCCCGGCCGGGTCACAGCCCTGGTGGGTCCGAATGGTTCGGGCAAGTCGACGCTGCTGCGCACCCTGGCGCGCCTGCACTCCCCGGAATCCGGAGGTGTGAGCATCGGCTCCGGCGAGCGCGATGCGCTGAGCATGAGCCCACGCGAGTTCGCCCGCGAGGTCACGCTGTTCGCCCAGACCCGCTCGGCCCCGTCCGGACTGTCCGTGCGCGAGGTCGTGGAGTTCGGCCGCCACCCCTACCGCAAGCGCTTCGCCGGGCTGAGTCCCGCCGACCACGCAGCGGTGGACCGCGCCCTGGACATCACCGGGGTCTCCGCGATGGCGGAGCGCTCAGCCGGGGAGCTCTCCGGCGGGGAGCTGCAACGAGTCTGGCTGGCCTGCTGTCTGGCCCAGGAGACCGGCATCGTGCTGCTCGACGAACCGACGAATCACCTGGACCTGCGCTATCAGACGGAGACCCTCGACCTGATCCGCGATCTGGCCGAGGACTACGGGGTCGCCGTTGGAGTGGTCCTGCACGACCTGGACCACGCCGCGCGCGTCGCCGACGATGTGGTCCTGCTGCACGCCGGCCGGATTCTGGCGGCCGGCCCCGCCCTCGACGTACTCACCGCGACCAATATCAGCACCGCCTACGACTTGCGGGTCGACGTTCACCTGGACGAATCCACCGGACACCTGCGCATCGATCCGGTGAGCCGGCACGACCTGCGCGTAACCGAACACCACCAGTCAGAAGGAAACACACGATGAGAAGAATTCAGACCCGCCACGGCCTCGCCCTGGCGGCACTGGGCACGACCGCCCTGCTGCTGAGCGCCTGCGGCACCACCGATGTGGACGCCGGCGCAGATGCCTCGGCGAGCCCCGCCTCGGCCAACTGCGCCGACGACAAGACCCAGACCTCGACCGACCCGGTCGACATGACGGATATGCTGGGCCGCCAGGTCAAGCTGGACAAGCCGGCCAGCCGGGTCGCGGTCCTCGAATGGCAGCAGACCGAGGACCTGCTGAGCCTATGCGTGAACCCCGTGGGCGCGGCCAGCACCAAGGACTACACGACCTACGTCAGCGCGGAGAAGCTGCCGGATTCCACCAAGGATGTGGGCGAGCGCGGCGAACCGGACCTGGACGCCATCTACGGGACCAACCCCGACCTCATCATCGTCGAGGCGTACTCCAAGGACGACAAGATCCTCAAGAAGCTCGAGGAGCGCGATGTGCCGGTCCTGGCGACGGTGGGCGCCGACGCGAAGAACGGCCAGCTGGACAATATGCGCAAGGTCTTCAAGCAGGTCGCCGAGGCCACCGGCCGGACCGAGCGCGCCGACGCCGTGCTCTCGGACTTCGACTCCCACCTGGCCACGGCCAAGGAGAAGGTCGCCAAGGTCGATATGCCGGTGAAGGACTTCGTGTTCTTCGACGGCTGGAAGGAGGGCGGCAATGTGGTGGTGCGCCCCTACGGCAAGGGCGCGCTGTTCACCGAGCTGGGCGAACAGCTGGGCATGCAGGGGGCCTGGACCGACGAGGTCAACAAGGGCTACGGCTCCGGCGGCGTGGATCCCGCCTATGGCCTGGCACAGACCGATATCGAGGGCCTGACCGCCGTGGGCAGCGCCAACCTGTTCTACGGCGACGACGGCCAAGCCGACAATTACGTGACCGATCTGAAGAAGAGCAAGATCTGGAAGAACCTGCCGGCTGTCAAGGACAACCGCGCCTACGCCTTCCCGGCCGGTGTCTGGGGCGCCGGCGGTCCGAAGTCCGGCGAACAGGCCATCGACGCCTTCGTCAAGGTCATCCAGGACAACGCGGCCGGCGCGGGTGCCGATTCGGCCTCTGACTCCGCCTCCGATTCGGCATCCGGAGCCGCCTCCAAGTGATGCAGCGCAATGGGGCCCGGCCGGCCGGTCCGGAAAGGGCCGCTACCGACCGGGAGGGCGGCGCTGCACGGGCCGAGGCACCGGCACGGGGGATCGCCCCGGAACAGGGCGGGGCCCCCGAGCGGGTCGGCGCGGCCAGGGCCGCCGGCGGGATCGTCCTGCTGGTGGTCCTGGCCGTGGCCGTAGCGGCCACCGGACTGTGGCACCTGACGCAGGGGACCTCGGGCCTGGGCGCCGTGGACCTGGTGCGCGGGCTGTTCGGCGCGCGCGTCGAGGTGGGTGGCGTGGGCGCAGACGAGATCTTCTCCGGATCCCGGCTGCCGCGCCTGGCCGCGGGCGTCCTGGTCGGCTTCGCCCTGGGCGTGGCCGGCTGCCTGCTGCAGTCGATCACCCGCAACCAGCTGGCCAGCCCCGACACCCTGGCGGTGACCGCCGGGGCCTATTTCGCTCTGACCCTGGTCGCGGCCTTCGGCATCACGGTGCCGCTGCTGGCCTCCTCGGGGGTTGCCTTCGTCGGCGGTCTGCTGGCCGCCGCGCTGGTCCTCGGGATCACGGGCCGGACCTCGGGCACGGGGACCACCCGGCTGATCCTGGCCGGCTCCGCGATCGCCATGGCCCTGGACGCGGGCACTGCGATGCTGCTCATCCTGTTCAAGGAGAACACCACCGGCCTGTTCGCCTGGGGTTCGGGTTCCCTGGGCCAGCTCAACATCGACGCCTCGCTGCGCGCGGTCCCGCTGATCGTCGTGGTGCTCGTGGTGGCGCTGCTGTTCGCCCGCCGACTCGACGTGCTGGGCCTGGGCGAGGACAGCGCGGCGGGCCTGGGCGTGCCGGTGCGCTCCACCCGGATCGTGGCGATCCTGGCCGCGGTGTTGCTGGCAGCCGTGTCCGTCACCCTGGCCGGGCCGATCGCCTTCGTGGGTCTGGGCGCGCCCGTGCTGGCACGCCTGCTGGCGGTCAAGATCCGGGCGCTGAACCGGCACATCTTCCTCATTCCCGCCGCCGGACTGCTGGGCTCGCTGGTGATCCTGCTGGCCGATGCCGTGCTGCGCGGGATCCTGGGCGCCGAGGGCGCGACCTCGATCCCCACCGGCATCCCCACCTCGCTGCTGGGCGGGATCGTCATCGTGGTCCTGGCGCTGCGGATGCGCGACGCCTCGGCCGCGGGTTCCTCCGCCGAGGCCGCACCGGCCGGCCGCCCCGCACGCAGTGGCAGCCGCCCCACGCACGGTGGTGCTCGCCCGGGCGCGCGCCTGTGGGGGAGGGGACGGGCCTCTGCCGCTCGCTCGGGTCCCGCACGGGCCCGCCGGGTCTTCACCGCCGCGGTGATCGTCGCGGCGGTGCTGCTGGTGGCCTGCGTGCTCATCGCCCTGCTGGCCGGCAGCCTGTGGCTGAAGCTGGGCGATGTCTCCCTGTGGATCCAGGGCCGCGCGCCCGGGCTCATCGATTATGCGCTCGACGACCGCGCCGCCCGGATCGCCGCCGCCGTGTTGGCCGGTGCCGCCCTGGGCCTGTCCGGCACGGTGGTCCAGGGGACCGTGCGCAATCCGCTGGCCGAGCCCGGACTGCTGGGCATCACGGCCGGCGCCGGATTGGGTGCGGTCTTCGTCGTCACCACCGGATTCCTGGGCGGGGGACAGGGTGCGATGGTCCTCATGGCGGTACTGGCCGGTCTTGCCACCTTCGCGCTGATCACCCTGCTGGCCTGGCGCGGTGGACTACTGCCCGACCGCTTCGTGCTGGTGGGCATCGGCACGGGCTATGCGCTCAGCGCCCTGACGACCTATCTGCTGTTGAGCAACGACCCCTGGCAGACCCCGCGGATCATGACCTGGCTGTCGGGCACGACCTATGGTCGGACCCTGGCCGATGTCTGGCCGGTGGCCATTGTGCTGGTGCTGGCGATACCGCTGCTGGCCGGGCTGCGGCGGGACTTGGACCTCATGTCGGTCGACGAGGACACGCCCCGGATCCTGGGGATCCGTCCCCAGGCGACCCGCCTGACCCTGCTGGCGATCGCCGCGGTGCTGGCCGGGGTGGCCGTGGTGGCGGTGGGCACGGTGGGCTTCGTCGGACTGGTCGCCCCGCATTTGGCGCGCAGTCTGGTGGGCGCCAGGCATGGGAGGATCATTCCGGTGTCCATGCTGCTGGGCGGTCTGCTGGTGCTGGTCGCCGACACCCTGGGGCGCACGCTCATCGCCCCCTCCCAGCTGCCGGCCGGCCTGATGATCGCACTGGTGGGCGCGCCCTACTTCGTCTACCTGATGCGCCGGATGCGCGGGTAGCAGGGGCCCGTCGCCCAAACACGTCGTTTCCCCGTGAACACGCTGCTATAGGGGCGTGTTCACGGGGGAACGACGTGTTGTGTCGGAGGTCACTGTTAGTCTGAGGCCCATGATGTACGGAGGATATCCACAGCGGCCGCGAAAGAAGCCCTGGACACCGCTTGGCAAGGCGTCGCTGTGGCTGCTGGGGTCGGGCGTGGGCCTGTGCATCATCGGCGTCATCGTAGCGGTGGTCATGGTGGTGCTGACCCCCGGATTCGGAGTCCTGGGAAAACAGACGGATCAGGAGTTCACGGAGACGATCGAACTGCGGCTGGAGTCCGGCGACCGGTTCTCCGTATATGCGGACGAACGGACGGACGCGGATGAGTGCGAGGTGGTCGATACCAGGGAGCAGAAGCTCTCCCCGTTCGCCCGAGTCGACTCCTCGTACAGCTATGACGACGACTCCGGCACCCGGTGGTACGGCTCGGCCACCTACGAGGCCCCCGCGGACGGCACCTATATCGTGCGCTGTGACGGGGCCGGGACCTACAAGGTGGGAGAGCCCATCACCATAGGACAGACCCTGGTGGAGGGCCTGCTGATCGGCGGCGCGGTGATCCTGGGGTTCTGCGCGGCGCTGCTGGGCCTGGTGCTGTTCATCGTCTTCTGCGTCCAGACCGGCAGACTCAGGCCAGTGTCCGCCGGTCGCTGAGCGCGGTCCGTCACGAAAACACGTCGTTTCCCCGTGCACACGTCCCTATAGGGACGTGTGCACGGGGAAACGACGTGTTCAGGTGCTCAGGCCGGTTCCGGGCTCAGCGCTCGCGGTGGCCGCCGAACTGCTGGCGCATGGCCGACAGGGTCTGGTTCGCGAAGTGGTCCTGACCGCGCGATGCGAAGCGTTCGAACAGCGCGGCGGACAGGACCGGCACCGGCACACCCGTGTCCACTGCGGCCTGCACGGTCCAGCGTCCCTCGCCGGAATCGGACACCCGCCCGGCCAGGCCATCCAGCGTGGGGTTCTCCTGCAGGGCTGCTGCGGTCAGGTCCAGCAGCCAGGAGGACACGACGGAGCCACGGCGCCACAGTTCGGTGACCTTGGCGGTGTCGATGTCGAACTCGTAGAAGTGCGGATCGGCCAGGGGTGCGACCTCGGCGGAGTCCTCCGCTGCGCGCAGGCCCGCGTCCGCGTTCTCCAAGAGGTTCAGGCCCTCGGCGAAGGCGGCCATCATCCCGTACTCGATCCCGTTGTGCACCATCTTCACGAAGTGCCCGGCGCCGGCCTTGCCACAGTGCAGATAGCCCTGTTCCTCCGGGGCCCGCTCGCCCTCGCGCCCTGGTGTGCGGGGGATGTCGCCGGTGCCCGGCGAGATGGTGGACAGCAGGGGCTCGATCGTGTCGAATGCGCGATCCGATCCGCCGACCATCAGGCAGTAGCCGCGGTCCAGGCCGAACACTCCGCCTGAGGTGCCGATGTCCATGTACTCGATGCCGGATTCGGCCAGGCGGCCGGCGCGCACGACGTCGTCGCGGTAGTTCGAGTTGCCACCGTCGATCAGGATGTCGCCGGGCTCCAGCAACGCTGCGACCTGGTCGACCAGCGCATCGGTCAGCGAGGCCGGCACCATCAGCCAGACGACGCGCGGGCTGGGCAGTTGCGCGATGAGGTCGCCGAGGTCCGCAGCCGGTTGTGCTCCCTCACCTGCCAGTTCAGCGACGGCCTCCGGGTTCACATCGCTGACCACGCAGGTGTGGCCGGCGCGCATCACGCGCCGCACGATATTGGCGCCCATGCGGCCCAGTCCGATCATTCCAAGATGCATATCTCTATTCCTTCCGAGCGGAGAACGACGATGACGATGCTGTGGGTGCGGGAGCCGGTTCGTCCGGTGCGCTGTGACCGGCGGCTGCCAGGCCCAAGCGGGCCAAGACCTCGGCTGCCTGGGCATCCGGGGACAGTGCCAGGTCCACGACGATGCCGGATTCATCGGCGGCCAACTGTTCTAAGTCCGCGTACTGGGAGTCCAGCAGGGACTCGGGCATGAAATGGTCGCGGCGCCGGTGCATGCGTTCGTGCACGGTGGCCCGCGGTCCGTGCGGGTGGACGAAGATGACGCCAGGTGCGCGCAGCCTGTCGCGGTAGCGGCGCTTGAGGGCGGAACAGGCGACGATTCCGGGCCGACCCGCGGCCGTGTGCTCTGCGATCCAGGCGGCGATCAGGTCCAGCCAGGGCGCACGGTCGGCGTCGGTGAGCGGGTGGCCCAGCGCCATCTTGTCGATATTGGCCTGCGGGTGCAGGTCATCGCCCTCGGCCAGGTCCCAGCCCAGGGCCGTGGCCAGGCGGGTGGCCAGGGTGCTCTTGCCGCTGCCGGAGACGCCCATCACCACGAGGATGGGCGGGGTGCCGGCCGCCGGTGTGGACTCCGATCCGGACGCGGACGCCCGCGCCGAGGCTCCTGCCGGGTCGCCGGGGACCACTTCAGTTCCGTTCACGTCCGTTTCCGTCCTTCGTTGGGCTGAGTTGGGGTGCTGCTGAGCCGGATTGTCGCGGTACCGCATTCCGACTATGCCCTGTCCATCTGCCTATTCATAGAGTATGGTGACAATACTCATACTATTAGAAGATACATACATGAGTAATCATACGTAAGAGAGGTAGGGGAAGTGAAGAAGCACTTCTTGGCCCTGGGTGCGGCCGCAGTGACATCGGCGTTGCTGTTGTCGGCCTGCACGCCGAACAACGGTGGAGGCGAAGCGGCCTCCGGTGGGGGCGGCAATGACGGCGAAATCAAGATCATGCAGAGTGCAGCGTTCTATTCGTCGAACCTGAACTCGACCACGGGTAACAGCAACTCGGCCAACGGTACGATCAAGTACTTCATGGACGACACCTTCAGCTACACGGACTCGGACCTCAAGGTGCAGCCGAACAAGTCCTTCGGCACGGTGGAGAAGGTCTCCGACAGCCCGCTGAAGGTCAAGTACTCGATCGCGGACACCGCCAAGTGGTCAGATGGCACGCCCTATTCGGCGGCGGACCTGGTCCTGGCCTGGGGTGCGCGCAGCGGCAACTTCAACACCAAGGATGCGGACAAGGTCGCGGACAAGTCCGGCGCGGTCAAGGCGCAGAAGGGCGAGAACGTCGTCTTCAACGCCGGTGAGCCCAGCCTGTCGGTCATCAAGAAGTTCCCGGAGATCGCCGATGAGAACAAGACCCTGACCTTCGAATACGCGGAGCCCTTCGCCGACTGGCAGTTCAACCTGACCCAGATGGATTCCGGCCTGCCCGCCCACATCGTGGCGAAGAAGGCCCTGGGGATCGACGACCCGGCCAAGGCCAACGCCGCAGTACTCAAGGCCTTCAAGGATGACGACAAGACCGCTCTGGCCAAGCTGGCGAACACGTGGAACACCGGCTTCGACTTCACCAAACTGCCGGATGATCCCGACCTGCTGGTGGGCACCGGGCCGTACAAGATGACGGAGTTCCAGGAGGGCCAGTTCCTCACCCTGACCCGCCGCGATGACTACGAGGGCGAACGCAAGCCCGCGTTCAAGACCGTGACCTTCCGCTTCAACCAGGACCCGACCGCTGCGGTCCAGGCCCTGCAGAATGGCGAGGTCGACCTCATCAACCCGACGGCGACCGCCGACATCCGCAAGTCGGTCGAGGCGCTCGACGGGGTCGATATGCAGAACGGCGACAGCCCCGTCTTCGAACACATCGATCTGGCCTTCGCCAACGGCGGGCCCTTCGATCCGAAGACCTACGGTGGTGACAAGGCCAAGGCGCTCAAGGTCCGCCAGGCCTTCCTCAAGACGATTCCGCGTCAGAAGATCGTCGACGACATCATCAAGCCGCTCAACGACAAAGCAGTGGTCCGCGACTCGTACCTCAAGGTCCCCGGATCCGATGGCTACGATGAGATGGTCGCGGCCAACGGCCTGTCCAAGGAGTACGGAACAGCGGATCCGGAGGCGGCCAAGAAGCTACTGGCTGAAGCCGGCGTCTCCAAGCCCAAGGTCCGGATCCTCTACACCAAGGGCAATGTCCGCCGGGAGCAGCAGTTCCAGATCATCAAGGAGGGCGCCGAGAAGGCCGGTTTCGAGATCGTCGACGGAGCCGATGCGCAGGCCAGTGAGCACCTGGCCGACTCCTCGCGCTGGGACGCCGCCCTGTTCGGCTGGAGCGCGGACAACGCGGGCGCCACCCTGCCGGAGACCCGCCACATCACCACCGGCCAGGACAATTACACGAAGTACAGCGATCCGCAGGTCGATAAGCTCTTCGGCGATCTGCATCGCACACTCGACACCTCGAAGCAGGGCCAGTTCGAGGCCAAGATCGAAAAGCAGCTGGCCGATGATGCCTACGGCCTGCCCCTGTTCCAAGCCCCCGATCTGGTGGGCTACAAGCAGGGCCTGACCGGGATCAAGCCCACCACGGTGGCCCCTGGCATGCTGTGGAACTACTTCGATTGGAAGATGCAGTAGGAGGATGACAGTGACGAACAATCCCGCCGACGCGAGCGACCTGCCCAGCGGAATCGACCCGAACGCCCCTGTGGGGACGGTCGAGGAACGTACCCTGGCACCGGGAAAGTACTTCCCCGGAGTCCCGCACGAATATGCGATCTACCGTCCGGCGCCGCGGGCCGATGGACAGGCCGACGGCCCGCTGCCCCTGCTCATCGCGCTCGACGGGACCTCGATCCGGAACAAGGAACTGGTGCCGCAGCGCCTCGACGCGCTCATTGCCGCAGGCGATGTGCCGCGGATGGCGGCGGTGTTCATCGACCCGGGCGTGCTGCCCACGCTGAGCGGCAAGCACACCGACGGGACGTACCTGGGCCGCTACGACCGGTCGTACGAGTACGACTCGCTGTCGCCTCGCTATGCGAATTTCCTGGCCGAGGAACTGCTGCCGGCCGTGCACGCGGAGATCCCGCTGTCGAACGATCCGAACGATCGCGCGATCATGGGCTCGTCGACCGGCGGCATCGCCTGCTTCCTGGCCGCCTGGCACCGCCCGGACCAGTTCCGGCGCGTCATCCCGCAGGTTCCGACCTTCGTCGCGATGCGCGGCGGGGACACCCTGGCCGAACTTGTCCGCAAGACCGAGGCCCGCCCGCTGCGGGTGCGGATCCTGGCCGGCGACGGCGACCACCTGTCCGCTGCACAGCCCTGGGGCACCTTCTACGCGGGCTCCTGGCCCAATGCCGCGCAGACCATGTACGAGGCGTTGAAATTCTCCGGCTACGATGCGGAACTCGACTTCTTCGAAGGCGACCACTCCACGGTGCTCGCCGGGGAACTGTGGCCCGATGCGATGCGCTGGCTGTGGCGGGACTACCCGGCCCCGCTGGAATCGCATGAGCCGCCGGCGCGCGGCCAGGCGGGCTGGGACACCCGCGGCAGCGTCTGGGAGACGATCACCGGCATCCGCGACTGGCAGCCGGTGACCGGGCTGCCCGCTGGACGCGCCACCGGTCTGGCCCAGGCGAGCGACGGCAGCGTGTACGCGAGCCTGGACGACGGCGTGTACCGTGTCGCGCTCGGCTCCACCGGTGCCGGGAACGCTGCGTCTGCTGAGGCAGCCGAGGCCGCCGGCACCCGGGTGCTTCCGGAACCCGCCGCGGTACTCGCCGCCGCGGGAGCGGGCCGCCTGGTGACTGCGGACCCCGCACGCGGGGGCCTGACGGTCTGGGACCTCGGCACCGGCCCTGCTGCAGATAGCGGCGCCGAGGGCGCGGCCGGCCGGACGATCCTGCCGGATCTGCACGTGCGCGCGGCCTGCTGGCTGGGTGGCGGCGACCTGGCCGTGATCGACGAGGTGGCAGCGGACGCGGTCCGGCCCATCACCTCGACCGAGGCCATGACGCCGGGTTCCGCCGCCCCCGGAGCCAGGCGCGCGGGTAGCGTGACGGCGGTGCTGCGGGTCGTGAACCTGGACACCGGCGCGGTGCGCGGCGAGGTCGCGCTGCCGCAGAAGGAGGCCTCGGCCCTGGCACTGGGCGCGGACGGTTCGATGCTCATCATCGCCGATGCCGAGGACCGCAATCAGTGGATCTACCAGCTCGACGAGGCGCGGCTGCCGCAGTTCGGGGCGCCGTTCTTCCGCCTGGAGACCTATGACGATTGGGGCGGCAGCGCCTCGGCGACCTTCGACACCGCGGAATGGGCGTACTTCGCAACGCCCGCCGGAGTGCAGGTGTGCGAACCGATCGGGCGCGTGGCGATCTTCCTGGCCGGGCCGGTGGTCCACCACGGGGTCGACGCGGTGGCCTTCGGTGGCGCGGACCGGCGGGACCTGTTCATCGTGCAGGACGGCACGGTGTACTCCCGCCGGTTGACCACCCAGGGCGCCTCGGTGGACGATCCGTCGATCCTGGAGCCCCCGGGACTCTAAGGGGTCCTACCCGCTGCGGCCTCCGCGGCCGGACCCGCCGCCGATGGCGAGGGCCCTGCCGGTTTCGGTCCATAGCCACCCAGTTCGTATCCTTGAGCTATGACGACGATGGGTGGCTATGGCACTGACCGGTAGAGACCTCCACACCTCGGTGGTGGAGCAATGGGGCCAGGAGATCGTGTCCGGTGAGCGCCCGGTGGGGGCCATCGTGTCGACCGATGCAGTTGCAGCCCAGTTCGGGGTGTCGCGCGGGGTGATCCGCGAGGTCGTGCGGGTACTGGAGTCCATGGGCCTGGTGGCCAGCCGCCAGAGGGTGGGCATCACGGTGCAGCCGCAGGAGTCCTGGAGCCCCTACAACCCCGATGTGCTGCGCTGGCGGCTGGCAGGTCCGCAGCGCGCCCAACTGCTGGGGACCCTGGCCGAACTGCGCGCGGCGGTGGAGCCGAGTGCCGCGCGCCGAGCCGCTGAAAGGGCCTCGGGCGAACAGTGCGCGGCACTGGCCGCCGCCTATGTCGGCATGGTCGCCACCGCGCGCGATGCCCGGACCGAGGACTATCTGCGCCATGACATGGATTTCCACCGGGTGCTGCTACAGGCCTCGGGCAATGAGTTCTTCGCCGGCCTGACCGGTGTGGTCGATGCGCTATTGGCCGGGCGCACCCATCACGACCTGATGCCGCAGATAGCCAATGCCAATGCCCTGCGCTGGCACGGTGACATCGTCGCGGCGGTGCAGTCGGGCGATGGGCAGTCGGCCTTCCGGGCGGCCCTGGCGATCGTGGAGGAGTCCGACAGCGCGGTGCAGGGGGCCGGTCCGGCTTCCTGAACACGTCCTTTCCCCACGAACACGCTGCTATAGGGACGTGTTCGCGGGGAAAGGACGTGTTTGCGTGCGGCCCTGCCGCAGGTACGCCCGGCGCACTGCCGGCCAGATCGCGTGGGTCCACAGGCGGTAGCCGGCCGCATTGGGGTGGAAGAAGTCGCCGCCCGTGCGGGCCAGATAACTGCGTAGATCCAGCGCCGAGGTGATGGCGAACAGATCTGCCAGCTCCAGATCGTGCCGGGCTGCCAGGGCCCGGATCACGGCGTTGGCGTCGGTCACCCTGCGGTTGACCAGGTCGAATCCGAAGCTGGGGATCGTCCCGACCACGGTGCCGGCGGGCAGCTGTGCGTAGAGCCGTTCGGCCGTCCAGATGAAACCGTCCAGCGTGTATTCGCGGCCGGCGATGTCATTGGCGCCGATGATGCACAGGGTGACATCGGCCGGGCCGACCCGCTCCCGCAGTGCGCGGAACCTCGGCAGCTGATGTTCCATGAGCAGCCACGAACTGGCACCCGGGATCGCCAGGTTGGAGGTGCGCACGCGCCGGCCCGCCAGATTCTCCAGACGCTTCTCCACCAGGCCCACGTAGCCCTTGCGGGGATCGATGAAGCCCGGACCCACCCCCGCAGCCGCAGAATCACCCACCACGTGCATGGTCACCGGTGCCGGGAGCCCCTTGGATCGTGGCTCTGGTCCCTCGGGATAGGGGTGGGTGTTCCAGTAATGGGGGTAGAAGCGCGATTGCAGTTGGGCCCTGGCCACGTCCAGGCCGTAACCGGCGGCCACTCCCGCAGCGAAGCCCGCAATCCGCAGAGCCAGGCGGCCTTCCCGATCAGGGCTCGACATCGATCTCCTCGCCACAGGTCAGGGCGAGCAACTGTGCATAGCTCAGCGGGAACATCGCATCGGCGGTGCCGCCGGCGGCCCACAGCACATCATGGTCGCGCAGTGCCCGGTCGACGTAGATCGGCAGTGGCGCCGGGTGCCCACAGGGCGACACCCCGCCGATCACCTGGCCGGTCGCGGCGCGCACCTGTTCGGGCGTGGCCCGCTTGAGCTTCGCGACCCCCAGCCGGGCCGCCGCATAACCGGTATCGACCCGGTGCGCGCCCGAGGTCATGAGCAGCACCGCGAACGGCTCACCGGCGCTGCCCGCCGGGTCGGCCGGCCCGGCCTCGTCGGTGGGAATCGGCTGCGCGCCGCCCGCGGGCCCGCAGGCGTCCGCGTTCGGCACCGCCATGAAGACGAGGCTGTTGGCGATTGCGCCGAGCTCGACGCCCAGGGCATCGGCTGCGGCACGCGCCGATGGAGTGTGCTCGGAGAAGATCCTGATCTGCGCGTCAATGCCAGCCGCGCGCAGATCGGCCTCGACGGCCCGATTGCGCGCGTGCATCAGGAGTCCCGTTCGTCCGGGCCCGCACCCGGGTTTCCCATCCCCGCGGCGTCTTCGGCCTGTCCGGCCCCGGTCCCGCCGCCAGTCCCGGCGACAGCGGCACCGTCAGCATCCGCATCTGCATCCTCGACCGGAGCCAGGCCGCGGCTGCGCAGCAGCGGACCCACGCCCGGGTCCTCGCCGAAGAACTCGCGCACGTACTCGCTCGGATCGGCGGAGTAGCCGGGCGCCAGGATATGAGTGCGGAAGGCCTCGCCGGCCTCGGGGCTCAGACCGCGTGCGGTGAACCACTCCTGGGTGTAGGCGGCCAGCACCTCGGACCACAGATAGGCGTAGTAGCCGGCGGCGTACCCACCGGAGAAGATGTGGCGGAAGTAGGTGGAGCGGTAGCGCGGCGGAATGAGCGAATCGAATCCGGCGCTGTCCAGGACCGCGGCTTCGAAGGACAGCACGGCGTCGACCTGTTCGCCCGCCTGCAGCGAGTGCCAGCCCAGGTCCAGCAGCGCGGCGGACAGGAGCTCCACGGTGGAGAAGCCCTGCCCGAAGCGCTCGGCCGTGTGCAGGCGCTCCACGGTCTCCTGGGGCAGGCTGCGACCGGTCCGATGGTCCACCGCATAGTTCGGCAGCACCGCGGGGTGGAACATCCACATCTCGTTGAACTGCGAGGGGAACTCGACGAAGTCGCGTGGCACTGACGTCCCCGACCTGGTCGAGTACAGGGAATCGGAGAACAGCCCGTGGAGCACGTGGCCGAACTCGTGGAAGACGGTGCGGACGTTGTCCACGCTCAGCAGCAGGGGCGCGCCCTCGGCCGGTTTGGCGAAGTTCGTCGACAGGGTCAGGATCGGGGCCTGACCCAGATAGCGGCCGGGGGAGACCAGCTGGTCCATCCACGCGCCGCCGCCCTTGATCGGTCGGGCATAGGGGTCGACACAGACCAACCCGGTGACGGCGCCGTCCTCCACCGCGGCGTAGACGGTCACATCGGGGTGCCAGCCGGACAGTTCGGTGCGGACGAATTCGACCCCGTAGAGCTGTGTGGCGGCGTAGAACGCGCCGTCGACCAACACCCGGTCGAACTCGAAGTAGCTCCGCAGCTCCCGGGGGTCCAGCGCGAAATGGTCCTGCTTGTAGCGCGCCAGATAGTGCGTGACATCGGCAGGTCCCAGTTCGTCCAGGCCGTAGGCCGAGCGTACCGCGTCCAGTTCCGCAGCGGCCTGCGCCTGCGCGGGTTCGAGCATCCGGGACAACAGCGCCGAGGCCGCGTCGGGGGAGCCGGCGGCCTGCGTGGAGATCGAGTAGTCGGCGAAGCTGCGATAGCCCAGTTCGGCGGCCAGCGCGGCCCGCAGGGCGGTCAGGTCGGCGATGATGGTGCGCGTATCGTGCGCGCCCCCGCGACCGCCGCGGGACATGGAGCGCTCCAGCAGCGCGGCGCGGGTCGCCGGATCGTCCAAGTGCTCCAGGGCCGGCTGCTGGGTCGTGTTGACCAGCGGCAGGGTGTAGCCGGCTTCGGCTGCATCCCCCGCCGATGCCCCCGCCGGTTCGCGCAGCCCGGCCAGTGTCTCCGCGTCGAGGCCGGCCAGCGCCGCGGCCGCCCGGTCGTACGGCACCTGCAGGGCCAGGGAATCGGACTCGGCCAGGACCTCGACGTCGAAGTCCGTCTCCAGCCGGGTGATCTCCGCGGACAGGTCGCGCACACGGGCGCGGGCATCGGGGTCGAGTTTGGCACCGGCGTGGACGAAATCGGCGACCATGAGTTCGTGGTGGCGACGGTCCTCCGGGGTCAGCGCGGCCGTGGGGACCTCGTCGAGCCTGGCGTAGAGGTCGGCGTCCAACAGCAGGCCGGTCTGCAGGGCGGCGAGCCGACGGAACACGGTGTTGACCGCGTCGGTGATGGCCTCGGTCATGATGTTCGAGCCGATGACGCGCGCTACCGCGGCCAGGCGGAACGCCGGAGCGGTGGCCTCGTCGATGCGCAGCGTGGTGTTGATGAAGGTGGGTGCGGCCGGATCGGCGACGAGTTCGGCGAGGCGGGCGGCCTGGAAGGATTCGACGAACTCCAGGACCTCCAGCAGAGCCGCCGAGTCGATGCCGGAGAAGTCCGGCAGCGTCAGGTTCTCCGGGGCCACCACGAAGTCGTGCAGCGCCTGCCGGTGTCCGGGGAGCGCTGCCAGCGGGTCGGCGACTTCAGCGGTGGCTGGACCCTCGGCCACAGCCCCGGAAGCGGCCGTGGCTTCCTCCACCTGTGGGATCTGCGCGGTTGTGGCTTCCCCGGCCGGGCCCGGCGCGGGGGTGGAATCGTCGGTCACTCTTGTCTCCTCGATCGCGGCGCCCGGGTGCCCCCGTTGCGGGCGGGAGGCGGGCGCCTACCATGGACGTGTGAGCGAATTCGCCGGATACCTCAAGGGAGAACCCGCAACACGGAGAATCGAGGCCGGCCTGCTCATGGCTGGAATCGCGACCTTCGTCCTCCTCTACAACACTCAAGCCATTTTGCCGTATTTCGCGCGCGATTACAGCATCAGCCCCGCTACGGCCGCCCTGTCGGTGTCCGTGGCGACCGCAGGCCTTGGCATCGGCCTGATCCTGGCGGTGCCCGTATCCGAGCGGATCGGGCGGGTCCGGCTGATTCGCTGGTCCCTGGCCCTGGCGGTCGTGCTCAGCATCGTCGTCTCCCTCATCCCCAGCTGGCCACTGTTCCTGTGCGGGCGCTTCTGCATGGGCCTGGTGCTGGCCGGACTGCCCGGCACAGCCGCTGTCTACCTGCGCGAGGAGATCCACCCCTCCTATGCCACCACCGCCACCGGCCAGTACATCTTCGGCACCACGATCGGCGGCCTGACCGGCCGGTTGGTGTCCGCCGGGGTCATCGAACTGCTCGGCCGACTGGGAGTGAGCCACGTGGCCTGGCTCGACACATCCCATTTGGCGCTCGCGGCCACGGTTCTGGTGTCCGCCTTGTGCGCCGCGGGCTGCTGGATCCTGCTCCCGGAATCCCGAGGCTTCACCCCGCACCGCGATTCCGTCGCCGAGCTGGTGGCCAAGTTCGGTCGCGCCCTGCGCGACCCCGTGCTGATCGGCCTGTATCTGCTGGGCGCACTGGGCATGGGCGCCTTCGTCGGAACCTTCAACGTCATCGGCTTCCGGCTGGAACAGGCGCCGTACCTGCTCAGTGTGGGCGTGGTCGGGCTGCTCTACCTGGTGTATCCGATCGGGGGCCAGGCCGGGGCATTCGCCGGGCGCCTGGCGGATAGGACCAGTCTGCGTTCCGTCGTGGTGTTCGGACCGGTCGTCGCCCTATTGGGCGTGGCGGCCCTGGCCATGCGGCCCCTGTGGGTGATCATCCTGGGCCTGCTGCTGTTGAGTACCGGGTTCTTCATGGTGCACTCGCTGGCCTCGGCGTGGGTGGCCCAGCGCGGGGCTGCCGGAGCCGGGGTCCCCGCGCAGGCGGCATCGCTGTACATGCTGTTCTACTATGCGGGGTCCTCACTGGCGGGCAATGTCACGCCGCGGGCCTGGGAGCTGGCGTCCTGGCCCGGCGTGACCTGGGTGATCGGCGCGTGCATGGTGATCTGCCTGGTCATCACGATTATGTTGCGCCGCAGCCGCTCACTGCTGTAGCCGCTTCCCGCTGCGCCGCGGCTGCTTCCCACCGTAGCCGGGCACGGGCCGGGTCCGCCTATGCTGGGGTTCATGAGTGACGAATCGTCGGATTCCCCGCTGCCCGCGGCCACGCGCCCGAAGAACCTCGTGGGCGCGGTGCTGGCCCGGCCGGGCCAGGCCTTCCTGGTGGGCTTCCTGCTGGTGCTCGGCGGGGGTATGGGCTGGTGGCTGCTGCAGGGCATCGACACCCTGTCCACCGTCGTCACCTATGTGGCCATCGCATTCTTCATCACCCTGGGCCTGGACCCGATCGTGCGCTTCCTGGCCAAACGGGGGATCAAACGCTCCATTGCAGTGGTCATCGTGGCGGTGGCCTTCCTTCTGGTGGTCACCGGCGTCCTCCTGTTGATCGTGCCGACCCTGGTCGCGCAGATCCAGGCGTTCATCGGCAATCTGCCCACGATCATCGGCGATATCGCCGAACAGGAATGGGTCAAGGACCTGGAGAGCAGATTCGGCGGTTCGCTGGACGTCGACACGATGGTCGCCAACGCCACCACCTGGGCCAGTGATCCGCAGAACCTGGTGAGCGTGGGCGGTGGGCTCGTCAGCGTCGGCTCGACGATCGCCAACGGCACGACAGGCGTGATCATCGTGCTGATCCTGACCGTCTACTTCTCCGCGACCCTGCCGACGATCAAGTCCTGGGCGTTTGCACTGGTCCCCGCGTCCCGGCGCGCCGGGACGGAATCCGTGGCCGAGGAGATCATGCGCTCGGTCGGCGGCTACGTGCTGGGCCAGGTCAGCCTGGCGGCCATCAACGGAGTCCTCTCCGCGGTGTTCCTGGTCATCCTGCAGGCGCCGTTGCCCGCGCTACTGGCCCTGATCGCCTTCATCGGCTCGATGATCCCGCTGGTGGGGACCCTGTCGGCATCCGTCGTCATCGTCGTATCGTGCCTGTTCGTATCGCCGACCATGGCGATCATCGCGGGCATCTACTATCTGGTCTACATGCAGATCGAGTCCTATGTGTTCAGCCCCCGGATCATGCGCGCGGCCGTCAACGTGCCGGGTGCCCTGGTGATCATCGGGGCGGTCGCCGGGGCCACGATCGCCGGGGTGCTGGGCGCCCTGCTGGCGGTGCCGGTGACGGCCAGCCTGCTCATCATCATCCGGCGCGTGGTGGTGCCGCACCAGGCCGCGCGATAGGGGCCGGCAGGCGTTAGGGTTGGACCATGAATGCCAAAGACGACATCTCACCCACTTCGTTCCCACCCGTCGAATTCCCATTGCCGGACCCGGCCGACATTCCCGAGGACATCCGCGAGTACCTGGCTCAGCAGACCGAGAAGGCGGGCTTCACCCCGAACGTCTTCATTGCCCTGGCCCGGCGCCCGGCGGAGTTCTGGGCCTTCGTGAACTACTACGACGCGCTCATGACCAAGGAGACCGGCAATCTGACCAAGGCGGACCGCGAGCTCATCGTGACCGCGACCTCGGCGGCCAACGGCTGCCTGTACTGCGTCGTGTCCCATGGCGCCTTCCTGCGCATCTATGCGCGCGATAAGCACATTGCGGACAAGGTCGCGGTCAACCCGCGGCACGCCGGCCTGGCGCCGCGCCAGCAGGCGATCGTCGACTTGGCAGTCAAGCTGGCGCGCTCGCCAGAACTGGTGCGCCAGGCCGACTATGTCCCGGTGCTTCGACAGGGCCTGGACGCCGAGGACATCTGGGACATCGCGGCGGTCACCGGTTTCTTCGGCCTGTCGAACCGCATGGCGATCGTCGGCGGGATCCAGCCGAACCCCGAGTTCTACGTGATGGGGCGGGTGCCCAAGGACCAGATGATGGACCTGGCGTAGCCGGCCGCGCCCGAGGCCTTAATCGAGCAGGTGCCGCAGATAGCGTTCCGGGGCCTGAAGATAGCGGCACCAGTGGTCGACCAGCTCGAGGTCGCGCCACTGCACCTGTCGCATGCCCCAGTCGCCCACCTCGATGACGGTGGCACCCGGCAGCGAGGCCAGGATGGGGGAGTGGGTGGCGATGAGCGCCTGCCCGCCGGCGGATCTGATCTGGTCCAGGATGCGCAGCAGGCGCAGGGTGGAGCCGAAGGACAGCGCGGCCTCGGGCTCGTCCATGCAGTAGAAGCCGGGCCGGGAGAAGTAGTCGGAGAAGAGCTCCAGATACGATTCGCCGTGGCTCATCTGGTGCAGCCCAGTTCCGGGCGAGACCTCCTCCAGGTAGGTGTAGAGGGAATGGGTGGTCTCCGAGCGTAGGAAGAAGCCCCACCGTTTGGTCCCGATCCCCCGCTGGATGTACAGGCGTGTATACAGGTCGGACTCCGATGGCCAGGTGCTGTGCTGGGAGTGGATCGACCCACCCTCGGGGGCGAAGCCGAAGGCCAGGGCGATGCCCTCTAAGATCGTGGATTTGCCCGAGCCGTTCTCGCCGACCAGGAACGTCATCCCGGGGTCCAGGGTCAGGCCCTCGGCGAGCAGCTGGGCCACGGCGGGGATCGAAAAGGGGTAAGCAGAGCCTGGTTCTGCCCCGGCCGATCCGTTCTCGGCGCCACCAGTGGTGTCCCGGCTGATGCGGACGACGGGCGGTTGCTTGAAGTCCATGCCCCGAGCCTAGTGCTTGAGCGCGCAGACACCACCTGAGCGCGGAAACGACTCACTACAGCCGGTCGTTCCCGCGCTCGCGTGGTGTTTACGCCTGTGTTGGGAGCCGGCCCTCCCAGAAAATCCATGCAACGCGGGTGCAACTGTGCATGAGCAGACTTACAGTGGACATACCCGCACAGCGGGACCACGATTACTCAACGAGGAGACATCATGGCGGTTTACGCAGCACCGGGCACGCCGGGCGCACTTATCGACTTCAAGCCCCGTTACGAGAACTACATCGGCGGCGAATGGGTCCCGCCGGTCAAGGGGCGCTACTTCGAAAACGTCAGCCCCGTCAACGGCAAGCCCTTCACAGAGGTCGCACAGTCCGATGCCGAGGACATCGAAGTCGCGCTCGACGCGGCCCACAAGGCGAAGCTCACCTGGGGCAAGACCAGCGTGGCGGAGCGCGCGGTGATTCTGAACAAGATCGCCGACCGGATCGAGGCGAACCTGGAGAAGATCGCGGTCGCCGAGACCTGGGACAACGGCAAGGCGATCAGGGAACCGCTGGCAGCGGACCTGCCGCTGGCCGTCGACCACTTCCGCTACTTCGCCGGCGCCATCCGCGCGCAGGAGGGCAGCCTGTCCCAGATCGACGAGGACACGGTCGCCTACCACTACCACGAGCCGCTGGGCGTAGTCGGCCAGATCATCCCGTGGAACTTCCCCATTCTGATGGCCGTGTGGAAGCTGGCGCCGGCCCTGGCCGCCGGCAACTGCGTGGTCCTCAAGCCGGCAGAGCAGACCCCGGTCTCCATCCTGGTGGTCATGGAGATCATCGGCGATCTGCTGCCCCCGGGCGTGGTCAACATCGTCAACGGCTTCGGCGTGGAATGTGGCAAGCCGCTGGCCAGCAATAAGCGGATCTCGAAGATCGCCTTCACCGGTGAGACGACCACGGGTCGCCTCATCATGCAGTACGCATCCCAGAACCTGATTCCCGTCACCCTGGAGCTGGGTGGCAAGAGCCCGAACATCTTCTTCGAGGACGTGGCGGCGAAGGACGATGCGTTCTACGACAAGGCGCTCGAGGGCTTCGCGATGTTCAGCCTGAACTCGGGCGAGGTCTGCACCTGCCCCTCGCGTTCGTTCGTTCAGGATTCCATCTTCGACAGCTTCGTCGGAGCCGGCATCGAGCGCGTTCGCAATACCAAGATCGGCAACCCGCTGGACACGGACACGATGATCGGCGCGCAGGCCTCGAACGATCAGCTGGAGAAGATCAAGTCCTATTTGGACATCGGCAAGCAGGAGGGCGCGAAGGTCCTGATCGGCGGCGAACAGGCACACCTCGATGGGGACCTGGCCGATGGCTTCTACATCCAGCCCACGGTGTTCCACGGGGACAACAAGATGCGGATCTTCCAGGAGGAGATCTTCGGACCGGTGCTGGCGCTGACCTCGTTCACCGATTATGACAATGTGATCGCACAGGCCAATGACACCCTGTACGGTCTGGGCGCCGGTGTATGGAGTCGCAACGGCAACACCGCCTACCGGGCGGGCCGGGACATCCAGGCCGGTCGTGTATGGGTCAACAACTACCACTCGTACCCCGCACACGCGGCCTTCGGCGGTTACAAGTCCTCGGGCATCGGCCGCGAGAACCACCTGATGATGCTCGACCACTACCAGCAGACCAAGAACCTGCTGGTCAGCTATGCCGAGGGCAAACAGGGCTTCTTCTAAACGGAAGGGATCGATCGGTGTCGTCATGAATACCGATTTCGGCGCAGCACCCGCGGCGGGGGACACCCCCGCCGCGGGTGTCGGCGCATCTACGAACGAACAGGACACCGGCGTCGAGGCCGTGCTCGCCTCGGAGTCGACGATCGAGGGTGAGACCCGGCCCCGGGTCGATATGAAGGCTGCGGCACTGGAGCTGTTGCAGCAGTTGGTGGGGCAGTATGGGCAGCTGATGTTCCATCAGTCGGGCGGGTGCTGCGATGGCTCCTCGCCCATGTGCTATCCGGCAGGCGAGTTCATCACCGGCGATGCGGACGTGTTGTTGGGACGGTTCACTCTGCCGGGGGTGCCGGAGGATCAGGCGGAGCTGGAATTCTGGATGTCAGCCGAACAGTTCGAGTACTGGAAACACACGTACCTGACCCTGGACGTGGTGCCCGGGCGTGGTTCGGGGTTCAGTGTGGAGTCGCCCACGGGCAAGCGCTTCCTCATCCGTTCGCGGCTGATGGAGGCCTGAGCACCAGGGCCGTCGTGCCCGGACGCGAATCGGTCCCTGTGGGACGGAATCCTCGATGGATCCGTCCCACAGGGACCGATTGGCTTGGAGGGGCCGGTCGGCTGACCGGTCGGGCCGCTGTCTGGCCGGCCCCTCGCCCGGCCGATCCGCTGTAAACGGCACCGGCGCGGGTGTGTCTCAGATGCCGGTGGTCAGGTAGCCGCCGTCGACCGGGACCACGGTGCCGGTGACGAAGGACGCGGCGTCGGAGACCAGGAAGGCGATGACCTGCCCGACCTCTTCGGGGCGGCCGAAGCGGTTGGCCGGGGTGCGGGAGAGCAGGCGCTCCTTGCCGGAGTCGTCCAGGGTGGCCAGCAGCGGGGTGTCGATCCAGCCCGGGGCGACGGCGTTGACGCGAATGCCCTCGGGGGCCCATGCCTCGGCCAGGGACTTGGTGATCTGGGCGACGGCGCCCTTGGCAGCCGAGTAGGCGACGCGCTTGCCGCCTCCGAAGAACGAGTACATCGAGGCGATGTTGACGATCGAGCCGTGCGAGGCGGCCAGCAGATCGTGGGCCAGTTCGGTGATGCGGTAGACGGCGTTGAGCTGGATGGACAGGACCTTGTTGAAGGCCTCCCATTCGACCTCGCGGTCGCCCATGCTGATGCCGGCGGCTGGGACCAGGATGTCCAGGCGGTCCAGGCTGTCGATCAGGGCCTTGACGCCTGCATCGTCGGTGACATCGAGTTCGCGCAGGTCCAGGGTGACGTCCTCGGGAACCTGGGTCTTATCGGAGCCCAGGCCGACGGCGATGACGGTTGCGCCCAGGCGGGCCAGGGTCGACGCGGTGGCCAGGCCAATGCCCGAGGTGCCTCCGGTGACGACGGCGACCTTACCGGCGAGCATGTCGGGTGCGAATGACGGAACAGCAGTCATAGTATGTTTCCTTTGTCTTGTGGGCTGGGTGTCTAGGCGCAAGGCAGTTCCGTTCTGACGATCTGTGCGTCTTCACTTGTTCCAACCAGAAAGTCATCGGATGTATTCCCAAAGTGGCCGAGGCCGCACCCAGTTGGGTGCGGCCTCGGCCACTAGGATCCTGCGCTGTTCGGAGTGGGCGCGTGCTGCTTAGAGCGCGGACATCTCCTTGTATTCGTCCCAGTCGTAGACCCAGTCGATGACATCGCTATTGGACTTCGACAGCTTCACCGAGGAGCCCTTGATGATGACGGGGTCGCCATAGAGAGCCGACTTGTAGTACTTGTACGCGCGGCTGTTGGACAGGTTGATGCAGCCGTGGGACACGTTCGCCGAACCCTGCGAGCCCTCCGACCAGGGAGCCGCGTGGACGAATTCGCCGTTGTTCTGGATGCGCACGGACCACTGGGTGGGGGTCGTGTAGTTCCAGCGCTCGGACTTCATCGTGTAGTTCGCGTGTTTGGACATGACGACGTGGACGCCGTTGTAGCTGGGTGCAGCGGGGCGGCCCAGCGAAGCCGGCCAGTTCCAGATCTCCTTGCCGTTGCGCTCGACCTTGAAGCGGTGGGTCTTCGCATTGCCGGTGGCGATCTGCTCGCGGCCGACCTTGAAGCTGAAGTTCACGTCCTTCTTGCCGAAGCGATTGGCGGCGTACTGCACGTTCTTCAGCGGCAGCTCGACCTTGACGTTGGTGTGGGCCGGCCAGTATTCCTTCGGCCGGTAGTTCAGGCGGGAGATGCCGTCCTCGACCGGCAGCCAGGCCCAGGTGCCCTCGACATTGCGCTTCTTCCCATCCTTGTCCGTGGCCGTGACCTTAAGGCGGGATTCGACGGCGGCCTTGTTCTTGTCGGTGACGATGGTGTTGAAGTACAACAGGATCGGTGCGCCCACGCCCACGGTCTGGCCGTCGGAGATGATCGGGTTGATGCCGGTTGCCTCGCCCTTGGGCTTGGCGGTCTTGACGGTGCCGGTCTTCTCCTGGGTGTTGCCGTTGTCGTCGACGACGGTGGCCTTCCAGTTGTACGTCGAGCTACCGGCCAGGCCGTACTTCGAGCTCCACGTGGTGCCCTGTTCGGTGGGCTCCGCACTGGCCTGGGTATCGGAGAGCGAGCCGGAGTCGTCGGTGGCTGCACTGGATTCCGCATCCGAGGTGTCCGTCGGATCGGTGGCCGCTGTGGTCTGGTCGGTCGACGTCAGAGCGAGGTTTCCGCCGGCCTTGGCGGTTTCCGTCGCTGTGGCGGTCGACTTGGTCTTGGGGTTCATCACGCCGGTGTCGGCCGGGGCGGAGGAATGATCCGCATCGGTGACTTCGACCTTCTGGAACTTGCCATTGGCCACGCTCAGCTTGAGCTTGCCGCCTGCCTTGATGGTCTTATCGGGAGCGGTGACGCTGATTTCGGGGGCGTCCGCTTTGGCGCCGGCCTTCTTCGCATCGTCACCGCCAGGGGTCGTGCCGGTGCATGAGCTCAGGGCGACAACCGCCGCAAGGGCTGCGGCGATCGGGTAAAGACGACGTGACACGGGGGCCTCTCTCCAGAAGGTGCTCAGTACCTGCCCTCCACACGGATGTGCCCGGGTGGAAGAAGGCGATCAATTCATGTTAGGAGGCGGTCCTGTACGGCGATAGGTATTTGTGATGCGAATCTCCGACGTTTTCCAGTGAGAACTCGTGCATCCGACGCCTGGGGGCGGCAAACGTTCTCAAAGAGCAACGGGAACTGTTGCGGAATCGTAATATGCCGACGGGGGAGGCCGGGGAGGTGGTTACAGGGACTGCCGCGGGGAGGGGGAAAGTAAAGGACTCTCCGTGCACCCGCCAGAGCTTCCTTACCCTTGCTACCTTTCGGTCCTGGGGGATTCGCAAGATGACGCCGCACGAAGAGCCACTGACAAGTGTAGTGGATTGGACCGGTGGAAGCGAAACGGGGTGGAGCGCAGGAGGCGGGACGCGAGTCGACCACTGGGTGGTTGTGTGCATCGTTGTGTGTTGCCTCACGTGAGGCCTTTTCGATTCGCGCCGGGGTGGCGGGTCATGTAAAGTTATCTGCGGAGGATTCGCCTAGCGGCCTATGGCGCACGCCTGGAACGCGTGTTGGGTTAACGCCCTCAGGGGTTCAAATCCCCTATCCTCCGCGTTGTCCTGAGTCGCGACATCGTTGACAGATGAGTCGCGACAAGGATTACAGAGAGCCCCGGAGTTTTCACTCCGGGGCTCTTGTTATTTCCGGAGTCGCGTGTAGGTTCATCCCGGGCTATCGGATGGGACGCTGGTATCCCTTGGTGGGATCGATGGTGTGTTCGGCGATGACCTCTCCGGTTTCGGCGTCGGAGGTGGCGACGTGGCGGTCGTGGATGAGCATGAGGACTTGTCGTCCGGCGTGGGCTCTGCCGATGCCGAGGTGGCGGAGTTTCCCTCCGTATCTGAGAGTGACACGGCCGGTTTTGTCGACGCGGTCGGTGCGGGTGCGTCATTCGGGGTCGTGTTCGCTGTTGGGTTTGGCTTTGGGCAGGGCGGTGTAGGCCTGTTCGGGTGTGTGCCTGTCGATGGCGCGGTGGGGCCTGCCGGTGTTGTACCAGGTGCGGAACTGGTCGAGCTGGTTCTGCAGGTCGCCGGTGGTGGCGGGTTTGGGTCGGGCGGACAGCCAGCGTTTGAGGGTTTGGTGGAAGCGTTCGATCTTGCCCTGGGTCTGCGGGTGGCCGGGGTTGCCGTTCTTCTGTTTGATGTGGTGGGCGTCGAGGAGTTTTTCGAAGCCTCCCTTGCCGCCTTTGTGGCGGGCGAGTCGGGTGGTGAAGACGAGTCCGTTGTCGGTCAGGGTGGATGCTGGTGGGCGGTAGTCGTCGATGAGGTGTTGGAGTTCGGTGGCGACTCCGGCGCCGGTGAAGGCTGTGCGTGCGGTGATGGATAGCAGGTAGCGGGAGTGGTCGTCGATGAAGTCGAGGATTTCGACGCGGGTGCCGTCGGTGAGGTACCAGTGGGTTATGTCGGATTGCCAGCATTCGTTGGGTAGGTCGGCTTGGAAGCGGGTGTAGGAGCTTTTGGGTCGTTTCTTCGGTTCGTCGGTGATGAGTTCTGCCTGGTGGAGGATGCGGCGGATGGTGGAGTCGGATGGGGGTCGGTGGCCTTCGTGTTCGAGGTGCCAGGCGATGGTCAGGGGGCCGGCGTCGGCGCCTTGGTCGGTGAGTTCTTTACGCAGTTCGATGATCCGGTGGCGGATCGTTGGTGGCGTGGCCCGGGGCGTGGAGTGTGGTGCTCTGCTGCGGGGTTCTAAGGCTTGGGGTCCGCCTGTGCGGTAGCGGTTTACGAGTGTGTGGACCCATTGGCGGGTGACGTCGAATTTGGTGGCGGCTTGTGCTGGGGTGAGTCCCTGGTCGATGACGGATCGGGCGATGACGAGGTTTCGGCTGTGTGTGGTCATGCCCCATATTGGCCTACAGGTGGCTGTCAATGGTGTCGCGACTCATGAGTCAACGATCATGGGTCTGGATTGTCAACGATGACGCGACTCACCGGTCAACGGTCTTGAGGGTTCGGCCGGGCGGGAGGCTGTCAACGATGTATTGACGCTGGACACCCTATCCTCCGCAGTTTGTCCTGAGTCGCGACATCGTTGACAGATGAGTCGCGACAGGGATGACACGAAGGCTCCGGAGTGAAAACTCCGGGGCCTTCGTGCTGTCCGGACTCAGGTGGGGGTTCATCGGGTTTTGCGGATGGGTGCCTGGTAGAGTTCTTGGCGGGGCCGATGGTGTGTTCGGCCAGGACCTCTCCGGTGTCGGCGTGTGATGTGGTCACGTGGCGATCGTGGATGAGCATGAGGGTTAGCGGCAAGAATGTGTGTACAGCGTCGTCGTGTCTAGCGTCTTCTTCCACCCCACCCGTGTTGGATTCCGTTGCCGTCTTCGGGGCTGAAGGCGGTGCCGTAGAGCAGGTTGGTTTCCTCGCGCCCGGTCTCGGGCTTGACAGTTGTCCGGGTCGTTTTGGTCCTCCAGTGGGCTGGTGTGACGAGCATCCAGGGGTCTTCAGGTGCTTGTGTGCGCCGGTAAAGCAGCCAGTCGACTCCGCGCCTGGCATGGTCGATCGACATGCCACGGTGGTGGCGTAGGAAGTCTTTGATCGCCTTGTTCGGTCCGCCTTCTAACGCGTTCGTCGTCTTCGCGATCGTGTAGCCGTCTTCGGCGAGTTTCAGCCAGGTGAATAACTGGTCGGCGCGGATCAGGTTGGCCAGCAGTTTGTGGGCTCTGCGGGTGCGGATGTGGGTGTACCACCAGGACTGGTTGGTTCTGGCGTATGCGGGCCTGGTGATCCCGGATTGGGCGCGGGTGCGGTGTTTGAGGAATGTCAAGCCCCGGGTTTTGTAGAGGCTCCTTTTCTTGGTTTCCTAAGCGGCCGTGGACTCCGTCCCGGTCTCGGTGATCCATTCAGAATGGACCTCGACAGGCGGTCGGTAGTCAATCGCCGAATGCAATCGCGTCTGGTTGTACCAGGCCACCCACTTCGACGTCTCCGCCATCACCTCGATCAACCCTGACCACACCCTCCGGTCGATCAGCTCTGCCTTGTAGACCGAGTTCAGCGCCTCGGCCATGGCGTTGTCGTATGAGTCCCCGCGTGACCCCACCGACGCCACGACCTCGGACTGCGCCAGGGTCTCGCCATAGCGAATCGACCGGAACTGCACCCCGCGATCCGAGTGGTGGACGAGCCCGGAGACATCTTCGCCGGCCCGGTATTTCGCAGCCAAAGCCATCGTGAGTGCGTCCCTGGCCAGGGACTCCCGCATATGGTTCGTCACCTGCCAGCCGACGATCTCCCTGTGGAAGACATCAAGGATGAACGTCGTGTACACCCACCCAGCAGACGTCGGAACATAGGTGATGTCAGCGACCCACAAACAATTCGGGGCCGCTGCCGCGAACTCACGTTCAACAAGATCGTCCGGGCACTCCTCAGCACGTGCCGAGGCCGTCTTCGGACGCTTCCGCCTCCGCCGGATCCCGTCGATGCCCAACCGGCGCATCAACCGTTCCACCGTGCAGCGGGCCACCGGCCCGAACTGGTCGGCGTACTCGCGGTTGATCGCCTTCCACATCTTCCGCACCCCGTAACAGGAATAGTTCGCCTCATAGACATCCTGGATCACGACCATCAGTGCGTGGTCCCGACGGGCTCTGGCCGATGGTTGACGCTTCTTGTAGGCGTAATACGAGCTCACAGCAATCCGTGCCACAGTCCCTTTCAGGGCGCGCACGATTGGCTCGACTCCGAACTCGCAGCGATTGTCGTCGATGAAGGCGACGATCACCTCGATGGGCGGTCGAGCTCCGCTGCGAAGAAAGCCGAGGCCCTCTTCAGAATCTCGTTGGCCCGCTTCGCTTCAGCCAACTCAGCCCGCAGCCGGCGGTTCTCCGCTTCCAAGTCGACCGACTCGGCCGGGGTGGCCTTGCCGGAGTCTTTGTGTTTACGCACCCAGACTCGCAGGGTTTCTTTGCTCAGCCCGAGTTCGTTGGCAACGCGGGCGATGGCTCCGTTGGCCGTTGCGGGATCGGCCCGGGCATGGATGACGAGCGCGACGGCGCGAGCCTTGAGTTCGTCGGTGTATTTCACTGGCACGAGAGAATCTCCTTCTTCCAATCTCCCTGCCTCTATTATCCCCGGGGCGATTCAATACGGTGTTCCCGTCTGCCTGGTACGACGATTTCAACCGGACGCTGATGGAGCTGCCCGTCGAACTCCGGCGGAGCGAACGCGCACGGGTGTTCGCCCGGGCACTGGCCGACCTGCCCGAGGGCTTCCCCCGCACTCCGGCCGAACCCGCGGCGCTGCAGGCCGCGGCCGCTGAGGCCAGGGCCGGCCTGGCGGAGCTCACGGAGCTGCAGAGCGCGTAGCGGGCCCGGCGGGCCGACAAGTTTGGACTGTTCATTTCAGATTGGACCGGACGTCCGGTCCAATCTGAAATGAACAGTCCAAACCCGTTGTGGGTGGGGTTGTGGGGGCTGCTATGGTGGTGCGCATGAAGATGAACGCGTGAGCACACGTCCCCATCACTGATTACACCCGGACCTGCCGCGTTGTACCGCGCTCGCCGGGAGAAACGCGAGTATCTTCATGCCAACCCATCATTCACACACCCCTGCCAAGCCCTCCATCACCCTGGTCGATCTGAGCTTCGACTGGCCCGACGGCACCCCGGCGCTGACCGGCCTGTCCGGCACCTTCACCCCCGGCCGCACCGGCCTGGTGGGGCGCAACGGATCCGGCAAATCCACACTGCTGCGCCTGATCGCCGGCCTCCTGACTCCCACCAGAGGTCATATCGACACGGTCGGCGAGGTCGGCTATCTGCCGCAGACCCTGACCCTGGAGGCCACGACCACCATCGCGGATCTGCTGGGCGTGGCCGGAACCGTGGCGGCCCTGCGCGCGATCGAAGCCGGGGACGTGGCCCAGGAACACTTCGATGCGGTGGGCGACGACTGGGACATCGAGGCCCGCGCCGCCGCTGCCCTGGAGCGGATCGGCCTGCCCGGTATCGAACTGGACCGCCGGGTCGTCGAACTCTCCGGCGGCGAGGCCATGCTCACCGCCGTGACGGGCCTGCGGCTGCGCGGCACCCCCATCACCCTGCTCGATGAGCCGACGAACAATCTGGACCGCTCCGCCCGCGCCCGCCTGTCCGGACTGATCGACGACTGGCCCGGCACCCTGGTGGTCGTCAGCCACGACCTCGAACTGCTCGAACGCATGGACGTCACGGCCGAACTGCACGACGGTCGGCTGGAGACCTTCGGCGGACCCTACAGTGCCTGGCGCGCCCACCTGGAGAACGAACAGGCAGCGGCAGAGCAGGCCGCCCGGACCGCCGACCAAGCGCTCAAGGTGGAGAAGCGCCAGCAGATCGAATCCCAGACCAAGCTGGCCCGTCGCGAGCGCACCGGTCGGAGGGCCCAGCGCGAGGGCGGCCTGCCGAAGATCGTGGCGGGGACTCTGGCGCGTAAGGCGCAGAATTCCGCGGCGGGTCTGCGCGCCGTGCACGAGGACAAGGTGCGGTCAGCGCAGGCTGCCGTCGATGCCGCCGACGCCCGAGTGCGCGAGGACGAACACATCCGTCTGGATCTGCCGGATCCGGCGGTGCCGCGCTCGCGCCGTCTGCTGGAATTGACGGACGGGGTCACCGAGGTCGTGCTGCAGGGGCCGGAGCGCCTGGCCCTGGTCGGCGGGAACGGCACAGGTAAGTCGACTTTGGTCGCCCGCCTGCTGGCCGGTACGGCAGCGGATCCGGCGCAGGGGGAGGCCGCAGGAGCCTCGGCAGGCGGAATCGGACGCCGCGGTGGCGAAGCACCCAGCCGTCCCGGCGGTCGGCTGTTGACCGAGCGGGTGGGCTACCTGCCGCAGCGCCTCGACGGGCTCGACGATGAGGCGAGCGCGATGGACAATGTCAGGGCGGTGGCCCCCGATCTGCCCGCCGGCGAGGTCCGCAACCGTCTGGCGCGCCTGCTGTTGCGCGGGGATACGGTGGACCGCCCGGTGTCCACCCTGTCCGGCGGCGAGCGCTTCCGCGTGTGCATCGCCCGCCTGCTGTTGGCCGATCCGCCTGCGCAGCTGCTGATCCTGGACGAGCCGACGAACAATCTGGACATCGCCAGCGTCGAACAGCTGGCCGAGGCGCTCGACGCCTATCGCGGCGCGCTGCTGGTGATCAGCCACGACCATCCGTTCCTGCGCCGGATCGGCATCGATGCGGTGGTCGAGCTCGATGCGGTCGGCCGGCTGCACCGCAGGGCCGAGCTGCCGGACTGACCGGACCGAGCCGGGGCTCGCACTATCATCGACTCATGGAGACACCGCAGGAGACCCCGATGGAGCGGCCGCCGGCCCTGACAGCCTCCCAGATCCGCCGGCGTCTGGACTTCCTCACCGTCCTGGCGTACGGACTGATGGAATCGGGCCAGACCAGTTCGCAGGTCGAGCCGGTGGTGCGGCGCACCGCCGTGGCGCTGGGCGTGGACAATCTGGGTTTCAACGCCTTCGGGCGGATTCTGCTGATCGATACGACGCGCGGCGACGGGTCGACCAGTTCTGTGTCGGGTGCTGCCCGCGGGCTGGACATGATCGACTGCACCAGGGCCCGCGCCCTGCAGGACGTGGCGATGGGGCTGGTACAGGCGGCGACCTCGGCCGATACGGCGGAGCTCGCGGTCGAAGCGCGCCTGGATGCGGCCAAGGACAGGGTGGACCGGCTGCGTGAGTCCGCCACCCCATGGTGGCTGTCCATGGGCGGACTGACCATGCTGGCCTTCTTCATCAGCATGCAGGTGGGGGTCTCCTGGCAGGCCTGGGTGCCCGCCGCACTGGTGCAGTTGGCCTCGTCTCTGATGGGTGCGGCCACCGGTGCGGTGCGCATGCCGAAGCTCTTCGCCACCGCCGTGCAGGGCTGCACCTCGGGGGCGCTGGCCACGGTCCTGGTGCTCGTGGGCTTCGTCGACCCGGTGGGCGCGGCCGCCGCGATCGCGGTGAGCTGGCTGATCCTGGTGCCGCTGCCGCAGGTCATCGGGGCGGTCTCCGATGCGATCGCCTCCGACTTCGTCTCCGCCATGACGCGCACTGCGAGCCTGCTGGTCGCGGTGATTTCCCTGACGATAGCCGGGGCCTTCACCTTCATGCTGGGGGAGGTGCTGCACATGGAGCATCCGCGCCTGGACGAGCTGCCGTCCTTCCCCTGGTACCTGGTGCTGGTGTTCTGCGCGCTGGGCGCGGTGGCCAACGCCTTCGCCAATGGCGGCCGACTGCCACTGGTGCTGCCGGCGGCCGGCCTGGGCCTGGTGACGGGTGCGGTCAACCAGGCGCTGCTGATCGGGGCGGGGCTGCCCACCCTGTGGGCGAACTCCCTGGCCGCGGTGGTGCTGGGGGCTTTGGCCGCATTCTATGCGGTCCGCTCCGGCTATCCGCAACAAGTGCTGGCGCTCATGGGCTTCACCGGCGCGTTGATGCCCGGCATCCCGGTGTTCTTCGGGATCCTGCAACTGATGGGAGGGGGCCAGGGCATGTCCTCCTTCGCCGAGGCCGCCGCGATCTGCGTGGGCATCGGCACCGGGGTGGGACTGGGCGCCTACCCCGTCGACGTGGTGCGCAGGCACCGGCGCGGGACAGACGCCTGGCTGCACCGCTTCGGCGCCCGGGCGTAGGGATCGCCGCGGTGGTCGGCCGGGCGATTTCAGAACTGGGCGCAGATGTCGCCGAGGTGGTGCTCGACCTCGTGCACCGCCAATGCACCAACCCACAACAGGGTGTGCGGTTCGTTGAAACACACTGCGGTCCGTTCCAGCTGCCAGGGGGACAAGACGGTGAAGGAAGCTGCGAAGAGTCCGGTGGCGACACGGAGGCCCTGCGCGGTCTCTGCGGCGAGTTCATGAGCGTACATGCCCGCATCCACGCGCAGATCGCTGAACATCCTCTGCCTGGTGGGAGTGTCTTCGGCCAGGGCGGCGGCGATCGTCCCCCGGTCATGAAGCAGGAGGTCGCGGACATGGGCTGCGTATTCCAGAGGCGACCAGACATCCGGTGCCCGCCGTGTGGTCAATCTCGAGGAGTCGGCCAACGCTGCTCCCGGATCGAGGATCTCGCAGATTTCTGAGACTCCCGTTCGGATTCGAGGGACGATCCGGTCCGCAGTGATCGCGTTGAAGTCGTACCCGCATACAGCACAGAAATCCATAGGGAGAATCTACGCCCCTATTCCCGGCCGGAACTGATCCATTGCGGATTGTCGTTGATATTGCGGGTGCCGGTGACCAGGCCCGCCACGGTGTCCAGCCGTGCGATCTGGTCGTCGGTCAGGTCGATTGCGGCGCCGGCCAGGTTCTCGACCATCCGGGCCGCCCTCCGCGATCCCGGGATCGGCACCGTGGCGACTCCGAACCGGTGCCCCTTCGCCTTGAGCCAGGCCAGAGCGACCTGGGACTGGGTGGCCGAGCCCTGGCCGGCGGAAGCGCCGGAAGCGCCGCAGACCTGAGGGATTTCGCCGGCGACCTCCTTCACCACGGCCAGCGCCGCCTGATTGGCGTCCCAGGCCGCACCCATCCGGGCCGTGCCGCCGCGGAAGTCCTTGGCCACGGCCTCGCGCGTCAGCGTGCCGGTCAGGAAGCCGCGCCCCAGCGGGCTGTAGGGCACGAACCCCACGCCCAGCTCGGCACAGGCGGGCAGGATGTGCGCCTCCACATCGCGCGACCACAGACTCCACTCGGACTGCACGGCGGTGATGGGGTGGACGGCGTGGGCCCGCCGCAGCTCATCCGCGGTGACCTCGGACAGGCCCAGACGGCGCACCTTGCCCTGGGCCACCAGCTCGGCCATCGCGCCGACCGTTTCCTCGATGGGCACTGTGGGGTCGGGGCGGTGCAGATAGTACAGATCGATGGTCTCCACACCCAGGCGGGCCAGCGAGGCCTCGACGGCCCGGCGTGCGTATTCGGGTCGTCCGTCCGTGCTGTTGCCGGCGGTGCGCGGGACCTCCCCACCTGCATTCGGCGCTGCGACGGACAGTCCTGTGATGCCGAACTTCGTGGCCAGCTGCACATCGTCGCGCCGGCGGGCCAGCAGCGGTGCCAGCATCTCCTCGTTCGTGCCGGCCGGGCCTCCCCTGTGCCCGGCACGTGGTTCACCGTAGACATCGGCCGTGTCGAGCAGTGTGATGCCGGCGTCGATGGCGGCATCCAGGGTGGCACGCGCAGCGTCGTCGGCGACACCGCCCCCGTAGATGTGGGTCAAGGCCATGCACCCGAATCCGATGGGCGAGACTTCCAAGGCGGCTGCGCCCGCTCCGAGTATCGGGCGGGGAATCGAAGTGGTGGTCATCGTTGTCCTTCCAATCATGGGGTTCTGGTGTGCGATCATGACGCATCGCCCAGCATTCCGCCATACGTCTCGATCTTGTAATCGGTGGCGGCCAGCGCCACCTGGATCTCCTGCAGGCGGGCGATGATCGACTCGCGGTGTTCGCGCATGAGCGCAAGGCGCTGGGGCACCGTATCGTCGCCCTGTTCCACCAGGGCGATGTACTGTGCAAGCCTGGACATCGACATTCCGGATGTCCGCATGCGCTTGAGGAACTCGACGCGGCGGAGCTGCGCGGGGCCGTATTCGCGGTGACCCGCCGCGTCGCGCGGCACGTGCACCAGGCCCTGCCGCTCGTAGTAGCGCAGGGTGTGCTGGCCGATGTCGAGCAGCTCGCACACCTGCGCCACCGTCAGCCGCGCATCGGCCGGGATGTCGAATGCCTCGGTCCGTGCCCTGCGCGATAGGGCCTCTGCCAGTGCCTGCGGCACGGATGGGGCTTCATCCGCTGTGCCGTGGTGGGCTGCCCTCCCGCGGTCCTGAGTCCTCGTCATGTCCCCGAGCCTAGGACTTTGAGCGCGCTCCAGGGCAAATGAGTCGCAGCCCGGCCGGCCGGGTGCGGTCCTGTGGTGTGGCTACTCGCACACGGGCCCCGGTAGCCCCTTCGCACCACGTGACCGGCTACCCGATTACAGTGGACGGGTACGCGCCCGCGGGCGCGCGACTCAATCCCACCCTGCCGATCGGAAGGTCGAAATATGTCGCATCGCTTGAGCACCGCAATCCTCCGAGGCCTGTCCGGGGCCTCCATCCTCAACGCCGGAATCGAGAAGCTCAGCCTGGACGACGGCAGCGCCGGCTTCCTCAAGGGCATGGCCGCCAAGGGCTTCCCCTTCCTGGACCAGCTCGATGACAAGGCCTTCGGCAAGCTGTTGGCCGCCGGTGAGATCGCCGTGGGCGGTGCGCTGCTCGCCCCGTTCGTGCCCAACCGGGTGGCCGGTGCCGGCCTGGCGATCTTCAGCGCCGGCATGCTGACCATGTACTTCCGCACCGAGGACTTCACCAAGGACGACGGCGTGCGCCCCGCCGGCGATGGCGTCTCCGTATCCCATAACGCCTGGCTCGCCGCGATCGCCGGAGCCCTGCTGGTCGAGGGCAAGTCCAAGTCCGCGCGCTGAGGTCGGCGGTCAGCCCAGCTCCACCATCACCACGCCGCAGATGATCAGGCCGATTCCTGCCAGCATGCGGCGGGTCAGGGGATCACGCCAGATCAGGCGTGAGAGCAGTGCGACGCTGACGATGCCCAGGGCCGACCACATTCCGTAGGCCACGCCCAAGGGCATCCCGGCGTCCAGGGTCAGCCGGAGGCAGCCGAAGGCCGCGGCGTAGCCCAGGCCGATCGGTATGAACCGCCACTTGCTGCGGCGCTTGTCACCATCCTGGCCGATGCGCAGGCCCAGTGTCGCCGCGACCTCGCAGCAGACCGAGGCGAGTAGCCAGACCCAGCTCATGTTCCCTCCCGCCTGTGGTTCTCATCACCGCTCGCAGCACCATGATCAGCACTGAAATCGGCACCGAGATCGGTGCTGAGATCGACCATGTCATCGACCACGTCGTCGAGCGCGGTCTCCCAGTCCTTGGTTTCGGATTCGCCGGATCCGGTTTCCACCAGGACGACGCCCACGACTGTCAGCCCGATTCCAACCATGGCCGGTGGGCTGAGGGACTCTGCGAATACGACGGTGCTCAGCAGGGCGACGAGCACAACCCCGGCCGCCGCCCACGTTCCGTATACGACGGTGAGCCCGAGGCCGGTGCGCAGGCTCCGGGCGATGAGCGTGAACGCCAGGACATAGGCGACGATGACCAGCGCGATCCAGGCGGCGTGCTCGGAGCTGGCCCGCAGTGCCAGGGTGCCGACGACTTCGGCGGCGATCGCCGCGCACAGGAACAGCCAGGACTTCATCAGCCGTGCTCGTCCTCCGCTGCCCGTGCACGATCCACCAGCTCCAAAGCGTGGGAGCGCACGGAGTCGAGTTCCGCCGCGGGGAACATGCCGGTGGCCTCGGACATCCACGCGCCGTCGGCGCAGAAGCGCGCGGTGGTGAGCCATGCCCGGGCGGCGGCGGACACCCCGGCCGTGGAGAACCAGGGGTTCAGCCGGTCGTGCCAGACATGTGACAGTGCTGGGTGATAGAGGGCATCGGCGAAGATCCAGTAGTCGGCTCGCGACACCCGGGCCGAGGTCGCGACCCGCACATAGCCGCGGTATCGGGCGAATACGCTGAAGTCCGCGGGTTCCCCCGCCGGCTCCGGATCGTGTCCCGGTGCTCCGGCGCAGCCAGAATCCCCCGTCCCGTTCGAGGCCTCCACCGCGGCTTGCGTACAGGCGGCGGAGATCATCTGCGCCCAGTTCGCCGCGGCCGCGTCGACCAGGCCGGTGATCAGGGCCTCTTTAGTCGGGAAGTGGTACAGCAGTCCCGGTTTGGTCAGCCCGGCACGCTTGGCCACGGCCTCCAGCGAGATGGTCACGCCCTGAATTGAACGGTTGTCCTGGGCGATCTGCTTGGCGGCCTGGAGGATGCGCCGACGGGTGTCGGTCGGATGCGCGGAACTCATACTTCGACACTTTACCATCCGGTAGGTAAAGTAGGGGGCGTGGCTGGCGAACCTCAGGGGGTGCCCCATAGGATGAAGGGGACTTGTGAAGGCAACTTGATGTAATCGACTCGTCGTCCATAAGGAAGTAGGCCGTGTTTTGACAGAAGCAGCCCCGAGTTCTCAGAGGCCCGGACCGCAAGAGGACCAAGAGGACGGAGCCAAGCCCTCATCGGGCACCTCTGCCGTCAACTGGCCGGTCTTCATTGGGGCGGCGGTCATCATGGTCGCCTTCGCCCTGTGGGCGATGCTCCTGCCCGAACAGGCGGAGACCGTGATCTTCGGTGCGATGGACTGGGTCGCCACGAACTTCGGCTGGTACTACGTACTCACGGCCAGCATCGTCGTGGTCTTCGTCATCGTCGTCGCCTGCTCCCGGGTGGGACGGACCCGGCTGGGCCCCGACCACTCCCGTCCCCACTTCAATATGTTCACCTGGTCGGCGATGCTGTTCGCCGCCGGCATCGGCGTGGACCTCATGTTCTTCGGCATCTCCGGACCCGCCACGAACTACCTGACCCCGCCGGACGTGGCGCCGGAGTCCGATGCCGCGGCCAAGTGGGCACCGGTGTGGACGGTATTCCACTACGGCATCCCCGGCTGGGCGATGTACGCGCTGATGGGCATGGCCTTCGGCCTGTTCGCCTACCGCTATCACCTGCCCCTGAGCATCCGTTCGGCCCTGGCCCCCATCTTCGGCAAGCGCGTCAAGGGCACCGTTGGCCATGTGGCCGAAATCGCCTCGACCATCGGCACCGTCTTCGGCATCTCCGTGTCCCTGGGCATCGGCGTGGTCTTCCTCAACTACGGCCTGTCGGCGATCTTCGGGATCCCGCAGTCCATCGGCGTGCAGATCGCCCTGATGGCTCTGGCCGTGTTCATCACGATCCTGTCCACCGTCTCCGGCGTGGACAAGGGCATCCGACGGCTGTCGGAACTCAACGTCTACCTGGCCGTGGCCCTCATGCTGTGGGTGCTGTTCTCCGGCAACACCCACGAATTGCTGAATGCCCTGGTGCAGAACGTGGGCGACTTCTTCGCCGGCTTCGCCTCGATGATGATGAATACCTTCGCCCAGACCAGCGGGACGGAGGGCTACCCGGCCGAACAGTGGATGAAGGACTGGACCCTGTTCTTCTGGGCCTGGTGGATCGCCTGGGCGCCTTTCGTCAGCCTGTTCCTGGCCCGGATCTCCCGCGGGCGCACCCTGCGCCAGTTCGTCATCGGCGTGCTGCTCATCCCGTTCGCCTTCATCATGCTGTGGGTGTCGATCTTCGGCAATGCCGCGCTGAGCTTCTTCCGCGACCCGAACAGCGACGGGGGCTTCCTGGATCAGGCGATCAACCTGCCCGAATCCGGTTTCTTCACGCTGCTCGAACAGTATCCGGGCTCCACCTTCACGATCGCGCTGGCGGTCATCACCGGGCTGTTCTTCTACGTGACATCTGCCGATTCCGGTTCGTTGGTGATGGCGAATATGACGTCGAAGTCGTTGTCGACCGATGATGACGGCCCCCGCTGGCTGCGCATCGTGTGGGCGGTCATCACCGGCGGCCTGACACTGTCGATGCTGTTCATCGACGGCGTTTACACTCTGCAGGCGGCCACCGTGATGGTGGGCCTGCCGCTGTCGATTCTCGTGTACCTCGTCATGTACAGCCTGTACAAGGTGTTGCGGCGCGAGCGCATGGTGCTCGACGCCAGGGCGGAATCGCTGCCGGACATCCTGTCCTCGCGGGCCGACGCCGGTCGCGACCCACGCCGGAACTGGCGCCAGCGCCTGGGCCGGCGGATGAACTACACCTCGGCAGCCCAGGCCAAGCGCTTCGTGGAGACCGTGGCCGCACCCGCCCTGGAAGAGGTCGCCGCCGAAATGGAGCGCAACGGCGCCGATGTCAGCTGTGAGCGCGGCGAGCATCCGGATTATCCGATCCCGTACACCGACCTGGTGGTCACCTTCAGCAACGGCGAGCACTTCAAATACGAGGCATACCCCGTGGCCTATCCGGTGCCCAGCTTCGCGGTCAACGTGCGCACGGTCAACGATGTGTACTTCAAGCTCGAGGTGTTCTCCTCCACCGGTTCGCGGGGCCGGGACATCATGGGCTACACGAAGGAGCAGATCATCTCCGATGTGCTCGATGGCTACGACGCCAGGGTGATGTACCTGTCCAGCCTCGACAGCGCATCGGACACCGGCCCGATCGACGGCCCGGCGCCCGAACAGTGGGACGACGTCGATCAGATCGAGGCGGAGAACCTGGCCGACCAGGTCGCGGAGTCGATCGTCGAGGCCAAGGACGCCCTGGAACCGGCCGCCGGCCCGCGCCCGCCGCAGCCGGAGGACCTCGGGGGCACGGGGGACCGGCGGGCAGCCGCCCGGCCCGTGAACCCCCGCCAACTACTCACAGAGACCGAGCCCGCTGCCCGGCGCTCGAAGGAGAACTCGAATGGGACGGAACCCGAAGAAGGAGAACGATGACTGAGCAGACTAACGGCGTGGCGACGCTGTACATCGACGGCGCATGGGTGCCGGCGGCCGACGGGGCGACGCGCACCATCCACTGCCCCGCGGATGGTTCCACGGTCGGCGTGGTGTCCGAGGCCTCGGCGGCGGATACCGAACGCGCCATCGCCGCCGCCCGGCGGGCCTTCGACGCAGGCCAGTGGTCGGCCACGCCGGCCGCCCAGCGCGGCGACCTGCTGCTGGCGGTCGCGGATGCGATGAAGGAGCGCAAGGACGAATTCGCCCGTGCCGAGGCCCTGGACACCGGTAAGCGCCTGGTCGAGGCCGAAGGCGATATGGACGACATCATGGGCTGCTTCCGGTTCTTCGGCAAGATCGCCGATCAGCATCCGGGCCGGCTGGTCGACACGGGCGATCCCACGGTGATCTCCCGGGTCGTCAACGAGCCGGTGGGCGTGTGCGGGATGATCACCCCGTGGAACTTCCCGCTGCTGCAGGCCTCCTGGAAGATCGCCCCGGCCATCGCCGCCGGTGATACCTTCATCCTCAAACCGGCGGAGCTGACCCCGCACACCGCGATCCTCATCATGGACGTGCTCGACAAGCTGGGCCTGCCCGCCGGTGTCGGCAACCTGGTGCTCGGCGCCGGCGCCACCGCGGGCGCGCCCCTGTCCAGCCACCCGGATGTGGACCTGGTGTCGTTCACCGGTGGGCTGGTCACCGGGCGCACGATCGCCCAGTCGGCGGCGCAGACCATCAAGAAGGTCGCGCTGGAGCTGGGCGGGAAGAACCCGAACGTGGTCTTCGCCGATGCCGACTTCGACGCGGCGGTGGACAATGCGCTCAACGCGGGCTTCCTGGACTCCGGCCTGGTGTGTTCGGCCGGCACCCGGTTGATCGTGCAGGACACGATCGCCGAGCGCTTCGTCGACGAACTGGTCCGCAGGGCCGCGGACATCCGCCTGGGTGGGCCCTTCGACGAGGCCGCGCAGACCGGCCCGCTGATCTCCGAGGCACACCGGAACAAGGTCACCGACTATGTGGAGCGCGGCGTGGCCGCCGGCGCCCGCCTGCGCGTGGGCGGATCCTGGGGCGGCGACGAACTCAAGGACGGCTTCTTCTACACGCCGACCGTGCTCGATCAGTGCGATTGGGACAATCCCGCAGTGGTCGAGGAGGGCTTCGGCCCGGTCATCACGGTCGAGACCTTCTCCACGGAGGCCGAGGCCGTCGAGATCGCCAACCACACCGAATACGGTCTGGCCGGTGCCGTGTGGACCTCGGATTCCGGGACGGCGAACCGGGTGTCGCGGGCCCTGCGCCACGGCACGATCTGGATCAACGACTACCACCCCTATGTGCCGCAGGCCGAATGGGGCGGTTTCAAGAACTCGGGCATCGGCCGGGAGCTGGGGCCCAGCGGCCTGGGCGAATACGTCGAGGCCAAGCACATTTACGAGAACACCGAACCGGCCGTGAGCGGTTGGTTCCCGCAGCAGAACGGAGAGTGACATATGACTGAGACCAACGACTCGCGCGACTCATACGACTACATCGTGATCGGTGGCGGCTCGTCGGGTGCCGCGGTGGCGGCCCGGCTCAGCGAGGATCCGAACATCACCGTCGCCCTGCTCGAAGCCGGCCCCACGGATGTGGACAAGGCCGAGGTGCTGACCCTGAACCGCTGGCCCGAACTCCTGGAGTCCGGCTTCGATTGGGACTACCCGATCGAACCGCAGACCAACGGCAACTCCTTCATGCGCCACGCCCGCGCGAAGGTGCTGGGAGGGTGTTCATCGCACAACTCCTGCATCGCCTTCCACACCCCGGCCGAGGACCTGGACTACTGGGAGTCCCTGGGCTGCACCGGCTGGTCGGCCGCCGAGGTCAGGCCCCTGCTCAAGCGCCTGGAGTCCAATGACCGTCCGGGCGAGGGCCATGGCCACGACGGCCCCGTCGAACTCATGTCGGTTCCGCCGGAGGACCAGGTGGGCGTTGCGGTGCTGGACGCCTGCGAAGAAGCCGGGATCCCGCGTGAGCTGTTCAACGAGGGACGCACGGTCAGCCACGGCGCGAACTTCTTCCAGATCAACTCGAAGGCCGACGGCACCCGCGCCTCATCCTCGGTGTCCTATCTGCACCCGATCCTGGACCGGGAGAATCTGGACATCCTGACCGATCGCCAGGTCACCCGGCTGATCTTCGAACAGGGACCCGAGGGCCCGCGCGCCACCGGCGTCGAGTTCGTGGACAACCCCTTCCACCGCTCGTCCCGCTTGCACGCCACCCGCGAGGTCATCCTGTCCGCCGGTGCCATCGGCACCCCGCAGCTGCTCATGCTCTCCGGGATCGGCCCTGCCGATCACCTGGGCGAACTGGGCCTGGACGTGCTGGTCGATGCGCCCGGGGTGGGCTCGAACCTGCGCGATCACCCCGAAGCGGTGATCTCCTGGGAGTCCCAGGTCCCGATGACCAGGGACGCCACCCAGTGGTGGGAGATCGGCATCTTCACGAAGGTCGACCAGGACGGCGCAGACGGCACCGGACTGCCGGACCTGATGATGCACTACGGCTGCGTGCCCTTCGATATGCACACCCGCCGCTACGGCTACCCGAGTGCGGAAGAGGCCTTCGCGCTGACGCCCAACATCACCCATGCGAAGTCCACGGGCACGGTCCGGCTGCGCTCGATCGACTACCGCGACAAGCCGATGGTGGATCCGAAGTACTTCACCGATCCCGAGGGCTACGATATGCGGATCGCCGTCGAGGGCATCAAACTGGCGCGCAAGATCATAGCCGAACCGGCGATGGCGCAGTACGCCGGGCGGGAACTGTTCCCCGGGGTCCAGACGCAGTCGGACGAGGACATCGCCGAATACGTGTCCAAGACCCACAACACCGTCTACCACCCGGCCGGCACCTGCAAGATGGGTGCCGCCGACGATCCGATGGCACCGTTGACCCCGGATCTCAAGGTCAAGGGCGTGGCGGGCCTGCGCGTGGTCGACGCCTCGGTGATGCCGCAGCTGACCGCCGTCAACCCGAACATCACATGCATGCTGATCGGGGAGAAGGCCTCCGATCTGATCAAAGCGGAGCAGTGATCGCAACGGTGCGCTGACCGGTCGGAAAATGCCATAGGAGATTGCTCAGGATGCCCGTAGTATGTGAGGTGAACTACCTGCACTGAAAAAGGAATATCCATGCGTAGTCCCACAGCGCACCGGGAAGCAGCACTCGATGATGCCCTGTCCGCAGCGAATGCGGGCAGGGCACATCTGTTCGTCGTCGACGGTCCGTCCGGAATGGGCAAGACCGTGACCCTGGGGCGGCTGGTGGAGAAGGCCCGCGCCCACGACACCTGGCGGGTCCACCGCACCATCGCCGCCCACGACGAACAGTCCATCCCCTTCGCCTACATCGAACGACTGCTCAGCAGCCTGGGCCAGGCCGATGCGATCTTCGACGCCGAGGACCTGCCCCAGCCGGTGGCCGTGGCCAGGCACTGCCTGCGCGCCCTGCAGGCCAAGGTCGACACCGGCGCCCGACTGCTGGTGATCGACGACGCCCAATGGCTCGACGCGGAATCCGAACGGGTGCTGCGCTACGCCCTGCCCCGGATGATGCGCCCCGGCGTGCTGGTGGCCATCGGCATCCGCACACCCCACGCCGATTCCAGCCTGGGCTCCTTCCTGCTGGCCACCGCATCCGGCGGAACGGGCCGGGTGCTGCACGTCGAACCGCTGACCCCCGACGAGGTCCAGGCCCTGGCACTGGACCGCTTCGCCGTGCGCATCGCCCGCCGCAACGCCGCGGACCTGTGCCGGGCCACCGGCGGATCCTTCCTGGGCATCGACGGGCTGTTCTCCCGCCTGACCCCCGATGAGGTCTCCCGCCTGCACCTGGTGTGGGACCTGCCGATCCGCCGGAACCTGGACGCCAGGAACCCCCTCACCGCCGAATACCGGGCGGCCGACTCAGCCGCGCGGCTGATCGGCGAACTGGTCTGCCTGGCCGGCACCGAGGTCCCCGCCGAGCGGCTGCGCCAGGCCGCCGTGCGCGCCGCCACCGACCCCGGGATCGACACCGAGGACGGCAGGCCGGACACGGAACCGGCCGACTGGGTCACCGTAGCGCTCGAGCGGGCCCTGGCGGCGGGGATCATCGTCGAGGCCGGGTTCGGCGCCACCCTGGCGCCGCGCCACGCCCTGGTCGCGGACGCGGTGCGGCAGGCCGTGCCACGGGAGCGCGCCGCCGCCGTGCACCGCGCTCTGGCCCAGGTCAGCGACGGCCACGCCGCCGTGGTGCACCGCCTGCGCGGGGCCTCGGCCTGGGACGAGGAACTGGGCCGCGATATTGAATACTGCACGACGGCGGCGCTGGAACGCGGCCGGCCGGAGTCCGCCATCGAGGTGCTGCGCCTGGCCCTGGACTTGACCGACGATCCCGTCAGGCGCGGTGTCCTCATCACCCGCCTGGCGCTCATCCACACCAAGGCGAAGAGCTGCTATGCGTGCCTGGACCTGCTGGGCGAACTCGAAGCTTTGCCGCAGTCCATTCTGCGGGAATTCCTCGTTCTCATGCTGCGCGCCTACCTGGTCGATCAGGAGTTTCCGCAGCAGCGGGCGCTGGCGGTCCTGCAGGCGCCGACCGAGGACCCCGACGAGCGCACGATCCAGTCGTTCATGGCCTTCCTGCTGGCGATGATGACCCTGCGCTCGCCCGACGGGCCGAACATCCTGCTGCCCATGGTGCCGCTGGTCAGAGGCATCTTCGAGAGGGCTCCCAGCGACCCCGCGCAGGTGGCGGATCCGCTGCTGCACTGGATGGTCACCCCGCGGGAGTTCTCCGCCGTGGTCGACTGCTATACGATCGTCGCCGTCTACCGAGCCAATGACGTGCCCGGCATTATGGCCGCGCTCCCGCGGCTGCTGGAGCTGACCGCCGCACTGCCGGACACACCCCTGAAGACGGACTGCCTGGTGCCCCTGGCCTCGGCGCAGTTGTTCAGCGATCAGGTGGTTCAGGCGCGGGATCTGATGGAGCAGGCGCTGACCCTGATGGACACGGTGGGCCTGCCCTGGGGCGCGGGCGCGCCCTATCTGCTCTACGTCGACGCGCAGATCCTGCTGGGGGAGTACGGTGCTGCGCTGGACCGCTTGGAGACCTTCATGAATGTCTTCGAGGTCCTGTTGGACATCGAGACGAGGCTGACCGCAGCGGCGCTGCGCGCCCTGCACGCGAGCATCACCGGCTCCGGCGAGGCCGCCGGCTTCCTGCGCGGGACCGAGCGCTTGGTGGAGATGGACTGGCAGTCCTTCGGCCACGACACGCCCATCATCGCCGCTTGTGAGGCGGCCAGAGTGGCAGGCGACCCCGAGGCCGCGCTGGCCGCGACCGCGGATCCGGCCCTGCTCACCTCGCACAACTCCCGGCGCGGCTATCTGGGCTACCGCGCCCATGCGCTGCTTGACCTGGGGCGCGTGGCCGAGGCCGCCGAACTGATCGGGCGGCTGTCCGGGCTGCGCGGCTCGGGCTGGTTCGAGTACTGGGGCACCCTGGACTGGCTGCAGGCCAGGCTGGCACAGGCCAGGGGTCTTGAATCGGACGCCGCTGCCGCCTATGCGCGCGCCCTGGAGGTGCGGACCTATCCGCTGCCGCGGGCGCTGACCCTGGCCGACCAGGCGGAGTTCCTGGCGGGCCTGGGCGATTACAAACGGGCCGAGGACGCGGTATTGGAGTCGCTGAGCGAACTGGACCGAATCAGAGCCTATGGCTATATCGATCGGGTGGGCGAACTGCGCCGGCGGATCACGGCGCAGTCCGGGGATGTGGCCCAGCTGCAGCTGAGCCTGCTGACCGAGCGGGAACGCCAGGTGGCCAAGTTGATCGCCGCAGGGCTGGGCAACCCGGCGATCGCCCGGGAGCTCTTCGTCTCCCAGGCGACCGTGCGCTTCCATGTGTCGAATATCCTGCGCAAGCTGCAGGTCGAATCCCGGGCCCAGGTATCCGCCGCTTTGGCGAAGGCCTGAGCCCGGGATTCCGGGCCTGTGCCGGTCCCACCCGGCTGGGCCGGTCGGCACCGGGTACGGTCAGCTCCGGCGGCGTCTGTAGCTCACCGCGATGGTGATGCCGCCGATGGCCAGCAGGGACAGCCCCGCAGTCAGTGCCAGGCCCGCTTCCAGACCGGTGCGCGGCAGGCGATCGCCCTGGCGTTCCGGGGTGTCCGGCTGCTTCGGCTGTTCGGGCTGTTCCGGGGCCTCGGGTCCACGTGGGGCTTCAGGGCCCGCCGGGGGTGCCGCGGGCGCACTGGGCGAGTCCTCGGGGGTCGGGACGATGCTGGGCAGGACCTCCTCCTCGGGGGTCTCGCTCGGCTTCGGCGTCTCACTCGGAGTGTCGGCAGGCGTTTCCGACGGTTCCGGCGATGGGGTCTCAGAGGGCGTCTCACTGGGCTCAGGGCTGGGCGTCTCGCTCGGGGTCTCTGACGGAGTTTCCGAAGGTTCCGGGCTGGGCGTTTCACTCGGGGTCTCCGAGGGAGTCTCGGAAGGCGCTGGGGAAGGAGTCTCCGAGGGAGTCTCGCTGGGTTCCGAGCTAGGTGTTTCGCTCGGCGTTTCAGATGGCTCTGGCGTCGGCGTCTCGGAGGGTTCCGGTGTCGGCGTTTCGCTCGGGGTCTCCGAGGGTTCTGGAGTGGGCGTCTCACTCGGCGTCTCGGACGGCTCCGGTGTCGGCGTTTCCGAGGGTTCGGGAGTGGGCGGTGGGGAGACGGTGACCGTCTGCCTGGCCGATGCCAGGTCCTCGTGCTTGGCCAGTTCCTTCTCCTTCGGCTCATCGGTCTCGGAGGAGAACCGGTGCATCCGCGTTTCCCCGGCCGGGACCTCGTCCGCGGATTCGGGCAGCAGGAACAGGCGCTCGAAGACGACCAGGGTGCGTCCGGCGTGCTCGGCCGGGATGTCGAAGTCCATGTGGGCCACGCCGGAGGACTCCTCCGGGGTGAAGTCGGCCATTCCGGTGATGCCGGTGGATTCGCCGGTCTCCTGGTCCATTACGGTCCCGCGCAGGCGGTAGGTGTCGCCCGGGCGCAGGCCGGAGTAGGACACGTAGTCGCGCAGCACACCGCCGGTGGCCGGCAGCTGCTTGCCCAGCGTGTCGCGGTCCGGATCGGAGTCGGGGTCGTGACCGGTGAAGTCGTAGGCGTCCGTGTCGATGGCGGGCCGGTAAACGGTCTGATCCGCGTCCTCGATGTCGGTGTGCACGGCGACCTCTTGATCGTCCTGGTACAGGCGCTCGAAGACGACCACGACCTCGCCGCGCAGCACGTCGGCTGGAACCTCGAAGGTCAGCTCGACGGAGCCGGATGCCTCTTCGGGAGTGAAGGTCTTCTCCGCCGTGATGCCGGTGGGCTTGCCGTTGGCGGAGCCGTCGCGGACCAACAACTCGCCCCTGACGGTGTATTCCGTGCCGGGGCGCAGGTTCTGGTAGGCGACGGTGTCGACGATCGTGGCGGGGCCGGTCTCCGGGAGGAAGGAATCCTCGTCGTCCCCATCACGGGCCTCGGTGCCGATCTTGGGCACATCGGTCCAGTCGGCCAGAGCGGAGGCGGTGACCTCGGTCTGGTCGCTGCGGGCGATCATCAGGGTCTGGGCGCGCGGCTCCGTGTTCGTCACCAGCATGCCCACCCGCTCCGGGCCGGTCAGCGATGCGGTGATCGTCGCGGAGCCGGCACCCGCCGAGGCGGGTACGTCGAGGTAGAAATCGGTGCCGGCGGGCACTGCCGTGGCGTCGATCGCCTTGCCCTTGGCATCGACCAGCGGGTAGTCGGGATCAACGGTGACCGCGACGGTGGGAGCGGAGGCGGTGAAGCGGAACGGGCCGACCCTGCTGCCTGCGACTCCTGCGGAGTCCGGGCCACTGGCGGTCAGCTGCGGTGCGTCGGATTCGGTTTCGCGCGTGTTCGCATCGCCGGTCAGGTAGGCGATGAGGTCGCCCACCTGTTTCGTCGCGGCGTTCGGAGCGCTGCTGGTCAAGCCGCGGTAGACGAAGTCATCGGTCAACTTCCAGATGGCGGCCTGGGTCCCGGCGATCGCCGCCTTCTCCGACAGCCCTGAAATGCCGGAGGCCTGCCGCAGAGCGTCCAGGCTCATCTGCGGGTAGGAGTGGGAGACGATCCAGGCGACTTTCTCTCTGACCTCCAGGCTCTCGGCGAAGTTGTTCTCGCCCGGGAAGCTGTTCCAGTCGCCCACGTTCATGCCGATGTCGTACTGGGCGTTGACGGTGAATTCCACACAGTAGGCCAGCTGGTCGGCTTTATCGCCGGCTTCCGTGTACAGCGGGAACAGGGTGGTGCGAACGGAGCTGGAAGCCGTTTTCACAGAGTAGCCGTTAACGGCCTCGGCCACCTTGCCCATTTTGGGATAGCCGTCGGGGAAGGTGAAGGCCTGGGCCGGGGTCGTGAACAGGGCGGGTGCCAGGGCCAGTAGGCCGGCTACCAGCAGTGCCAGGATGGAACGCAGGGTGCGGCGCGCGGTGGTACGGAACGCGCCGGAGGTACGGTGTGACGATGAGTTCTTCGATGAGTTGCGGGGTGGGGGCGCGGCGGTGCGCGGGTCGTTTCGGGTCATGTTTCGACGTTATTGAGAACCGCGCACGGGCACACTAGCCCACAGGACGGTTCGGGCGTTGGGATTGTGTGGGCGAAGCGTTGGGATGAGCGAGGGACGGCACAAGGGGTCGCGCAGGGCGGTGCCGCCCTTAGACTGTTTGTATGACTGAGAAATACACTCTGATTCCGCACACCGACCTGTCCGTGAGCACCATCAACCTGGGCGGCAACGTCTTCGGCTGGACCTCCGACGAACCGACCTCCTTCGAGGTGCTCGACGGCTTCGTGGCAGGCGGCGGCACCTTCATCGATTCCTCCGCGTCCTACACCGGTCCGGTCGGTGGCCTGTCGGAGACCATCATCGGCAATTGGACGGCGGCCCGCGGCAACCGTGACAAGGTCGTCATCGCCACCAAGGTGGGCGCCCAGCCGGGCCGGAAGAACCTGGAGCCTGCGAACATCGCGGCCACCGTGGACGAATCCCTGACCCGCCTGCAGACCGACTACATCGACCTGTACTACGCGCACTTCGACGACGACTACACCCCGATCGAGGACATCGCCGCGGCCTTCGACGCCACCGTCAAGTCCGGCAAGGTCCGCTATATCGCCATGTCGAACCTGAGCCCGGCCCGCCAGCGCGACTGGATGCTCACCGCCAAGCGCGAGGGCCTGGCCGCCCCCGTGGCGATCCAGCCGCAGTACTCGCTGGTCTACCGGCACGAATACGAGGGCCCGGCGGAGACCCCGAAGGCCGGCTACCGCAGCGTGGCCGAAGAGTTCGACCTGGCCGTCTTCTCCTACTGGTCCCTGGCCGCCGGTCTGCTGACCGGCAAGTACTCCACCGCCGCGGACTTCGAGAACGCCCCCCGCGCGCACTCGCTGAAGAAGTACGGCACACCCGAGGGCCTCAAGCTGGTCGGCACCCTGCGCGAGGTCGCGGACGGCCTGGGCGCCCAGCCGGCCTCCGTGGCCATCGCCTGGCTGCTGGCCAAGGGGATCACGGCGCCGATCGCCTCGGCCCGCACCCCCGAGCAGCTGCCCGCGCTGTTCGCCGCGCAGGACCTCGACCTGCCGGCCGAGGCCGTCGCCCGCCTCGACGAGGCCTCGCAGCCCTTCGCCTGAGGGGTATTCGCTAGGTGTCCTGCACGACGGAGTGCAGGACACCGCGCGAATGTAGTCCGGGCCGGTGCGGTGGCCGCCGATGTGCGGCGCGTCGCGCACTGCGTCGCGCAGCGCGAGCACATCCCCGCGTCGCTGCGAGTCGGGATGTGTGGGGACGGCCAGGGTGACTCTCTAGGATTGAGTGCGTGGCTGAAGAAATCCCCGCACCCGTGACCGAGTCCGTCCATCCCTCCTCCGGAGTTCCACTGGAAACCGCGGCCGGCCCCCACTCCGTGGCGATCGTGGGCGCGGGCCCGCGCGGGACCTCGGTCCTGGAACGGTTGAGCGCCTACGCCGCCACGGTTCCCGACCGCACACTGCACGTCCACGTCTGTGATGACGCCGAGGCCGGACCCGGCGAGATCTGGGACCCCGAGCAGCCGCGCGAACTGCTGCTCAACGCCACCGCCCGCCAACTCACCCTGTTCACCGATGAGACGATCGGCGCCGCGCGCGTGCGCAACGGGCCCGACCTCTACGAGTGGACCCAGCTGATCGCGCAGCGCGTGGGGCTGGGCGGGGGCGCGAGCGTTCCCGCAATCGCAGCCGAACTCTTCGCCGCCTGGACCGCGCCAGACTACGCCCCGGCCGCCGACATCCTCGCCCTGTGCGCCGCCACCCGGGAGGACACCTTCCTGCCGCGCGCCGTCTACGGCGAATACCTGCGCTGGTACTTCGCCGGAGTCGTGCGCACTGCGCCTGAGAACATGCGCGTGAGCGTGCACCACGCCAGGGTTGTGGGATTGCGCCCGGTGGCGGGGCCACGCGCGGATGCGGATTATTGCGCGGAGGAGTCCCGCGCAAAGGCGGGGGGATCCGGCTGGGAAGTGGAACTCGCCGGCTCGCCGGAGGTTGCAGGTCCGCCGGACTCTGTGGGCTCGCAGGAGGCCGAGGGTCTGCAGGAGCCTGCGGGACGAACACAGTGGGCCGCCGCGGCTCCTTCCCTGCACGTGAACGAGGTGGTCCTGGCCCTGGGCTGGGTGTCCAACGATCCGGGCCCCGCCCGCCCTGACGATCCCCGGATCGCCTGGCTGCCGCCGGGCCATGTGCTGCGCCACGACCTGGAGGCGATCCCTGACCGGGCGCGCGTGGTGGTGCGCGGCCTGGGCCTGACCGCGATGGACATCATCGCCCGCCTGACCGAGGGCCGCGGGGGCGTCTACATGGCCGCCTCCGCAGGTTCCGGCGGTTCAGCAGGCGCCGGCGGCGCCGAAGACTCGGCGCAGGCCGGCACAACCCAGGGCGACCCGAGCGCGGACAGCCCGGTGACGCTGCCGCGCGGACCCCTGGCTTACCGGGCCTCGGGCCGCGAACCCATCGTGCTGCTGGCCTCGAACTCGGGCAACCCCTACCGCTGCAAACCCGCCGACTACGGCCCCGAGGCCGCCGACCACACCCTGCTGCACGCCGCTATCGCCCGCGCGGGGGCCCGGCGCGCGGCCACCGGCGAGCCCGTCGACTTCGCCGCCGAGCTGTACCCCGCGGTGCTCGCCGATGCCGCCATCGCCTACTACCGTGCCCGTGTCCGGCTCGACGGCGCTCCGGTGGCCGCGACCGCGGAACTGTGCGCGGCCATCGCGGACCGATGTGCGACGATCGCCGCGGCCGGAGACCTCGGTGCGGTGGAGCCCTACGCCGTGGACGAGGAACTGTTGGCCGCCGCCTGCCCGAACCCCGCAGAGCGCTTCGACCCGGTGCGGCTGCGCCCCCGGGTGCCCAACCCACTGCCGGCCGGGCAGGACTACACGGCCTGGCTGCGCGACTTCTTCGCCGCCGACGCCGCCCGCGCCGAGGCCGGACCCGCCGTGGCATTCAACGCCGCCATCGGCTCGGTGTCCGCCGCGCGCGGCCCGCTTGCGGCCTTCACCCGCGGCCGCGTGCTCACCGAGGAATCCTTCCGCACCGCCTACCAGCCCTTCCGCACCCTGGGCGCCAGGCTGGGCGGCGGCCCGCCCCCGGAACGCTACCGGCAGCTGGCCGCCCTCATCGACGCCGAGGTCGTGGCGGGCCTGGGTGCCCGTCCCACCGTGCGAGCGCTGACCGACTCGGACGGGGCACTGAGGGGTTCGGACGAGACCCTGACGGGTTCGGACCAAGCGCCGGCAGCGCCGGGAGCCGCGTCCCACCCGAGCGGGGAGGCGCTCACGGGGTCGGTGTTCGTCTGCGAGTCCGCGCACAGTGCCACGCCGGTGGCCGCGGACGTGCTGATCGACGGCTGGTTGGCCAATCCAATGCTGGTCCAATCGGAGGATCCGCTGGTGTGCGGACTATATGCGGCGGGCCTGGTCCGCTCATCGAGCCTGGAGTCGGCGAGCGGGGGCAGCATTCCGACGACCAGTATCGACATCACCGCAGACAACCGGGTGATCGGGCCGGCGGGCCGCGCGGTGCCGGGCTTGTTCAGCCTGGGGCTGCCCAATGACGATGTCAGCGGACACAGCTTCGTCAGCCCGCATCCGCGCTCAGGAGCGAACTTCCTGGTCGAGACCGACCGGGTGGCCCGGACGATCGTGGGCGCGCCGGCGGGGGAGTGAGGCTGTGCGGCTTGACTCATATCCGAATAAGTGTTCGAATACATGCATGAGGTGGAGCGGACAGGCAGAAGGAGCTCCCGGGCTGGTGAGCGTCAAGGGCCTGCTGCGCACCGTGCAGACCCCGGAGTTCGCCGGTCTGACCTTCCACGAGATCACCGCGAAGTCCCTGTTGAATAAGGTGCCGGAGACATCCTCGATGCCGTTCCGGTGGACCATCAACCCCTATCGCGGCTGTTCACACGGCTGCGTCTACTGCTACGCCCGCAACACCCACACCTATCTGGACTTGGACGCCGGGCGGGACTTCGATTCGCAGGTCATCGTCAAAGTCAATGCGGCCCAGGTGCTGGAACGGGAATTGGCGCGGGCGTCCTGGGGTCGCGAACATGTGGCGCTGGGGACGAACACCGACCCCTATCAGCGCGCCGAGGGCCGCTACCGCCTGATGCCGGGCATCATCACGGCCCTGGCCGAACATGACACCCCGTTCTCCATCCTGACCAAGGGCACACTGCTGCGCCGCGACCTGCCCCTGCTGGTGCAGGCGCGCGAACGCGTTCCCGTGGAACTGGGCATGTCGATTGCGATCGTCGACGACGAGCTGCAACAGCAGATCGAACCAGGCACCCCGCGCACCTCGGCCCGGCTGGCGACCGTGCGGGCCGCCGCGGATCTGGGCTTCAATGTCACCGTGTTCCTCATGCCGATCATGCCGGCGCTGACCGATTCGCGCGCCCAGCTGGAATCCCTGGTCGAGGCGGTCGCCCGGGCCGGGGCCACCCGGGTCACCTATGGCGCGCTGCACCTGCGCCCCGGTGCCAAGGAGTGGTTCATGCGCTGGATCGGCCATACCCGTCCGGATCTGTACCCGCGCTATCGCAGAATGTACGCGGACTCGGCCTATGCCTCGCGGGAGTACAGGGACTGGCTCGACGCCCGGATGCAGCCGCTGTTGGAACGCGCCGGGTTGGACTGGCTGCCCGACGGCGACACCCCGGAGGCCAGGCGCTTCGCCAGGAAACTCGCGCGCGACGGCGCCGCGGAGGCCTCGGCCCCGGGGAGCACGGTGACAGAGCCCACCGGCTCCCCTGGAGAACCCACCGAGCCGGCACTCTTCTGAGTCGGCGGCAGCCTGGACCCTACTCCCTACTTGTCGTAGGCCGCCGATTCGAAGCGCAGATAGCCACCGAAGGAATCGGCGTCGGCGAACGGCAGGATCTGGGTGGCCCAGAAGCCGCCCAGTCCGTTCTTCCTGTCGATCCAGTAATACAGGTTCGCCAGCCCCGCCCAGCCCTGGGAGCCCGCGGGCCGGCCGGTGGGCGCGTCCTCGTTGTTGATCATGAAGCCGTAGGACCAGGACTTCGGCTGCCCGGGGAAGAACTCGGCGTCGTTCGACAGGCTCGGGATGACCCCGGGCAGCGGCGTGATCAGCCGGTCGCCCAGGTGATTGGCGGTGGCGAAATCGACCGTCTCCGGCTTGAGCACCTGCGTGCCGTCGTCGGCACTGCCATCGTTGAGCCACATCCGGATGAACTTCAGATAGTCGCCCACCGTGCTGTACAGACCCGCGCCGCCCAGGTGCACCTGGGGTCGGATAGGGATGACATAGCCGTCGATCGGAGTGAGCGATCCGTCCTCCCCGCGCTGGTGGATCGACGCGACCCGCTCGGTCATCTCAGTGCCCGGCTCGAAGCTCGAGGACTCCATGCCCAGGGGTGCGAAGATCCGTTCGGCGAACACCTCGCCCAGTTTCTTCCCCGTGATCCCCTCGACCACCTGGCCGGCCCAGTCGAGGTTCGTCCCGTACTCCCAGTTCTCGCCCGGATCGAAGACCAGCGGGGTCTGCAGTGCGGCCATGGAGGCGTCCGTGACCGGTGGCTGTCCGCATTCCTCGGTCAGGCGCAGGTAGTCCTGATCGAAGAAGTTATAGGCGAAGCCCGCCTGGTGGGTCAGCAGATCGTGAGTGGTCACGGGCCGTTTGGGCGCGCGCAGCCGCGGCTTGCCGGGCCCGTCCCACCCGTCGAGCACCTGGACCTCGGCCAGCCACGGCGCGTACTGCGAGGCCGGCGCCTGCAGGTCCAGATCGCCCTGTTCGTACAGCTGCATCGCAGCGGTGGCGGTGATCGCCTTGGTCGTGGAGAAGATCGCGTGGACCGTGTCGACTGTCATCGGCTCCTTCGTGCCCAGGTCCCGCACTCCGGCCGCGCCCAGGTACAGGTCGCCATCGCGCCCGCTGGCCCCGGCGACCACCCCGGGCACCGTGCCGCCCACAGACGGGGCCAATTGGACGACCGCGTCGAGGCGGTCGGCGATGCCGGCGAAGTCGACGGCGTGTCCGGTGGATTGTGTGCTGTTCTCTGGAGTGTTCATGCTGACCGCCTTCATTGCCGGTTCGATGCTCGTATCGGTGCGGTGATCCCACCGATTCGGATGATTGTCCGCTGCCTGGTTGCCGTGGCGCCGGATGACTCAAAGGTAGCGCCAAGCCGGTGCATTCGCGTTGCATCGTGTCAGGTTGCATCCGGCCGGGAACTCCACGACATCCGGCGGTAGAGTCGAAGGCGAAGGTCGTCGCAGGCGAACGTTCACCCCACACCGACCATCACACGAACCACAACACAACAGGAGGAAACGCACATGGCCGAACACCTGATCCGCCAGATCATCCTGAGCACCGAGGACCTCGACGCCTCGATCGAGTTCTTCGAGAAGCTGGGCTACAGCCTGAAATTCCGCGACGGCGCCCACTACGCCCAGCTCGACGGCGGCCCGATCGCCCTGGCCCTGGCCACCTCGGTCGACCACCCGCTGCCCGGCAAGACCGTCGTCGCGATCAAGTCCGACGATCCGGATCAGGACGCCAAGGACATCGAGGCCCTGGGCGGCGCCGTGGTCAAGGGCCCGTACGACGATGCGCACGAACGCCGCACCGTCGCCTACGACAACCAGGGCAACGGCCTGGTCTTCTACAAGTCGCTGGGCCGCTGAGCCCAGCCCGCGCCCGCTGAGCCCAGCCGACAGTTGAGCCCAACGGGCGTCCGCTGAGCCACTGGCCCCAGCCCATCCACCAACGAAAGGGAACCGCCCGATGACCACTGCCACCTCGCCTGCGGCCGAACAACTCCACTCCGAGACCCTGGAACTGCTCCAGGCACTGATCCGCAATGCCTGCGCCAACGACCTGACCCCGGATTCCGGGCAGGAGGTGCGCAGCGCCGAAACGCTCGAGGAGTTCTTCGCCGGCGTGGACAATGTGACGATCCAGAAGGTCGAGCCACGGCCGGGGCGCACCACCATCATCGTGACCCTGCCGGGAACCGACCCGGCAGCGGAGCCGCTGACTCTGCTGGGGCACACGGACGTGGTGCCGGTGGATGCGGACAAGTGGACGAAGGACCCCTTCGGCGCGGTGGTCGAGGATGGGGCGATCTGGGGCCGCGGCGCGGTCGACATGCTGTGCCTGACCGCCTCGATGGCCGTCGTGACCCGGCAGATCGCGCGTGCCGCCCAGGCGGATCCGGCGGCGGGCCCGGCCGGCACGCTGACCTTCGTGGGCGTGGCCGATGAGGAGGCGCGCGGAGGGCTGGGCGCCAAATGGCTGTCGGAGGAATACCCCGAGCTGTTCTCCTGGAAGAACTGCCTGTCGGAGACCGGCGGCTCGCACCTGCCCGTGGCCGACGGCTCGGACGCCGTGATCCTGGGCGTGGGGGAGAAGGGCGCGGCCCAGCGCCGCCTGCACGTCACCGGCGACGCCGGCCACGGCTCCCTGCCCTATGGCCGGGACTTCGCGGTGGCCAAGATCGGCCGCGTCGCCGAGGCGATCGGCCGGTTCGCCCCGGCAGTCGCCCAGGATGCCATCTGGGAGGGCTACGTCAAGGCCTTCCGCTTCGACGAGGCGACCGAACTGGCGCTGCTCGAGGGCACGGACCCGGCGGCTTACGAGGCCTTCGGCGAACTGGCGCCCTATGCCCATGCGGTGTCCCATCTGACCGTTTCGCCCACCGTGCTGCGCGCGGGCGAAGCGATCAATGTCTTCCCCAGCGCGGCCTATCTGGAGCTGGACATCCGCACCCTGCCCGGCCAGACGGACGATGAGGTGGATGCGGTGTTGCGCGGAGCGCTGGGGGAGCTGGCCGACGAGGTGCGCATCGAGCGGCTCATCAGCGAACCGGCCTCGGCCAGCCCGACGGACTCGGAGCTGTTTAAGACCATGGAACAGGTCGTGGCCGAGCACTTCCCGGATGCCGCGATCGTGCCGACGATCGCCAGCGGCGGATCGGATCTGCGCTTCGCCCGGAAGCTCGGCGGGGTGGGTTATGGCTTCGGTCTGCACCGCCGGTCGACCACGCAGGCCTTCATCAACGCGCAGCTGCACCAGCACGATGAGCACCTGCCAGTGGAGGACCTGTACCTGACCGCTGATGCCCTGGACCAGGTGGTCCGCCGCTTCACCAAGACCGCCTGAGGCCCATTGGCGGGGGCGGGCTATGCGATGGCCGCTTCGACCGCCTCGAGCTCGGCCAGCCACAGGCGGGCGTTGCCGTCCGAGGGCGCCCGCCAGTCCCCGCGCGGGCTCAGCGCGCCGGCGGCCAGGACCTTGGGCCCATTGGGGATCGCCGAGCGTTTGAACTGGGAGAACCCGAAGAAGCGCTTCAAAAACACCTTCTCCCATTTCAGGATCGTGGCCATGTCATAGGAGTACCGGTCGGGTTCAGGGAAGCCCGCCGGCCACAGCCCCACATGCGGATCGCCCGCCCAGGCGTGCCGGGCCATGAACGCGATCTTCGAGGGACGGGCCCCGTGCATGATGTGGAACAGCGTGAAGTCGTGCAGGGCGTAGGGCCCGATCGTGTCCTCGGTCGACTGCACCTGGCCATCGGGCCCGGCAGGCACCAGTTCGGGGCTGATCTCCGTGTCCAGCACCGACTGCAGCACTTTGGCACCGGCCTCGTCGACCACGTCCCCGCGCGCGATCACCCAGCGGATGATGTGCTGGATGAGTGTCTTGGGAATCCCCGAGTTCACCCCGTAGTGGCTCATCTGATCACCCACCCCGTAGGTCGACCAGCCCAGCGCGATCTCGGACAGATCGCCCGTGCCCACCACGATCCCGCCCAGGTGATTGGCCAGACGGAACAGATAGTCGGTGCGCAGCCCGGCCTGCACGTTCTCGAAGGTGACATCGTAGACGGGCTCGCCATCGCCTGCCGGGTGGTGCATCTGGCGCAGCATCTCCGTGGCCGCCGGCCGGATGTCGATCGTCTCCACACTCGCGCCGATCGCCCGCGCCAGGGCCAGGGCATTGGACTTCGTATGGTCGCTGGTGGCGAAACCGGGCATGGTGTAGGCCAGGATGTCCGAGCGCGGCCTGCCCATCAGATCCATCGCGCGGGCGATGACCAGCAGCGCGTGCGTGGAATCCAACCCGCCGGAGACGCCGATGACCGGCTTGGGCCCGCCGATCGCGCGCAGCCGCTGCACCAGCCCGGACACCTGGATGTTGAAGGCCTCGTAGCAGTCCTGGTCGAGCCTGGCGGCGTCCGTGGCGATGAACGGGAAGCGCGGCAGCGTGCGCAGCAGGCCCACATCCCCGCGCGGCGGGTTCGCCTGGAATTCCACGGTCCGGAACGCCGAGGCCTCGCCCAGCGCCCGGCGGTTGTCGTCGAAGGTGCCCTGGCGGCGCCGGTCCTGGACCAGGGAGTCCAGGTCCACGTCCGCGATCGAATGCCCGGCGGTCTGCGGGAAGCGCTCGGTCTCGGCCAGCAGTGCGCCGTTCTCGTAGATCATCGTCATGCCGTCCCAGGACACGTCGTTGGTCGACTCGCCCAGGCCCGCCGCGGCATAGGCATAGGCCGCCAGGCCCCGTGCCGAGGCCGCACGCGCCAGCAGGTGCCGGTCGTCCGCCCTGGCGACCGTGATGGGGCTGCCGGACAGGTTGGTCAGCACCGTGGCGCCGGCCAGGGCCGCCAGCGACGAGGGCGGCACGGGCACCCACATGTCCTCGCAGATCTCGGCGTGGACGACCAGTCCGGGCAGGTCCGTGGCGGCGAACAGCAGATCGGGGCCGAAGGGCACGGTGACGGGCGCCGCCTCGGCCGCTGAGGATCCGGAGCTGAGCGCGGTGGAACCGGGTGCCGCCTCGGCAGCTGCAGCCGGGCCCGTTGTGCCGGGATCGGGCAGGGTGATGGTGCCACGCTGGTCGTCGCCGGGGGCGTACCAGCGGCGCTCGTAGAACTCGCGGTAGGTCGGCAGATAGGACTTCGGGGCGACGCCGAGGACGCGGCCCGCCTTGATCGCCACCGCGCAGTTGTACAGGCGGTTGCCGTGGGCCAGGGGTGCGCCGATCAGCAGCAGCGGCGAGTACGAGGCGGTCTCGCGGGCGATCCGGTGGATGGCCGCCAGCACGCCGTCGAGCAGCGCATCTTGGAGTACCAGGTCGTCGATCGCATAGCCGGACAGGCACAGCTCCGGGAACACCGCCACGGTGACGGAGCGTTCGTCCAGGTCACGGGTAGCGTCGATGATCGTCTGCGCGTTCGTCGCCGGGTCCGCGATGGCAAGGGGGACCGTGCAGGCTGCGATCCGCGCGAAGCCGTGGCCGAAGGCATTGTCGAATTCAGTTGCGTCACTCACCGTCTCAGTCTTTCACGCCCGGCTCCGGCTCGGCGGCCTCAGAGGTCGTTGACCAGCACCGCGGCACCGTCGAACCGTCCGGCCTGCAGATCCTCCAGCGCGTTGAGCGCCCGGCTCATCGGGTACTCGTGGGTCGTGGCCCGCACCCGGTGGCGCGCCGCCAGTTCCAGGAACTCCCGGCCCTGGTCCCGCGTATTCGAGGTCACGCTGCGGATCTGTTTCTCATAGAACAGCTCGTCCTCGTAGTTCAGCGGCGGAGTGTCCGACAGGTGGATGCCCGCGATCGACAGCACGCCGCCACGGTCCAGCGCCCGCATCGCCGGCTTGACGATATCGCCCACCGGCGCGAACAGGATCGCCGAATCCAGCGGCTCCGGAGGCATATCGTAGGCCCCGGCAGCCGAGGCCGCGCCCAGTTCCAGCGCCAGTTCCCTGGCCGCCCGGTCACGTGTCAGCACGTGGACGCGGGCGCCCTGGGCCAGGGCGAGTTGGGCGCACAGATGGGCACTGCCGCCGAATCCGTACAGGCCGAGGCGTCCGCCGGCCGGCAGTTCGGCCTTGAGCAGGGCGTGGTAGCCGATGATGCCGGCGCACAGTAGGGGCGCCAGGGCGGTGTCGTCGACCTCGGGCAGTTCATAGGCGTAGGCGGCGGGGACCGTGGTGTATTCCGCGTAGCCGCCGTCGGCGTCCCAACCGGTGTAGGTAGATTCCGGGCAGAGGTTCTCGCGCCCGGTGGTGCACCACCGGCAGTGGCCGCAGGTGCCGCGCAGCCAGGCGACGCCCACTCTGCGGCCGATCCGGGTAGTCCCGGGATCGGCAGCACCGGGGCCGGCCGTCCCCGGGCCGCAGGCGACGACGCGGCCGACGACCTCGTGCCCGGGTGTGACATGGGGCCGGTGCACGGCCAGGTCGCCCTCGACCACGTGCAGATCGGTGCGGCAGACGCCGCAGGTGTGGACGTGGATCAGCAGTTCGCCGGGGCCTGGAGTGGGGACGGGCACCTCGCGCAATTCCAAGGGTGGAACCGGTGCAGGGGAGGAGCCATCAGCGGCGAGGACCGGGGCGGGGTCCGTTACGGTCCAGGCGCGCATGGTCGCGGGTACCTCTGGCGGTGTCGTGACCGGATTCGCCGGCTGTGCAACGCTCATGGTCTGAATCTACCCAGGCGTCGGGTCAAGGGGAACCCCATAACAGCGTCGAACCGTCGATAATGTGCGATTCCACCAGGGGCAGAGCACACATTATCGACGGTTCGGCGCGAAGGGTTGGGGAGGGGCGGGCCTCAGCCGGCGACGACCTCGCGGTCGTGGGGCTTATTGGCCGCCGACAGAGGACCGTGCAGCGAGAACACGAGCACGATCGCCACGATGAGTGCCGCAGCGCCGAACACATAGGAGGCGCTCCAACCGAAGGCATGGCCCAGGCTGGTGGCCAGCGGAGGGGCGATGGCGCCGCCTAGGAAGCGGATGCCGGAGTACGCGCTCGAGGCGACCGGCCGCGGCAGGTCGGTGGACTCCATGGACGATTCGGTCAGGACGGTGTTCATCACGCCCAGGATCAAACCGGAGACCACGATGAGGGCGATGAGGGCCGGGACCACGTTGACGAGGAAGGTCGCCAGGGCCACGACGATGAACAGGGCGACCAGGCCCGAGGCGATGATCGTGGTGCGCTTGAACCGGGCGGATAGCGCCGGTGCGCCGAAGACCGAGGTCAGAGCCAGACCCACGCCCCAGCCGGTGAAGGTCAGGCCGATGCCCAGCGCCCCGAAGCCCAGAGGATAGGGGGAGACGGCGAGGACGACGAAGAAGGCCATGTTGTAGAAGATGGCGATGAGGCCGAAGCTCAGTAGGGCCGGCTTCTTGAAGGCGCCGAACGCGGCGAAGACCGGGGTGTGTCTCTTCTCGACGGCGCTCTTGTCCAGCATGGTCAGGATGGCGACGAAGCCCGCGGCCATGAGGACGGCCGTGCCGATGAAGGGCGCCTTCCAGGAGATCATGCCCAGCAGGCCGCCGACCAGCGGGCCCAGGGCCATGCCGACGCCCAGTGCGGATTCGTAGAGGACGATCGCGCCGTCGGGATTGCGCGATTCGCTCATGATCGTCGACAGTGCGGTCGAGATGAACAGGGCGTTGCCCAGGCCCCAGACCGCGCGGAAGGCGATGATCCACGGAACGCTGGGGGCCAGGCCGGAGGCCAGTGAGAACACCACGATCAGGCCGAGGCCGATCAGCAGGGTGTTGCGCGCGCCGATCCGCCCGGAGACCCAGCTGGTGAAGAACATCGCCACGGCGGTGATGAGCAGGTACGAGGTGAACAGGAGCGAGGTCTGGGCCGGGGTGGCGTGCAGGTCCGCGCTGATCGCAGGCAGGATCGGGTCGACCAGGCCGATGCCCATGAAGGACACTGCGGCGGCCAGCGCCACCGCCCATACGGTCTTGGGCTGGACCCACCAGCCGGGCTCGACCTCGGCGGCGGTGGCATGCGTGCCCGGTGGTGTCTGCCCGGTGGCTAGGTTCTCTGTCTCTGCGCTCACTTCTGTGACTTCCCTGGTCTTTCTGTCGGGTGCTTGTGCCAGCAAGAATATCAGATAGATATATAAATAAGTGTCTGGAATGTTGCAGAGTTGTTGCCGTCTGTCTCTAGTCAATTAATACGTAATTACGTTATAGTGAGAATATGACGGATGTAGATGATGTCGAGCGGGATCGGGTCGAGGTGCTCGAAGACCGGATCGGAGCGCTTGAGGAACGGCTCGCGCTGCTGGAACGCGGCGGGAAATCGCCCGGTGCCGGTTCCACCGACTCGACTGGCTCCGGTGCCGACTCCCCGGGCCTCAGAGCCGATACGGCGGCCACATCGGCCGCAGTTTCGGAATCGGCCTGGATCCTCACGGAATCTGCCCGGCGCTATCCGGGCATGGACGCCGTGCACTTCGCTGGCACCGCACAACTGCCGGAGGGCCCGGTGGCCTGGCAGTGGGGGCGACCCACCGCCGAGCTGTTGGGCCGCGACTTCGCCGATGCGGGCGAACGCCTGGCCGCGCTCTCGCACCCCGTGCGGCTGGCGCTGGTCCAGGCGGTACTCGCGGGCACCTCGACCTCGGCGGACCTGACGGCTCTGCCGGGGATGGGCACATCGGGGCAGGTCTACCACCATTTACACCAGCTGGCAGCCACCGGCTGGCTGCAGTCCCCGCGCCGGGGCCACTGGCGGGTGCCCGCGGACCGGGTGGTGCCGTTGCTGGTCATCATCATGGCTGCCACCGACTGAGGCCCGGAGCCCGCAGTGTCAGCACTGCAGTGCCCGCATCGGAAGTGGCCGCCACGGCACCGGCATCCGGCCGGTGCGAGGAAGGACATCATGAGACGACACACAATAGCCATTGCGGCCGGACTCCTGGCCGCCCTGCTCATCGCCCTCGTGGCCCCGAAACCCCTGGGATTGCGCGGCCAGGCCAACGGAGATTCCGAATTGGTGTCCCAGATCGACGGATTGCTGGGCACCGGATTCCGCCACCACCTGGTTGCTTTGCGCCTGGACGAGGACGGTAAGACCTCGTTTGCCGGCTGGGGCGCGGACGAGCATACGGAATTCGAGATCGGATCGGTGACCAAGACCTTCACGGCCGCCGCCTTCGCGGATGCGATCGACCGCGGCGAAGTCGACCCCGATACCCGGCTTGACGAGGTCTTCCCCGACTTCCGCGACCGTCCGGCGGGAAGTGTGACGCTGGCGGAGCTGGCCACTCAGCATTCGGGACTGTCCCGCCTGCTGGAATCCGGCGCGGCGGGTGTGGGCGTGCAGACCGTCCGCGGGCTACTGGGATTCGACCCCTACACCCTGGATAAGGAAGAGTTCTTGACGCAGGCCGCCGAGAGCAGGGTATCCACGGGCCAGGGTGGGAAGAAGGAGTATGGATACTCCAATCTGGGCTTCGCCCTGCTGGGCCAGGCCGTGGCGAAACGTGCGGGGATGGAATATCCCGAGCTGATCCGGACCCGTATCCTCGCACCGCTGGGAATGGACGAGACGACGGTGCCGACCGAGGCCTCGGACCTGGGGACCGATGCTCCGCGCGGCTTCGACGCCGCGGGCCTGCCCACCGGCAGGTGGACGATGCGCGCGCAGGCCCCTGCCGGGTCGATGCGCTCGACCGCACACGATATGGGACTGTGGCTGCAAGCCGTGGCGACCGGAAAGGCGCCGGGGGTCAAGGCGGTCAAAGCCCGGGCGGACGCAGGGTCCGGCCAGCGCATCGGCTACGCCTGGATGCACACGGGCGCGGGGACTGTCTGGCACAACGGCGGCACCGGGGGCTTCTCCAGCTATCTGGGTTTCGCCGGTGACCGCAAGCAGAAGGACGGCGCGAGGGGAATCGTGGTGCTTAGCGATACCGCGACCTCGGTCGACGAAGCACAGAAGGTGATCGAACCATGAACGGCACACTGTCCCTGGTCATGAGTCTGATTCTGCTCCTGGTGTCCGCCTGGCTGCTGCTGGGCCCGCCGGTGCTGGCCCTGATCCGGTTGCGGCGCGGCACCCTGAACCCGGAGGCCGGTGCGCGGATGGCCGGCAGCTATTTGATCGGCATGCTGCTGGTGCGCATCCTGTGGCCGGCCGGCACCCTGCTGCTGGTCGTCTGGCTGCTCGCAGCGGTCCTGGCCGGGATCGCCGTCTGGCGGGTGGTCGCCGGTGGGGTTTCGATTGGCGCGGGCCCGGCGAGTCCGGCAGGGACTGGTCCGGCGGGGGAGGGCCTGGCAAAGGCGAGCCGTTTAGGCGGTGCCCGGCGCGGCCTGTCGAGGAAGACGATGGTGGTCCTGGCCGTCGAGCTCGTGATCATCCTGGCCCTGGCCGTGCGCTGCTTCCTCAACATATAGGATGGTGTGCCCAGTCCGTGCCCTTAATTCCCGTAGTAGCGCAGGCCACGCGGGGCCAGGCGCAGGCCGGCCCGTTGTAGGGCCTCGGCCCAGGGATGGCCCAGGGCCGGCCTGTCGTCGATCGTCTCCAAGACGAACCCCGGCAGCCGGTACCGGTCGAATGCGGCAAGCAGGGCCTCGGCTGCACGTCCCTGCCGTTCGGTGAAGGTCACAAGGTGCTTTCCGCCGCGGGCCAGCCAGGCGACCGCGCCCGCGTGCGGATCGAGGACGAGCAATGCGCCCGCGGCCCGGTTCGGTTTGGGGACATGTCGCCTCTCGTCCTCCGACCGGGGTGCGCCGTGCCCGGTCCCATCCCGTGTTTCGGATTCGGTCCACGTCCCCGCCTGCGGCCAGGCGAGCCCAACACCATAGGGATTGGCCGGGTCGTTGGCGGCCAACACATAGATGGCACCGGCGGTTGCCGCGGACTCCACCGGGCCCTCGAGTCCCTGCCACAGATCGCGCAGACGGTCCACCGTCTGGTGCTCGGCGTACTGACTGCCACCCAAACCCGCGACGAAGCGCCCGCGGATGGCCCGGCCCGCATCCTCGAAGGCGGTCAGCGCGCGGGCCAGGGCGGGGAATCCGCCGGGTACGGATTCGTGTACGGCGGCGGCCCGGGTGACGACGCCGTAGCGATCCAGCATGGCCTCGGCCCGCTCCACGATGCGCTCCTCGGCACTGCCGTCTGGACTCGACTCTGCGGTTGGACCGGCGCCGGCAGAGGCGATACCGTCCCCGTTGGCCTCATCGCCGAACCACGGTGATAGGGCCCAGCGGCCCCGCAGCCTGGGATCGGCCGCGGTTAAGAACGGATTGCGCGGTATCCGGCCGCCCCCACCGGCTTCGTGACCCGGACCGGCACCGCCGACCCCCGGTAGGGACCGGTATGCGGAGCCGTACGCGGAAGCGCCATAGCGGCCCGCGGCCCGGCCGGAGCGTCCCCGGCGACCCGAGCGCCGTGCACCGCGACCGGCGGTTCCACCCGCCGCTGAACCATGGGCGCCCCGCCCACTGCCGGCCGCTGCGAACTCGGCCAGGCCCCGCACCGGGCCGAAGGACTCCGTCGCCACTGCTCCGCGCGCGGCCAGGCCCCACAGGGCCCGGAACAGGGCGTCGGCGTCGAGTGGTTCGGCAGCAGTGGCCGAGGCCGAACCGGCCCTGGCGCCGGGTCCTGCCCCAGGGCCGGCTCCAGCGTCCACAGCATCGGCCCCGGTATCTGCCCGCCGGCCCAGTTCGGCGGCACTCCAGGCGCCGCCGCCGGCCAACACATCGAGGATCGCCTCCTGCAGCGGAGTCAGTGGTGCGGGGTCGACGGCCTGCACCGGTCCCAGGTCCTGTAGGCGCAGCGAGATGAGCGGCTCGGCAGCACCGGCTCCGGAGGCCCGGGCGCCCACCGCCGCGCCGCCGGCGAAGACGGGGACCCAGGTGACCGAGCCCTCGGCCAGCAGCTCGTCGAGCAGGTGCGGTCCATAGTCCGCAACTCGCGCGGGCAGGATCTGCGACTCCCACAGGGATGCGGGCAGAGCCAGGCCGTCCAACTGCTCGATCACCCTGGCCAGGCCATCGGCACCGTGCAAGGGGTGGGTGATGAACTGGCGTTCGAGTAGCAGGGAGGTGAAGGCCGGGGCCGGGGCCGGCCGTGTGGCCTCCCGCGCGGCGCGCAGGGCGGACCGTCTCACCCGGGCGAAGACCTCGGCATCGATCCACACCGCCGAGGGCCCGCCGGCCTGCTCGCGCGCTTCGCCGGGTGCCGCATGGGGGACCGTGTCCGGGACTTGGCCGTGCGCCCCGATCGCGATGAGTGTGCCGGAGTCGCGGAATCCGCGCAGGACAGGTTCGACAACGGCGGGTCCGAGTCCGAACGCCCGCGCCAGGGCCGAGGTCGTGAAGGTGCCGTGGGTGCGCGCGAAGCGGGCCACGAGATCGCCCATGGGGTCAGGGCCCGGGTTCAGGAATTCTGCGGGCAGTGTGGGTCGATCGACGCAGTCCACCCCGGCGACATCCGCTTCGGCACCGCCGGCCCCAGGAGTACTCGGTACGGTGTCCTCGCCCAGTGCCGCGCGCAGACGGCCCGCGTCCTCGGCTGCGGCCCAGGCGGTCTGCCCGGCGATCCGCACCGGAATCGCTCGTCCGGCGGAGGCCAGTTCGCGCACGTACCCGAAGACCTCCGTCCCCTCCTCATCCCGTAGCCGGGCGGCGAGCTGCGCGGTGTCCAGGGGCCCCAAGTCGCGCAGCAGATCGGCGACACCCTCCATGCCGCGCGCTCGCCGGTCGGGGGCCAGGCGTTGGAGTTCGGCCTCGATACGGGCCAGGATCCTGGGGTCCAGGAGCTTTTCGGCATCGGGGGAGCCCAGGAGTTCGGCCAGTAGGGCCGGGTCCAGGGCGAGGGCCCCGGCGCGGCGTTCGGCCAGCGGGCGGTCCGAATCGTAGAGGAACTCGCCCACATAGCCGAACAGTAGATCGCCGGCGAAGGGCGAGGGCACGCGCGTGTGTTTCACGTGAAACAGGATGCGTCCGGAGCCCAATTCCCGCATCAGATCCTGCAGCCCCGGCAGATCGTAGACATCGTGCAGGCACTCGCGCGCGGTCTCCGTCAGTATTGGGAAATCGGGAAACTCCGCCAGCGCCTCCAGGAGCTGTCCGGCCCGCTGGCGCTGCTGCCACAGTGGAGTCCGCTTGCCGGGATCCCGGCGCGGCAGCAAGAGGGCGCGCGAGGCGCATTCGCGGAACCGTGCGGCGAACAATGCGGATCCGCCCACCAGTCGTTCGATGCGCGGGGAGAGCGATTCGGGATCGAACTGGAAGAACCGCGCGTCCGGCACGGCGGCATCCGCGGGTATCCGGGCGACGATCCCGTCGTCTGCGGCCATGACCGAGGCATCCGATCCGTAGGCTGCCAGCAGGCGTTCCGACAGGGCCAGGGCCCACGGCGCGTGGACCCTTCGGCCGAAGGGCGAATGCAACACCAGGCGCTGATCACCGGTCTCGTCGGGGCAGACCTCCAGTACCAGATCGGTATCGTCGGGCACCACTTCCGTGGCCTCGCGCTGCTCGTCGAGGAAGCGCACGGTGTTCGCCCTGACCCGGTTCTCCCGGGCCCGCTCGGCGCCGGCCTCGGACTGCGTGGCGGGCTGCGTCGAGGCCATGCGGACGAAGGCGCCCATCGCCCGGCCCAGCGCCAGGGGCCGACCGGGCCCATCGCCATGCCAGAACGGCAGGCGCGAGGACCTACCGGGCGCGGGCACGACGACCACCTGATTCGTCGCGATCTCCTGGATCCGCCAGGCCGAGGCCCCCAGGGTGATGATGTCGCCGACCCGCGATTCGTGGACCATTTCCTCGTCCAGCTCACCGACGCGCCGGTTGCCGGTGTCCTCGACGCCGGCGGGCAACACCACCGAATACGCGCCGCGGTCGGGGATCGTTCCGGCGTTCGTCACGGCCAGGCGCTGGGCGCCGGGACGTCCGTGGAGTTCTCCGTTGGAGCGATTGAACACGATGGACGGCCGCAGCCCCGCGAACTCCCGGGTGGTCCAGGCGCCGGCCAACATTGCAAGCACGCTGTCGAAGGACCGGCGGGACAGGGCGGTGAAGGAATGGGCCCGGCGCACCGTGGCGAACCAGGAGTCCGCGGTCAGCGACGCAGCGGAGTCCGCGTCAGCGATCGCCACGGCTGACACCGTGTGCTGCGCCAACACGTCAAGGGGATTGCGGGGCGGGGACAGTGGCTCGAGCAGCCCCTCGGACATTCGCTCGGCGATCACCTGGGCCTGGACCAGATCGCGCCTGGTGCGGGGGAAGATCAGCCCACGGGCCACTCCGTCGACCCGGTGGTTCGCCCGGCCCACCCGCTGCAGGCCGCTGGCCACATCCGGCGGAGGGGCGATCTGGACGACCAGGTCGACCGCGCCCATGTCGATGCCCAGCTCCAGGGAACTGGTCGCCACGACGCAGCGCAGCTCCCCGGACTTCAACTGGTTCTCCACCAGCAGACGCTGTTCCTTGGATACGGAGCCGTGGTGGGCCCGGGCGATGATGGGCGATTCGGCCGCAGTTGTCGAAGTCGCCGCAGCCGTTGCACTGGCCGCCACGGAATCGCGTTCGGCCGACGGGCCCGAGGTCCGGCCGCCCTGGGGTCGGTCTCCATCCTCGGTCCTGCCTGTGGTCGGTCCCGAGGCGGAATGGCGCGCCTCGGGGAAGGGCTGCCCCAGCCTCTCGGCGTGCAGCTCGTTGAGCCGGGCGGCCAGACGTTCGGCCAGGCCGCGGGAGTTCACGAACACGATGGTCGAACCGTGGTCCAACACGCGATCCAGCACCTGGGCCTCGATATGCGGCCAGATCGAGCCGGCTCTGGCCGCCGCGGACTCGGACAGCTCGGATGTGCCGCCGGTTGAACCGCTGCCGGCTGCGATGTCGCCTAAGTCCTCGACCGCGACGATGATGTCCAGCTGCGGGGCCTTCGAGCCCTGGGGATGCACGATCCGCACCGGATGGGGCCCGCCCAGGAAAGCGGCGACCTCGGCCTCGGGACTGACCGTGGCCGACAGGCCGATGCGCTGCACGGGCGATCCGACCAGATCGTCCAGGCGCTCCAGTGATACAGCCAGGTGGGCTCCGCGCTTGGTCCCTGCGACCGAGTGCACCTCGTCGACGATGACGGTGTCGACCCCGCGCAGAGTCTCCCGTGCCCGCGAACTGAGCATCAGGTACAGGGACTCCGGGGTGGTCACCAGCATGTCAGGGGGCCGGCGGACCAGCCGCGCGCGCTCGTTCGGCGGAGTGTCGCCGGTGCGCATCCCCACGGAGATGCCGTGCGGGTCCAGGCCCAGTTCCGCCCGCCGGGCGTCGATCCCGGCCAGGGGGATACCCAGGTTCTTGCGCACATCGGCGGCCAGCGCCTTGACCGGGGAAATGTAGAGGACGCGGGTGCCGGCATTCCGCGCGCCCGCGGCGGTGGCCGAGGCCGCGGCGCCGGACTCGTCCAAGGCGGCACATGCGGTGGCAGCGGTAGCCGCTGCGGCCTCGGTTCCGCCGGCGGCCAGTCGGTCGATCGCGTGGAGGAAGGCCGCCAGGGTCTTGCCGGAGCCGGTCGGGGCGATGACCAGGGCGTTCTCGCCCGCGTCGATGGCGCGCCAGGCCTGCAGCTGCACGGGCGTGGGCGCTGCGAAGGCCGCGGCGAACCAGTCCCTGGTGGCGCGCGCGAACGGGAGTCCGGATGTGGTGTTCATCGTGCCGCCAGCCTAGCGCGGGGCATGGACACCGCCGTCTCAGTGACGCGGATGGCCCGCCCGCGGGGACTCGTCGATGTCCGGTTCGAGCGCGGATCCGAAGCCGAAGGCGTCGGAGGGCTGATCGTAGAGCTCCTCATCGTCGGCTTCCTGCTTGATGACGGTGCCCTCGGGGCCGGGTTCCAGATTGTAGCGGCCCAGGATCGCCTTGCGCTCCGCCTCGTGCAGGCGGCCGTTGGCGCGCTGTGCGTCCTGGAACATCGTGGTCCGGCCCCGCAGCATATGGCGGACGCGGCGGGCCTCCCAGTAGGGCTTGCCCACTATGGTCAGCAGGACGCCGATCACCAGATAGCAGGCCAGCATGATCCAGCCGCGGTTGTAGCCGGGGCCCACGTCGTAGACCAGGCGCTTGAGCATCTCCGTGATCCCCGAGCCCACCACCACGTGGTTGAGCCAGTTGAAGGGCTGGCCGATGAACCACTGCGGCATGGCGGCCCCGGATGCGGGGATCGATAGGAAGATGAACAGGATCATGGCGGGTGCAGCGATGAACCTGCCGAAGAAGTAGCTCAGACCGTTGACCGCGGTGCCGATCGCAATCGCCCAGCAGGCGCCCAGGCCCCACAGGGCCCAGAAGTGTCCGGTGATGGCGCCCAGCACCGGGTCGACCAGGATGCAGGAGATCCCGGTGAGGAAGACCGATCCGCCGACGATGATGGCGAAGCGGGTCATACGCCGCAGGGGCGCGCCCATCAGGCCGATGAACATGGCGGCCAGATAACCGGTGATGCACCAGGTGAGCATGAGGTACATGGGCGTCATGCCCATATCGCCGGCCGGCAGGGGAGCGATGTCCTCGATGGTGGCCGGGGCCTTGGAGAACAGCAGGGTGTCCAGGTACTTGGGCATCAGCGTGGTCAACTGCGCCTGATGGGCCGAGGCCATGATGAGGGTGTTCTTCTGGGCGTCATAGGCCGCCGCCACCTCGCCGGTGCGTACGTCCTCCCTGGCCGCGGCCTCGGACTTCGCAACGCTGAAGTCCCAGCCGCCGGGCATCGCCTTATCGGTGATCTCCTGGAACTGCGCGGCGGTGCTGCGCGAATCGGAGACGGAGTCGCCCACGACGGCCACCGGGACATCGTGTGGGGACAGGTGCTGGAAGCCGCCCACGTAACACAGGACGAACATGATCGCCATGAAGGCGGGCATCCAGAACTGCAGGAGTACCAGCTGCAGGGACGGATGCAGTTTGGCGAAGGCGCGGCGGAAGGCGTTCTTCTCCGGTGCAGCGTGGATGCGTGCCGGGTCGATGTCCTGGGCGGTCGGGGCGACTGAAACGACCGAGGGGGCTGGAGTGGAGGCCGGTGCCACGGGCTGAGCCGGGGATTGTTCTGGCGGCTGCTCTGAAGGCTGCTCTGCTGATGGTTCCTGTGGGGTAGGCGGCGTACTCATAACCTCAGAATATGTGTTGGGCCTGAACGTGCGCCGAAAATCGGTGGAGCTGTGCTCGAGGGCGGGGCGTTTATGAGGGATGATTCGGCACGGAAGATGTTGCCGGAACCCGATTTTGCATGGGCGCTGGAGTCGTGTAATGTTGGACGAGTTCGCGCGAGTGGCGGAATTGGTAGACGCGCTGGCTTCAGGTGCCAGTGATCGCAAGGTCGTGGGGGTTCAAGTCCCCCCTCGCGCACGAATGGAAAATGGCCTCTGACCTGGGGTTTTGAAAACCGGGCCGGGGGTCATTTTCATGCCATGTGCTGAAATATGTGCTAAGCGTTCCCGAGGTGCTGTGCGAAGCGGTCGGCTGCGGCTTTCTGCATCGTCGGGGTGACATGGCTGTAGATGTTCATCGTGGTGGTGATGGTGGAGTGCCCGAGGCGCTCCTGCACCACCTTGGGATGCTCGCCCAGCTCCAGCAGGAGCGTGGCGTGCGTATGGCGAAGCCCCTTGATCGTGACCCGCGGGAGGCTCGGGTGCTGCTTGCTCAGCCACTTCATGCGGCGATCCCAGCGGCTCGTCATCGCGTCGGGTGAGCGCAGCTTCCCGTCATCGTCACCGAAGACATAGGCGTCGGCTTTCGCCAGCTCGAACGACACCTCGGCGCGTGCGACCTTGTACGAGGCGAGCACCTTAAGGGTCGCGGCGTCCACGTCGATCACGCGGGCGTTGCCCGTCTTCGTGGTCTTCGTCTCCGTCCAGTCCTCGGTGTTGACCGCGCGACGGATGCTGACACGACCTGTTCTGGTGTTGATGTCGTTCCACTTCAGCGCGAGGGCTTCGCTGCGTCGCATACCGGTGTAGGCGATGAGCCGCCACAGCGGGAACATCTCGTCTTGCCGGTCGTCGCGGTTCCAGGTGAGGAACGTGTGCAACTGCTCGCCTGTCCAGGTGACGATCTCGGGCTTCTGCGCCCGCACCTCGCTCGATTTCGGCGCGTTGACGGTGCGGCGCTTCTTCGACGGGTTCACCGAGATCAGCCCGTCGTCGATCGCGGCATCGAGGATCGCTCCGAGCACGACATGCACCTTGTGGACGCTGTTGGCTGAGAGGGGCTTGCCCTTGCCATGCTCGTCCTTGCGGCCGTGCTTCTCCAGCTCTCGGTAGTGGGAGCCGATGCGGGTTGCGGTGAGCTTGTCGAGCTTGATCTTGCCGAGATCGGGGGTGATGTGGTTGCGGATGATCTTCCGGTACCCCTTGATCGTGGAGTCCGCCAACCGGAGGCTGTCGGCCCAGTGATCGGCGTAGACGGCGAGGGTGGGCACCTTGCCGAGGAACTTCTCGTTCTTCGCTTTCTTCTTCAATGCCTCGGTGAGGGCGGCCTGGGCTTCTTCGAGGTCGGTGAACCCGCCACGGGTGACTCGCTTCTCGCCCAGCTCGGGCTTCTCGGGGTCGATGAGCACATAGATCTGGAACTTCCACCGCTTGCCCTTGCGGGTCTGGTAGTCGCCCAGCGATCCCCGATGCCGCGACCTGGAACGCCGCTGCTTTTTCTCACCCCCGCCGCGCTCATCGGCACCGGATGGGGTCTTAATGGTCATGACAGGGTGCTCCTTGCTGTCGTCTGTCCGGGCTGGTGGGTCTGGGCGTAGTTGTCGATGTAGTCGGCGGCGTTGAACACGCGCCCCTCGGGATCGAGTTGCACGCCGCGTTCCCGGATCGCCCGCGCTCGCGCCCGCGCTGTCTCCAAGCGCTCCTGGTAGGCGGCAATCGTCTTGGGATGCGCCTGCGGCTTCTCAGGATCGTCCTGACTCGGTGCAGTCATGCCCGCGAGCGTGGTTTCGAGGTAGTGGATGCGGTCGGTGCAGATGACCCATTCCTGCTGCCAGTAGTTGAACAGGCCCTCGTCGGTGAGCACGAGTTCCCCGCGCATCCACCGGTCGATCTCCTCCGGCTCGTAGTCGTCGGGTACGCCGGTGAGCGTCGTCGCCTGCCCTGGCGGGGTCAGGAGCGCGGCGGGGCTGGTGCGCAGCAGGTAGGCGATGACGATGAGGTCGTCCACGTCGACGCGGCGGTCTCCGGCCTCTAGCTTGCTGATCCCCGACGGGGAGAGTTTCCGCCCGGCCTGTGCCATGCCGTCGGAGAGGGTGCGCAAGTCCATGCCGATCGCCTGCCGGGCGGTGCGGATGTTGTTGGCGACGTGCGTGTTCGTGATGCCTGCGGGGTTGCCCCGTACTCGTTCTGTTTCCATGTAAGAAATCTACAACGCGATGCTTGACATCGCAAGCCCGGTCGTTCTATCTTGGTATGCACCCCGCGCGCGCGTAACTGGAACGGATGGTGTGATGATGCGGCAGAGCACTCTCGACATGGAAGACTTGCGCAGGCGGCGCAGCCTGGTCATCACCCGGAAAGAAGCCGCCGAAGCCCTCGGGGTCGATCCCCGCACGATCACAACGAGCATCAACGAGGGCACGATCCCCTCGGTCAGGCTCGGCCGCCGGGTCGTGATCCCGCGCGAGAAGTTCCTCGCCCTGTTCGCCGATGTCCGCCCCGAGGACGGATGAGACGTTGCCGGGCGTGCCGAATCGGCACCACCGCCCTGGGCACGGTCAGTCGACCGCGGTAAACTCCTAGTAGATGAGGAACGGAGGAGCGCATGAGTGACACGATCCTGACCCAGCCGCCGCAGGCGCGGGCGGACTTCGAGCATGTCTCCGACGCGATGGTCTACGACATCGCTCGGCACACCGCTTCGGTGCTCTCCTCGATCCTCCTCACCCGCAAGAACGACGCCGCCGATGATACTGAGCGCGATCACTGGGCGGCGCGACGCCGCCTGGTCAAGAAGCAGGTCCGGGCACTGGACGCGGACGACCGGGCCGGGCTCATCGCACAAGACGAAGTGTGGCGGCTGGAAAAGCTCGCCCTCACTGGCACCGAGTGACCGAACCGGTCGGCTCCCACGCCTGGCTCGCCCAGGCCTTCGACGCTGACGTTCGCGACGAACTCTTTACCGGGCACGCTCCCGACCAAGCAGCTCCCGTTCTGGTGCTCCTCGGCGGGCAACCGGCGCCGGGAAAGACACGGGCACAGCGAGTGATCCTCCGCGAGCACGCCGCCGATGATCTGGTCGAGATCACCGGAGATGATCTGCGCGAGTACCACCCCGACTATGCGCGCCTGGCCGATCACGCACCATTGGAGATGCCCGCCGCGACCGCCCCCGTCTCGGGCGGCCTCGTCAGCCTGGCCCTGGACCACGCGCTCGCACATCGGTACTCGGTGCTGTTGGAGGGCACGTTCCGCGACGTGGGCATGGTCACCGCCACCGCGACCCGGTTCGCCGAAGCCGGGTACCGGGTCGAGGTCGTCGCGGTGGCGACCCCGGCGGCGGTCTCCCGACTGTCGGCGGAGATGCGTTCCCTCGACGCCGGATACCCGGCCGTGGGTCGCTGGACACCGCCCCAAGCTCACGAAAGCGCGCTGTTGGAGTCGGCGGGCGTTGTGGCCGCGCTCGAAGCGCTCCCGCACGTCCAACGGATGCAGGTGTTCTCCCGCGAACAGCTCCTGTTCGACAACACGCGCACCGACGCCGGGGACTGGGAACGGCCCGCTGAGGCGGCAGCCGTGCTTCGCCGGGAACAGCACCGCCCATTTAGGGTGCGCGAGGCGTTTGACTGGTTGCAGGGCTACGCCGCCGTCTTTGCCAAAGCCCAGGCACGCCCCGGCTACCTCGGACGGGAGACCGCTCCGGCCTACATCGGTCTCCAACGTGACGCGCAGACCATGATTCGCACCCTGAGTCAGACGCCCGGCGCGCCGCTCGGTCAACTGGAACGGGAACAGCGGGCACGGCGGAAGCCTCTGGAACGGGTGCTACCGACCGGGCTACTGCCGCCCCAAAGACGGCTCGCAGCGCCGCCTGAACTGCCAGACTGGCCGGAACACCCTGGCCCGACCAGCCGCCGCGAACCGCCGACCCTCGGACGGTAGGACAACCCATCCGAGAGACGAGCCCTCTGTATAGGCGCGATCTGGTGTCAGGTGAGCTCAGAAACGAGGTCGCGGATGCGGGATGCGATGTCGTCGCGTATAGCACGCACGGCGTCGAGGCCTTGGCCGGCGGGATCGTCGAGCTGCCAGTCCTCGTAGCGTTTGCCGGGGAAGATCGGGCACGTGTCGCCGCAGCCCATCGTGATGACCACATCGGCGGTCTCCACGGCGTCGATGGTGAGCAGCTTCGGACGCTCGGCCGTGATGTCGATGCCGACCTCACGCATCGCCTCCACGACAGCCGGATTGAGGTGATCGGCGGGTTCGGACCCGGCGGAGCGAACCTCGATGCGTCCCGCGGCGATGTGGGTGAGGAAGGCGGCGGCCATCTGGGAGCGTCCGGCGTTATGGACGCAGACGAACAACACGGACGGTATGGCTTCGGCGGTCATCGGGGGCTCGTTTCTGTCTGGTAGGGGTCGGTGTGGAACCAACGGCGTGCAGCCCACAGGGAGACGTAGACGAGACCGACAAGAACGGGCACCTCGATCAGCGGCCCGACCACCCCAGCGAGAGCCTGTCCACTGGTGGCGCCGAACGTGCCGATGGCGACGGCGATGGCGAGCTCGAAGTTGTTGCCCGCCGCGGTGAACGCCAGCGTCGTGGAGCGGGCGTAGCCGAGGCCGATGCCCTTGCCGAGCAAGAGGCCCGCGAACCACATGAGCGCGAAGTACACCAGCAGCGGCAGCGCGATCCGGGCCACATCGAGGGGATTCTGCGTGATCGCCTCGCCCTGGAGGGCGAAGAGCAGCACGATCGTGAGCAGCAGTCCATAGAGTGCCCACGGCCCGATGCGCGGGATGAACTTCTCTTCGTACCATTCGCGGTTGCGGTGCTTCTCGCCGATCCACCGGGTCGCGAACCCCGCGACCAGCGGCACACCAAGGAAGACGAGCACGTTGAGGGCGATCTGCCCCACCGAGACGTCCAAGCCCTGCGTGTCGAGGCCGAGCCAGCCGGGGAGTATCGTGAGGTAGAACCAGCCGAGCACGGAAAACATCACGACCTGGAAGATCGAGTTGATCGCCACCAGCACCGCTGTTGCTTCCCGGTCGCCGCAGGCGAGGTCGTTCCAGATCACGACCATCGCGATGCAGCGTGCGAGGCCGACGATGATGAGGCCGGTGCGGTACTCGGGCAGGTCGGGCAGGAATACCCAGGCGAGGGCGAACATCACCGCGGGGCCGAGCAGCCAGTTCAGCACCAGCGACGACGCCAAGAGCTTCTTGTCGCCGGTGACGGCGGCGATCTTGTCGTAGCGGACTTTCGCCAGCACCGGGTACATCATCACCAGCAGGCCCAGGCCGATCGGCACCGAGATGCCCGCGACCTCCATCCGGGCGAGCACGTCGGCCAGGGCGGGGATGAAGCGTCCGAGGAGGAGGCCGGCGATCATGGCCAGCCCGATCCAGACGGGCAGCCACTTATCCAGCGTCGACAACCGCCGCGTCGCCGCAGCCGCAGGCGCTGGAGTGTTCGTGGTGTTCTGGGGTGCGGGCATCGGGACGCTCTATCTCCTCGTCAGTTCAGTTGGTGGGTTTGGTGGCTCGGATGATCGCGGCGTGCATCCCGTCCGCGGCCTCGTGGGTGAACTTCACGCTCGCATCCGTGAACCCCGCCTTGTCGAGTCCGTCGAGGTACTCGGTCTGGGAGAGGGCTCCGGCGATGCAGCCGACGTAGGAGCCGCGTTCGGCCCGCTGCCCGGGGGTGAGGCGGTCTTCGGCGACGACATCGGAGACCCCGATCCGCCCGCCGGGGGTGAGGACGCGGAACATCTCGGCGAGCACGGCGGGCTTGTCGGTGGAGAGGTTGATGACGCAGTTGGAGATCACCACATCCACCGCCCCGTCCGAAAGCGGCACCTCCTCGATGGTGCCCTTGAGGAACTCGACGTTCTCCGCACCGGCCTCGGTCTTGTTCTTCTCGGCCAGGGCGAGCATCTCGTCAGTCATGTCCACCCCGTAGGCGAACCCGGTCGGCCCAACACGACGGGCAGACAGCAGCACATCGATGCCGCCGCCGGAGCCGAGATCGAGGACGCGTTCACCCTCGTGGAGCTCGGCGACCGCGGTGGGGTTGCCGCAGCCCAGGCTCGCCTCAACAGCTTCGAGGGGCAGACCGGCCGCGGTGGCCTCGTCGTAGAGGCCCGCGCCGAAGCTCCGCTCGGTCGGGGCGCAGCACGAACCCGAATCCGAGCCCGTGCCCTCGGCAGCAGGCACGCTCGAACAGCACGAGGTGACAGGCGTCTCCTCGATCAGGAGGTCGGCGTTGCGGGTGCCGCCGGTGACCGCGGTCGCGGCCTGGGCATAGCGGGCGCGGATCTGTTCGCGCAGCTCGGTGTTCTCGCTCATCATCTACTCCTCGGGATCGTGCATCTCTACGCATTGATACTCTTCGATGTATCGACAGTTGTCAATGCGTGCCGTAGGATCAGGATCATGACGACCTCATTACCGCTGATCGCGACTGATGCCGGAGGATGCTGCGCCCCGGTGACGGGCGGTGTGCTCGCGGTCGAGGACGCGCAGCGGTTGGCGCGGATGTTCAAGGCGCTGGGTGATCCGACCAGGGTCCGGTTGTTGTCGATGATCGCCGCGCAGTCCGACGGGGAGGCGTGCGTGTGCGATCTGACCGAGCCGGTCGGCCTCTCCCAGCCCACCGTCTCCCATCACATGAAGCAGCTCGTCGACGCCGGTCTCGTCACCCGCGAGCAGCGTGGCAAGTGGGCCTACTACGCGATCGTGCCCGAGATCCTGACCATGCTCGCGGCAGCTCTAGACCCGCAGACACTCGGAACCGGAATCCCGGCTTCCTCCTGCTGAGAGACAAGGAACTCTAGTCGAGGACCACCGTCGGTAGCCGCGTTCACGACAGATTAGAAGCTCAGGCCCGGTCCCTCGCGGCGGGGCGTGGTGCGGTGCTCCTGTTCGACATCGTGCAGAAGCGCGCGCTCCCGCTCGACACGCCGCGCCTCGCGCGCGGCCTGCTCAGACTGGCTCTGCTCGATCCTCGCCGTCGCCTCTGCAGGAGTGAGGGTGGCGAGCAGCTCGGCGTCCTCCCTTGCCTGTTTCGCCGCCTGTGCCGCCCGCGCCGCCTGCTGCGCGGGATTGGCGTTGAGGTAGTTCTCTCGATTGCGGTGCACTCTCTCAGTGCCGAACGCGCGCGCGTACGCTGCCAACCGAGCCATCTGCGCCTGCTCGGGCCGACCGACCAGGGCGTCGCGCGCTTCCCGGTGCTCGCGCTCAGCCTCGGTCACGCGGGAGTCGCCGTCGACCAACGGCCCGGTGACGCGCTGCATCCACGCCTCGCTGTTCTCGATCCACTTCGGCGGGCCGCCCCACTCGTCCGTGAGATGCTGGCGTGCCTGCTGGGCGCGAGCCTGCGCGGTTTCGTGGTCGGTGCGGGCACGACGCTTCCCGAACCACGACACCGCCTGTACTTGATCGGCTGCTCTCTGCTCGGCGGCGTCGGCATCCTGCCAGTCGCTCAGCGCCGCCTCTGCCGCTGATACGACCGGGGCGGCGACCTCGGCACGCACCTCAACGGCCCGCTGCCTTGCCGCCTCCTCGGCCGCGCGTGCCCTTTCCCGGCTAGCCGTCTCGCGTTCGCGGAGGTCGGCGAGGGCGGTGCCGACCTGCTGCCACCGTGCCGCCTGCACCTCGGCGGTCTGGGCGCGGTGCATCAGCGCGGCGATCTTCTCGTTGACGAACTTCACCGGCCCGTCGTCGGTCAGCCCAGCTACGGCTTCCGTGGCGCGCCGTGTGGCGGTGGTGAGGCCGCGGTCGGCGCGGTCGCGTGCCATCGCCTCGATGAACTGCGCCCGCGCATCCGCCTCGCTCTCCGCCACCACGTGCAACAGGTTGTGGTCGCGGCCTCGGGTCATGCCGACGTAGACGCTCGCGGCGCTCGTGGCGTCGGTGAGGAGCGTGTGCGCTCCCGTCACGGTTGCGCCCTGGACCCCGTAGGAGGTTGCCGCGTAGGAGAGGTGGGCGTGCTCGGCCACGTATGCGGCGGGTAGGCGGACGGTGTGCTGCTGTTTGCGCCCGTTCCCGTGTTCGCGGACGCGGAGCGCACCGTCGTCCTCGACGTGTTGCACGATCCATTGCTGCCGGTTCGCCACCCCGATACCGGAGTCGTTCTGTCGCGTCTGGATCAGATCACCCGCCCCGATAGCGAGATCATCGCTGCCGTAGACGGTGCGGGTATCGTCGACGACACCCTGAGCGACACGCACCTCGCGGATGGCGGCGTTGACGGTGCGGGCCTCGTCATTCGTGCTCACTGTCACCGCCTCACCATCCTCCGGCTGCCGGGCGACATGGGCGTGCGCGTCCTCGCCGCTGGCGTGGAGCCGTACAAGCCCCTCGGCGTTGAGTCGGTCGAACACATCGCCGGGGTCGGTGCCGTCGCGCATGCGCAAGGTGAGGTCGGCGTAGGCGGGGTCGGTGAAGCGGTGCACCTCGGCCATGTCGAACGTGCGACCCCGAATCTGCGCGGCCATGTCGAGCACCCCGCCACGACCGACCGCGGGAAGCTGCGCACGATCCCCAACGAGCGCGACCGTCGCTTTCGCTTCGGTGGTGATGGTGAGGAGGGCGAGGGCGGTGTCTTGGTCGAGCATCCCGGCCTCGTCCACGATCACCCGCTCACCCCGCGCAAGCCGCGCCTCCATGTTCGGGCCGTTGTAGGTGCGGCCCGTCTCGGGGTCGGTGTCGCCGGGGGTGAGGCGCGTCCAAACACCGTCGTCGTTCCAGCGCCAGCCGTGGGCGTGCACGAGCGCTGCAACACTCGTCGCGGGCACGCCGAGTTCGTCGTGCGCGACCTGCGCGGCACGCAACGTCGGCGCCACGACTCGAGCCGCCCGACCGTGCTGCGCTGCGACCTCGATTGCAGCGCCGAGCATCGTGGTCTTGCCCGCACCGGCCGCACCCTCCACGACCACAAGCGGATCACGCGACGCGACCGCGGCAGCCGCGATCGTCTGCCCGGCGTCCAGACCGTGCGCGTGCGCGGTCTCGTCCAGGTCGGGGTGACGCGGTTCGCGCTTCGGTGCGCACTGGGTGAGGAGGTCGCGCAGCTCGGTCTCGGCCTGCACCACCCGCACGCTCGTGAGGTGCGCAACATGCTCGGGCGTCGGTGCGCCGGGCGGGAGGATCGATAAGCAATCCTCCAACACCAACCCCGTTGCGATACTGACGAACTCGCGTATCTCGGCAGGGGTGGCGTGCACGCCGTAGTCGGTCATGACGCGAGTCGCGTGCCCCTGCACGCTGTGCCGCGTCCACGCCGACCCGCCTGCCGCGCAGCGATCGAGTGCACGACTCGCCACCTCTTGCACGGAGAGGTCATCGAGCGATACCCGTGCACGTGGGGCGGGGCGTTGCAACGTGTCGGGGTCGTAGCCGGCCTCCCGTAACTCCGCGATCCACGCCTGTTCCTCGTGCAGGGTGGTGGTCTTCTTCGCGGGGCGCTCGTGCGCCCACGCTTTCGCCGCGAGGCGGGCGGAGACGACCGGCCCCATCGTCTCGCCCGGATGCGCCGCCTCCCATTCGGCCTCGAACCGTTCCAGATGCTTGCGCACCTGCTCGCCGCGTTTGCTCATCACGGGGTTGAACCGTTCGAGCTCGACCACCTCACCCGTCATGGTGTCGAGGGTGAGGCTGTGCCGGTCGAGCACCTCGGCGAGCTCGGGGTGCGCGGCGATGACGGCGGTGCCGAGGGCACGGATCGCTCCCTGCTGCTTGAATAACGCCGCCGTATCCAAGGCGCGCCATTTCCCGGCCGCTTGCACGCGGGTGCCGATCTGGAAATGGATATGCCGATGCGGATCACCCGCACGGCTCGTGCGGTGCGACACGGCAACCGTCTGCACCTCGCGGGCGGGCACGACCTCCTGCTTCCCGCGAGGGCCGACGCGAGTAACGGAGTGCTGGGCAATCCATCGCCGAATCTCCGCCACGGCATCCTGTTCCGCCAGGTCGAGGGCATCGGAGACCTCCGGGTGGAGTGCGGCGGCGATCGACAAAGACTTGGGGGCGTTGACGACCATCTCCGCGAACCGCGGCGATCCCTGCCGCCCCTGACCAGGCAGTCGCGGCTTTCCCATCGACTCGCCCGTGACCGGGTTCACCCAGTCCACCCATCCGGCGTAGGCCTCCGGGTCGAGCCCGAGAGCAGCGGTGACGTTGCCCTTACTGTCGAGGGTCGTGAACTGCGCGACAGAGGCGTCGTCCCCGAGGTAGTAATCGTCAGCGCGGGAACGGTCAGCTTCGACATAGCGGCGCGCGTCGGCTCCGGTTCTCCGGAACAGGATCACGCCGCCATGCATGAGGACCACCACCTGATGTTTCTAATACAGAAACTGTGTTACCTACCACGGTAACATACGTTCATTCAGAAGTCAGCAGAGCGATCTTAGAATCGCACTGTGCGACACGGAAGGTTCGCGTAAGTCGGTGACGGCTTCTGAGCCGCGAGTGAACACTGCGTGAATGCAGCGCGGCGAGTAGCGCCAGTCCCGGACGGTGCCCCATTCTGAGTAAGAAATGTTATCCGCAGAAGGTGGCCGTCGAACCGACTTTGGCGCGCCATTGCTGGTCCTTCTGGTGTTCTTGAGGTTAGGGTGCACGTCGTTCGGTGGCCCGGTCGCTCATCTTGGATATTTTCGAGCAGAGTTCGTCGAGCGACGCAGGTGGCTGGGTGATCGCGCGTATGCGGATCTTGTCGCATTGTGCCAGTTTCTTCCCGGCCCGGCATCAAGCCAGGTCGGCATGGCGATCGGTTTGCAGAGAGCTGGAATACTCGGTCTTGTCGCGGCATGGCTCGGGTTCACACTGCCATCTGCGGTATTGCTGTTCGGGTTCGCGCTCGGCGTATCGACCCTTGGCGACGTATCGCAGGCTGGATGGGTGCTGGGCCTGAAGGCTGCGGCGGTCGCGGTCGTGGGTCATGCTGTGCTCGGGATGGCAAAGTCACTCACGCCTGATGCGCGACGAGCGACGATTGCTGTCGGGGTGCTCACTGTCGTGCTGCTCGTACCCGGCCCGCTGACGATGTTCGGCGCGATGGCCTTGGCCGGGATCGCGGGGTTCTTCGTCTGTCGATCCCCGAGCACGGCCGAGAACGATGAACCGCGTTTCCGGGTGCGCCTGCGGCCCGCAGTCGGATGGTTGAGCCTGGCTGTGTTCGTCATGCTGCTCGCAGGGTTGCCGATTCTTGCTGCGTTCACCGGCAACGCCACGGTAGGCCTGATTGACACCTTCTATCGTGCGGGGTCGCTCGTGTTCGGCGGCGGGCATGTCGTGCTCCCGCTTTTGCAGGCTGAGACAGTGCAGACTGGACTGGTGGAGCCGGGTGCGTTCCTCGCGGGGTATGGTGCCGCGCAGGCGGTGCCAGGGCCGCTGTTCACCTTCGCCGCGTTTCTCGGAGCGGTCACCACGAGCGGCCCGAGTGGGCTGCTCGGCGCATCCATTGCGCTGCTCGCGATCTTTCTGCCGTCTGCGCTGCTCGTGATGGGGGTGCTGCCCTTCTGTGAGCGGTTGCGTCGTGCGCCGAGAGTGCAGCGTGTGCTGACGGGCGTGAACTCCGGAGTCGTCGGGCTGCTTGCCGCCGCGCTGTACGACCCCGTATTCACCGCGGGTGTCACGAACGCCGCATCACTCGTCGTCGCGGCACTCGCGTTCGTCGCACTCACGTCCTGGAAAACACCGGCATGGGCGGTAGTGCTCGGGGCCGCAGGAGCCGGGGCATTGCTGCTCTGAATGCGCTACGCGGATACTCAGACGAGGCTGGCCTGCAATGCGAGAAGCGTGCCCGCCTGGGAGGATTGAAGCATGAGCCGTTTTTCATCTCTGGTCAGGGCATATCCACTCGTGATCGCAACACTGTTGGTGGCTATGATCGGGTTGGTTCTCTTAGCGACTCCGGCCAGTGAGTCGGCCAGCTGGATTGTGGGTGCGTATGCGCTCGTGATTGCCGGGTGGGAGGCGGTCGGGATGATCCGGCAGCTCATCCGAGGGCACGCCGGGCTCGACATTCTTGCGGTGACGGCAATCACCGCTGCAGTGCTCGTTGGGGAGCCGTGGGCGGCGCTCGTGGTGGTGCTGATGCTCACCGGCGGGGCGGCCCTCGAAGATTACGCTGAGAACCGTTCGAAGCGGGAACTGACCGCGCTGCTGCGTAAGGCACCCCAGCAGGCCACGCGCATTCTCGCCCCAAGCGCACTCGGCGCGGACATGCACGGGCATACTGCCGAGGTCACGACCGAGGACATACCGGTCGAAGAAGTCGAGGTGGGTGATCTGTTGTTGGTGCGGCCGGGTGCACTCGTGCCTGTGGACTCGATCCTCGTCTCCGAGCACGCCGTGTTCGATGAGTCGTCATTGACCGGTGAAAGCCTGCCCGTTGAGCGTGACGCGGGAGAGAAAGTGTCGAGCGGTGCGGTGAATGGACAAGCCGCAGTCACCATGCGGGCCGCGGCTCCGGCCGCCGAGAGCGAGTATCAGCAGATTGTTCGGCTCGTCGAACAGGCCGCGGGCAGCAAAGCCAAAGTCGTGAGGCTCGCAGATCGGTACGCGGTGCCGTTCACAGTGCTCGCGCTCGTGATCGCTGGGATCGCGTGGGCGGTCAGTGGAGAGGCTGTCCGGTTTGCCGAGGTGCTGGTGGTGGCGACGCCATGCCCGCTGCTGATCGCCGCGCCGGTCGCATTTCTCGGGGGCATGAGCCGTGCCGCGAGGTTCGGGCTGATCGTGAAGGGTGGCGGCACTCTCGAACAGCTTTCACGAGCCCGCTCGGCGGCATTCGATAAGACCGGCACCATCACTACCGGCAAACCGGTGCTCGAACGCATCCTGCCCGCCGCCCGCACCGGCAAAGACGAACTGCTGCGTTTCGCAGCCTCAGCGGAGGTGTACTCCTCCCATGTGCTCGCGGGCTCCGTCGTGCAGGCCGCGAAACAGCACGGTCTGTCGCTCATCGAAGCCGAACATGCCGAGGAGATCGCGACGAACGGAGTCGCGGCTGTGCTCCGCACTCCTGACGCATCTGAGGCAGTGACGGTTCGTATCGGCAAGCCCTCCTGGGTGCGCGATTCCGCGCCCGACCTCGTGCTGGCAGACCTTGCTCCAGGGGAACTCGCGATCTACGTCTCGGTCGATGACCGCTTCGCCGGAGCCATCGTCATGCGCGACCAAGTGCGCGAAGAAGCAAGCCAAGCGCTCCAAGATCTGGGCGAACTTGGCATCGTGCGCACGCTCATGGTTACCGGAGACGTTGCAGCCACCGCCGAACCCATCGCACAGCACCTTGGAATCGGCGAGGTGCACGCCGAGTGCCGCCCCGGCGACAAAGTTCGCATTGTCAGTAGCGTGCAGCCCCGCCCGCTCATCATGGTCGGTGACGGCCTCAACGATGCCCCAGTGCTCGCTGCTGCGGATATTGGCTTTGCGATGGGGGCGCGCGGTGCAACCGCAGCATCGGAGTCTGCGGACATCGTGAACCGCTACGACACACTCTCGGCCCTGCCGCGCGCGGTGAGCATCGGCAAAGACACCGTGCGCATCGCATTGCAAAGCATCTGGCTCGGCATCATCATCAGCGTCGGCCTCATGCTCATCGCCGCCTTCGGGTTCCTCCCCGCACTCCTCGGCGCGTGGCTGCAAGAAGTCGTTGACCTGGTGGCCATCCTCGGCGCACTCCGTGCAGTCGGCCCACGATCTGAGCGAATCACACGATCATCACCAGTCGCATCGACGGAACAACTTCACTTCAGCACGACCCAAGACAGGAAATGAACAATATGGCATCCGGATCAAGCACCACGCCGCATCCCGGCGAAGCCCACCTGCAGAACGTGGGCCAACGTTTGAACTGGCTACGTGCAGGGGTGCTCGGCGCAAACGACGGCATCGTCTCTACCGCGGGTGTCGTCGTCGGTGTCGCTGCCGCTACACCAAACAACGTACTGGCAATCGCGACGGCCGGTATCGCCGCCGTAGTTGCCGGGGCGTTCTCAATGGCTGGCGGAGAGTATGTTTCGGTGAGCACCCAACGCGACACAGAGAAAGCGCTCATCGCAAAAGAACGGTGGGAGCTCGAAACCATGCCCAAGGAGGAGCTTGAAGAACTCACCGAGCTCTATCGACAGCGGGGCCTCTCAGATGACCTCGCACATCAGGTCGCGGTGCAGCTTACCGAGACGGACGCTCTCGCCGCTCACGCAGAGGTCGAACTCGGAATCGACCATGAAGAGTTCACAAGCCCGTGGGCAGCCGCCGTGTCATCGTTCATTGCGTTCGCCGTTGGAGCGCTGATCCCACTCATCATGATCTTGCTCCCCGTCGGCGGACACCGAGTTTGGATCGCAGCCATCGCAGTTGTGATCGGCCTCTTCCTCACCGGTTGGATCAGCGCTGCGCTCGGTGGCGCGCCGCGCGGTCGCGCAATTCTCCGGAACGTGGTCATGGGCTCAGCGACCATGATCGCCACATACGCCATTGGGGCACTCTTTGGCGTGGCCATCGGATAGGCCGCTTCTCGTGATCCGGCCCGCTTTCATGTGCTAACTCATGTGCTACCGACGCTGCTAGGTTGTGAATCGCGGTGCAGTTATCCACAGGTGGGCCTCGCAGAAACCGCGGAATCATGCGGCAGAACGCCGATTCACGATTTCGTGTGCGAGGGGGAACGGATCAGTTCAAGTCCCGTTACCTTTTTAGTAGCCCTGGTTCGTGACAGGATCAGGACTGCTGGCCCGTCGGGCCCGGCATGACTTATGCCCCCAGTCATTGATGATCCGGGGGGTGTTGTCACCGGGTTCCGATAGGCAT